>JALHQU010000096.1 GCA_022841795.1 Fimbriiglobus sp.
GTCGCCCGCGGCGAACTCGGCGCGGCGCACGCACGCGCCCGGGGCCGGGCCGGCCAGCCGGTGCGGGGTCGCGGTGTCCGCCAGCGACCAGCCCACGCCGAGCGCCGGAGGGGACTTCGCCGCATCGGTCTGGATGAGGAGGAGCGGCTCCTTTTCGTGCGCCCGGGCGAACCACCCGAGCACCCCGGGGAGGCGGAAGCGGGCGGCCTCGACGGCGCGGGTCAGGAACTGGCCGTTGTCCCAGGCGGCACCGCGCCAAATGCAACTCCGCGCCGGGAACAGCGAGTCGAACATGGCCGGCACCGGCGGCGCCGCGAACCCCCCGCCGAGCGCGCGGCGGAAGAACAGCCAGCCGCTCTCCATTTCGCCCCGCTGGTACACGAGGGTATTGCGGCTGCCGGCTGCCGGCTTCTGGCCGAACCAGTCGGCCACCGTCGGCGGGAGCACGAGTCCCACCACTTCGAGTTTGTTGCGCAGCCCGCCCGGCTCCTCGGCGACCAACTCGAACCCCAGCGTGAGGAACGGGAGCGGGCCGCGCGCGGTGACCAACTCGCCCGGCCCCAGGCTCGATGCGGCCGCCTGAATGGCGTCGCCCGGCCGGTCGGCCGCGAACCGGGCGCGGAGGACCGGGCCGGCCCCGGCCGCAAGGGTCAGACTCGCCCGGGTGGCCCGGTACGCGGTGCCGGCGACTTTTACCGTCAGTGCCACGGCTCACCTCTCAAATCAGGGCGGGGACCTTGACGCGGTTGTTCAGGCTGTCGAGGTACAGCACCTCGACCGGCCCGTCCGGGCTGGCCGGGATCACGCTGTCGTGCTTGGTGTCGTCGCACGTCTCCAGCGTCCGGCGCAGTTTGCCGGCCCGGTGAACGAGGTCGGCCAACCGGTCGGCGACGAGCACCTCCTCGGTCGGTCCGCTCGGTCCCTGGAGATGCCACGACTCCAGTTCCGAACTCAGGTCGATGGCCTTGAACGCCCCCTGCGCGACCATGACGTACCCCTTGACGTCGCCCGGGAACGTCTTCACGCCGGTCGGGAAGTACGTCCAGTCCGGCCGGCTCTGCACCTTGAGTTTTAGCGGCGGCATCACTTTGTTGTCGCCCGACAGGATGTGCGACAGGCACGACGGGTTGAGGAACGGCATGACCGCGCCGAGGGCCCGCGTGCCGGACGCGTTCTCGCGGGCCATCAGCCAGTACACGTAGCGCTCGGTGAACCCCGGGCTGGCCGCGGGGGCGCCGGCCTTCGGCTTCTCTCCCTTCTTCGCCTCGTACGCGCCGAACGTGGCGGTGTGCGGCCAGAACACCCGGTTCCCCTCGTTGGTGTCCGGGTTGGTGAAGCCCGGGTTCCACCCGCTCGCGTCGATCCACGTGGTCGCGTTGGCGGCGTCGTCGAACTTGAACACGTGCAGGTGGTTGAACTCGTTGCTGTACTCCACCACCCGGCTCTGGATCAGCGCCGCGTGTTTCAACTGGACGACGTTGCCGGCGGTGTCGTCGAGCGTGAAGTCGCGGTCGGCGGCAGCCGGCTTGAGCACGGCCGGCGGGCCGGACGCCTGAGACAGGTACACCGCGTAGTACCCGTCGCCGATGGTGATCTGCCGGTTGCCCCGGTCCACGACGAAGTCGTAGTACAGCCAGAAGCTTTCGAGCCTGGCAGTCAACTCCGTCGACGTGGGTTTGCCCGTTTTACTCCAGATGTACGGCATGTCGCCCTCCGGTTAGTGAGCCTGGTTCGCGAGCAGTTCTTGGAATCCTGCCGGCCAGTCCAGGTCGAACTCGATCGGCTCCTCGCCGGGCGGGTGCGTCCCGAATCCGGCGTCGAGCGTGCGATTCACCTGGACGTTGAGCGCCGCCTCCAGCTTCGCGTCGTCGCCCGGGCTGAGGACGTAGATCGGCAGCGTACCCAGGCCGAACGCGTC
Source organism: Fimbriiglobus sp. (assembly GCA_022841795.1). Taxonomy (GTDB): domain Bacteria; phylum Planctomycetota; class Planctomycetia; order Gemmatales; family Gemmataceae; genus JALHQU01. The sequence goes on from JALHQU010000096.1 coordinate 1,919, forward strand.
GCCCCGCGGCAGTTCGGCGAATACCCCGTCCTGCACCGCCGTCGTGTTGAACAACTGCTGGAGCGTCCGCGACAGCCCGGCCGACAGCACCCACCCCGGGTTGTGCCGTTTGCCCACCACGGCCGCGTTCAGCCACGTGGTGAGTGTCAGGTTGCCGAGCAGTAGGCCGGGGTCGGTGTTCAGCCACAGCCGGCGCAGGTAGCCGGCGAGGGCCTCGTCGTTGGATGCCTTCACCCCCAGGTTCTTCCGGGTCCACGTTTTGACCCCCTCCCCGATCGTCGCGCCGGTCCGACCGAAGTCGGCGGTCGGGGCGAGCAGGGCGGTGCTCAGCAGCAGGTACGGCCGCTGTTGCACGACCGTTGTGACCGCCAAGGGCGGCCCGGACTTCAGCCGTTTCAGTTCGGCTTCCGCCGGCGGCGGCGCGGGCTTCTCTTTCGCTTTCGGGGCCGCGACCAGGAACGGCAGCGGCACGTTGCTTGGGCACACCAGCGGCAGCGGCACTTGCGCCGAGTTGAGCGCCGGGTCGGCCGACACCAAGAGCGGGACACGGGCGTGTGGACAGTCCCTCGTATCCCCGACCGCGCCGGCGACGCGGTCGGCGAGTGCCGCCAGCGACTCCGCAGTTGCCCCGGCCTGCCCGGTCAAGTAGGCCACTGCCGGGGCGTCGGCGGCGATCACCAGTTGGGAGTTGTCCCCGGCCTCCTCGAGGTGCCCGCTCACGGTGTCGTTTACCAGGACCACCCGCAGCGTGCTCCCCTTGATCGCCTCGAAGAACCGCTTCAGTTCGCCCACCTCCTTGAGGTACCCGCTCACCGCGTTCAACTTCTCGCACAGGGCGTAGTGGTACTGGATGATGGCCGCCAGCTCGTTGGAGTTGGCGACCGGGTAGTACTGGCTCAGGTTCACGCGCTTCAGCAGGGCGTCCACCTTGTCGCTCGGCGCGTTGTCGTACAGGGCGTCCCCGAGCCGGCGGTCGCCCAGGTGCTCGACCATGTCGATCATCAGTCCGATGATGCAACTCAGGTCGGCGGTGTCGAGGTTGACCGCCGCCGAAGGAGCAGAGTAGGCGCGCTCGCCGAACAGCAGCGCCCGCAGCCCGCGGTTGAGATCCTGCTGCGGCTCGACCTTGTCGCGGTACTTCCGGTTGATCGCGTCCTGCGCCTGCGAGAGCCGCTCGTAGTTCGTCGGCACAGGTGGCTGGGCTTCGGCCTCGCCGCCCGCGGCCAGGTCGTCGAACGCCGGGATCTCCCCAACTTCCCCGAGGGAGTACTTCTTCTTCCGGCCCGTCTTGAACACGAACTCCGTCTTCGGGTTCTTCAGGGCGGCCGCGGCCCCGGTCAGCGTCACCTTCGCTTTGCCCTCGTCCACGATCTCCAGCTTGCCGACCGTCTTGGCCCCCACCTTGATCGCGGCCTCGTCCCCGACCTCCCGACCTTTCAGCACTTCCGGGCGGCCCATCTCGGCCGTGGGCGGGGCGGCGGTTCCGCTGCCGGCGGCCAGCGTCTCGCGCTCCAGGCTCGCGGCCCGCGCCTCCTTCAGGGCGTCGCGGGCCGGCTTCAGGGCCGCCTCGTCGTCCTCCAAGTCGGGGACGCTCAGCGCAGTGACGATCGCGCCTGTGGCGCCGGCCTCCGCCCCGCCGGCCACCTCCTGCCCGAGATGGAAGTCGTACAGCCCCAGGTACAACTTCTCGTCCGCGTCGATCTGGGTTTCGTTGTTCAGCCACGCCCGCGCGAACCGGCTCTTGCTCTTGACCGCGAACCGCCGGATGAACGCTTCCTTCACCCGGCGGCGCAGCGCCGCCGGCGTCTCCTTCTCCGCCGCGGCCGGCTTGCCCTTGCCCTTGCCCTTCGCCGCGCCATCCCCGCCGGCCAGGGCGATCACCTCGTCGACGAACGCGGCCTCGTCGTCCTCGCCCGGTTTCGGCTTGGCGCACAGCTTCTTGAGCCGCGTCTTGAACAGGTCGAGGTCGTACGCCTTCTCCTTGTCCTCGCGGGTGTTGAGGATGCTCCGGTAGAACTTGACGTACCCGGCGTTGAAGTCGGCGTTCTCCTTGAGCAGCTTGCCGGCCTTGCCGCCGGCGATCTGGGCGATGCGGGCGAACAGCCGGCGGAGCCGGTCGCGCAACTGCTTGGTGGTGAACACCCGGGACGCGCTGAGTACTTCCTTCAGGTTGTACACGTTCATGTCCGCGAACTCCTGGTAGTTCGCGGTGGCGGGGCCGTCCAGTTCCGGTTCGGCCTCGTCGATCAGTTCGTCGTTCTTCGCTCGCTCCTCGCGGGTCTCGGCCGGTACCCGTTTGTCGCCCTGACCCTCGACCCCGACGGCGTACATCTTGACGGGCAACGTCACATCGGTCTTGTTGTCGTGGGCGTAGTACTTGCTCGCCAGCCAGCAGAACAGGTACGAGTGCAGCGCCTGGGTGCGGACGAACCGGTTCACGTCGTCCGACGTGCGAAGGAAGTAGGCGAAGTGTGAGAGGAACCGCTTGTCCCCGACCCCGTCGACCTTGCCCAGACCGTACTTCTTGTTGCTCTCGTAGTCCTTGAGGAACCCGAACTCGTCCAGCCCGGCCAGGCCGGCGAGCACCGCGTCGTTGGCGTACTCGCGCTCGCTCCGCAGCGATCCCTTGCACCGTTCCAACCCCTCGACGAGCAACTCCCGTTGCCGCGGCGTGAGCGGCACCCCCCGCGCCTCCGCGGCCTCTTCGAGGGCGGCCCCCACCTGCCCGAGCGCAGCCGGCTCGTCCTGCTGGTGGCAGGTCAGGTACTTCACCAGGGCCGCCGACAGCCCGTGTTCGGCGGACACCATGTCGTACCAGTCGGCGGCCGCGACGAGTTCCTTCTTCCCCTTCGCGTCGGCCATGACCGCCGTGTTGGCGAACTCCAACAGGTAGTGCTTGGCGACTTTCAAGAGCGCCTTGGGGAAGTTGCTCTGCCAGAACTGCGCAAGGATGTGGAGGTTGTCGTTCAGCTGCTTGAACAGCCGCCCGCCCTGTTTCTGGATGTTCTTCGCGACCGGCTGGGTGTACGCCTCGTCGGACAGCAGTGGACTGTCGATAAGGATCGGCTGCCCCTGCCCGTCGGCCCCGTCCACCGGGGCGGCCAGGTCGTAGCTGTTGAACAGCTCGCCGCCGACCTTGATGGTGCCCTCGGTGACGGCGCGCAGTTCCGGCCGCAGGACGCGGAACAGTTCGTCGGCCCCGAGGGTGCCGTCCGCCTCGGTCGCGGCGGGGCCGTTGGCGAACACGTGTCGCCGCAGGTCGGCGTCGTCGTCGGCCCGGAACTTGCCGACGATGGTCAGGGTACGGTTGCCGACCTTGAACCGCTCCAGCAGTTGATCCAGAGTCACCCCGCCGGGGGTTGGTTTCCGCGCGCGTGCCATGTATTCTCCCGTGAATCAGACGTTCGTGCCGGACTGTTATTTTCGACCGCGGCCGCGTTTTGCTGCCCGCGCCGCCGCCTCGCTCCACGCGGCGTAGTACTTCTTGATCAGTCGCTCCAACGGCCGCACCGACTCGTCCTGGGCCAGCGCGTCGTCGAGGATTCGGTCCCGCGTCTCCCCGTCGCACTCGGGCCAGCCGAACCGGGCCAACTTCTGGTCCAGGATGCGGGCCAGGCCGTCGCGCTCCTTGATCGGGAAGAAGGGGACGATGAAGTCGATCCGGTCGAGCAGGGCCGGGTCCAGGGGGGGGCGGCGCTGCGTGGCCTCCATCCGCCGGGCGGTGTCCTTCAGGGCGAGGTAGTTCCGCAGGGTTCTGTAGCCCTCCTTCGCGGTAGCGTGGGCGGCGAACCGCTCCCGCGCCGCGGCGGTCTGCGTGCTCAGGAACGCTTTCATTCCGGCTTCGGTTTCGTCCAGAACGCCCTTGAGGAGCAGCCCGCGGAGCTTCGCGTCGTCGAACTTCCGGGCCAGTGCGTCTCGGTCCGGGGGGTGCGGATGGGCGGCCGCGACTGCCGCCGCGTGGGCCTCGCGGACCTGCTGCTGGCCCTGATTGGTCGTCATCACGAACACCGCCTGCGAGAAGTACACCGGGCTTCCCTCGGCGTCCTTCCCCTGCCCCTCGAGGATGCTCAGCAGGATATCCTGGATGGACGGGTCGGCCCGGTCGATCTCGTCGAGCAGGATGACGCACGACGGGCGGGCGCGGACCTGATCGTAGATGGTCCGCGTGGCCCGGAAGCCGACGTACCCGGGGTCAGCGCCCATGAACCGGGTCCGGGCCGCGTCGGTCGAGTACTCGGACATGTTGAAGATGAAAAACGCCTCGTCCCCCATCCCCAGCCGGTGGGCCAAGGAGCGGGCCAACTCGGTCTTGCCGACGCCCGGCGGCCCGGCGAACAGGAACCGGCCGCGGGGCGCCCGCTGCGGCGGGCGGCCGGCCTGGAATTCCAGCTCGCGGCCGACCAGCTCGATCGCGTGATCCTGGCACAGGACGTCCGTCTTCAGGTCGGCCCGGAGGCGGGCGTAGAAGTCCGCCGGGTTGGTCCCGAACGTCTCCGGGTTGATCCCCTGCTCGTCGCTCACGTGCTGCCACAGGTCGTCGACGGTCACCCGCGGCTTCGCCTTCTTGTCGAGGAACAGCACCCGGTTCTCCGCCCGCAGCGCGGCGCTCTCGACCAGGTGGACGGCGACGCCCGGCAGGGCCCGGCCCGGGTACCGCTCGCGGGCCAGGTTCAATAGGGTGTTGATGAACGTCTCGGCGTCCGGTTCGCACCCCCATTTCGGCCCGCGGGCGGCCAGCGCCTCCCGCAGTCGGTCGGCAATGATAGGCTTGGCGGCCTCGCTGGTCATCGCCGCCAGGGGGTACGCCTTGACGGTCTTGAGCAACTCGGCCGCCCCGGCCGGACCGGACTGGCACACTAGCGCGAACGTCCGCCCTCCCCCGCTCAGCACCGCCCCGAACCGTGCCGCCAGCAGGTTGTACGTCACCAGCGAGCGGTTCAACAGGTGTTCGAGCCCGTCGAACACGGGCACCGCGCTCGGCCGCTTTTGCAGGTACGCGTACAAGTGGTCGAGCCGGGCCTTGATCTCCTCCTCCGAGCCGACGAAGTCGTGCGGGCCCAGGAACACGAACCAGGTCTCCCGCAACCGCTCTTCGGTCGAGGCCGCCCACCGCCCGAGCGCCCGGGCCACGAGCGCGCGGGCGAAGCAACTCTTGCCGACGCCGGCGTGGCCCTCGAGCAGGTAGTGGCGGCGCTGCCTCACGCACTGGGTGAGGAAGCCGAGGTGCTTGTCGAGGTCGTTGTCGCGGTTGACCAGGGGGGGGCCGGCCGCGGTGGCGTCCGAGACGATCTCGCCGAACCCGAGCGCGCTGCCCGCCGGTGCCGTCGTGGGCGGGAACAGCGTCTCCGCGGTCACCCGGTTGCGCCGGCAGATCAGATCGCAGTTCTTCCGCGTCGCGTCCGTAAACTCGCCCTCCAGCAGCCAGACGAGGACCTGGTCGGACGGCTGCGGCGGCAGCCCCGGGCGGCCGCGGACGAACCGGGCGAAGTCGGCCGCCGCGCGGTCGGGCTGGAACGCCCACTTGTTCGACCGCGGTCCGACGCCGTCGGCCGCCGTGTACGGAAGCACCCGCTGGCGGATCAGCCGGGTGGCGGCGAGCACCGGCTCGTCGTCGGAGCGGGCGGTCCGCTCCAGGCAGTGCACGTACAGGTGCGCGAGGCTGCCGAGCTGCCCGGCCGCGTTGGCGGCGGCGGTGACCGGCTCGGCCAGCGGGGTGAACGTGTCGGTCGCCATGTCAGAACCTGAAGTGGGCGAACGGGTCTTGCGTGTATGCCTTCGGGCCGCGGCCGAGTTGACCGTGACCGAGCTTCGACACCCCGAGGACGAACCCCGCGGCGGCCCGAAACGTGACCCGCACGTCCCAGGCGGCGGTGTAGAGCAGGGCGTACCAGTCGTTCCACCAGCCGTACCCGAACGGCACCTCGACGGCCGACGAGCGGTCGTCCGCGGCGGTCGCGCGGAACCAGCGCGTGAGCAACTCGCGGCCGCCGTCCTGGAGCGAACCAGTGAGATCGACGAGCCACTCGTCCGCAGGGTCGGCCGTCCCGTCCGGCTGGGGCAGTACCACCCGCACCGGCGAGGACGGCACCAAGAAGTTCTCGGCGAACGCCTGCAGGAACCCGGCCGCGTCGAGTAAGACGTCCCTTCTGTGATTGGGGGGGCCGGCGGGCAGCCGATAGTAGCCGTGGTGGCTGTCGACGGCCCGGGCGGGCGACTCGGCCGCGAGGACCTGGCCGAGCCAGGTGAGGACGGCGTCGGCACCGGTCGGTCCGCCGGCGGCCACCAGCAACGGAGCGGCGGACGCCAGCAGAGCACCGACGTCGCTCGCTTCACACGGGACGCGGCGGGTCGCCGGCTGCCACGGGCGGGGCGCGAAGGGCGGCGGGATGACCGGTCGCTCGTCGACGGGTGGCCGGGATTCCGGGTTTGTTCCCTGAGCTTTGGCCTCAACCTCGTCCGGGCACCAGAGGGCACCCCAGTAGTCGGCGAACCACATCCGGTTCGGCCGCGCGCCGGCCGGCGGCAGCCAGTCGGCGCGCGGCCGGCCGGTGCCGTACGCACCGAGGAGGAACCCGCCACCCAAACCGTCCAGCGCGAAGAACGGTACCCAGGGGGCCGCGCCGCGGGGATTCGGGCCCCACAACACCCGTTCGACGGCGCTGGCCGGCACCCCCCGACGGCGGGCGAACATGGCGCGCTGGAACCAGTGCCGCCCCGTCCACGTCTCGTCCCACCCCGGCTCGACGTGCAGCACCGCGGCGGGGGCCGCCAGCCGCGCGAACACGGCCTGTGGCGTCTCGGTGACGGCGGCCGTTGGGGCGGCGGGCGTCTGCGGCTCGGATCCGGCCGCCGGCATGCCGAGCAGTCCGGCGAGGCCGTCGCCGTCGAGTTCGACCAGCGTCACGACCGGATTGAACCAGCCGTCGGGCCGGTCGTCGGCAACTGACTCACCGACGAGTTCATAGTCCGCCACCCGCTCCCGGTCGAGCGGGTCCGGGAGGGAGGTCCGGCGGACTTGGTGGAAGAACCCACGGACCAGCGGCGAGGTCGAGGCGACGAGCGGGGTCACCGGGCCGACGGGCAGGTCCGGTCCCGGTCGGAAGCAGTAGCTGACGCGGTTTGCGAGGTCGGTCAGCTGCAGAACGTCGCACGCTGGTAACCCCGGCAGATAAAGCCGGTTGTCCGGGCACCCGTTCAGCCACCCGAGCGCCGCCGGCTCGACGGTGATGCGTCCGCGGGCGCCTTCCCTCGGCGGCTGATAGCGAGCGGGCACCGTGTGTGCGGACGGGGGCGTCGGCCACAGCACCCGCCCGCCTCCCCCCTCGGCGAGGTCGAGTCGATCGACCCCCGGGGCGCTGCGAAGCGCCGGCGGGGCCTTCGCGCTCCCCAAAAAGTACACCCACCAGTCGGCGCCCGTGGGCCGCGACACGATGACGAATCGGTGGAGGGGGGCGGCGGGCATGGGCATGGCCTTGACGTCAGTCGTCGGATAACGGTATCGGGCCCATGGTGCTCAGGTCGGCGGCTATTTCGCGCAACGCCGCGGCACGCCGCTCGATTTCGGTCACGAGTTCGGCCGCCCGATCACTACGGTCGCCCCCGGGCTGTTCCCGCTGGACGGCCGCGCGCAGCCGAACGATCAGCCGCCCGAGGCCGCCGGCCACGCGCACGAGTTCTTGGCCGGCCGCGTCGTAGTCGTCTGCCGCCGATTGCTCGATCCGTTCCGCTTCGGCCGCGTACTTGGTGGCTAACTCCTCCACCTTATTCCACTTTCGGTCGTATTCCTTGAATGCGCCCCTCACGGCTGCCTTCGGGCCGCCCTCGGCGGTCAGGAGTTTGGCATCCCGAGCCGCCGCGACGGCTTTGTCCAAGGCGTCCTGCGCCCGCTTCTCGACCGCCTCGGCGGCGGGACGGTCGCGCTCGGCTAGGTCGGTTCGCCCGGTTTTCGCCTTCGCGCCTTTCAGTTGTTCTGCGAGTTTGAGAATCTCTTCGAGCGCCTTCCGTTGCTCGCCGAGCCTCTGCTTGCGGTCCGCCAACCACTCGTTTCCCTGACGGATGTACGCACCGTACATCTCGCCGACGAGCCACTCGATCGGTTCGACGGCCCCGAAAGGGCCCCGCTCGGGGTCGTTCTTGGCCGCGGCGCCGTCGGACATGCTGAAAAACACCTGGAACCGGAATGTCCGCTTCAACACCTCCTCGAAGAACCCGCGGTAGTCGGCCAACAGCCTCCAGACGAACTCTTGGAGGCGGACGGAGCGGGCCAGATGCGCGTCTTCCATGACGCACTGCACCAGTCGGTCGAACGGCTGACCCGGCAGGTTACGGGCGGGCGGGCCGCCGACGGCGACGACCCGTCGATCGACCCCCTCGGTGATCAGCCACGGCCGCTCCCGCAGAAGGGCCATTTCCGCCTCACCGTCGGCAAAGATCTGATCCGCCTTGTTGACCAGCAGGGCGATCGGGGGATGATGCAGATCGGGGTTCGCGTCGCCGAACGCTTCGAGGCGCGAGGCGAACCACGCGGCTTGCGATTTCTTCGGCGGCCCATCGACACCGACGTTCCGCTCGTCAACCATGAAGACGAACGCCCGGACGCTGTCATCGACGCGCTTCGCCTGTTTCGACTTCGGCCGAGCCGACGCGCCGTCGTAATCGTGGAGGGTGAAGTAGACCGTCGGCCCCCCCTGAGACCGGGTGGCCGAGAAGCCGCACGCCTGATCCGCCTTCGTCCGGTCCAGGGCTGACGACCGCCACCCTTCTTCAAGTTCCTCGAAGTACCCCAGCGCGCTCTCCTCCATCTTGAGACGGAAGGGCTCAAGCCCCGCGCCGGCGCGGTTGATCGTATCCACCAGGGACAGAAGGAAACTCGTCTTGCCCACCTCGGGCACGCCGAAGAGGAACACCGGCGTGCTGAACGGGATCACGCGGCTCTCAGTCATCGTCGTCCTCGTCTTCGACCTCGGCCGGTTCGGCCTCGCCCGCGGCGTCAGGGCGCAACCAGGTTGTGTTCTCGAGGAGGATCTCCTCGGGCGTGGCCGCACGGTCCTCCCACAGTTGCGCGAGCTTCGTCACGGGGTCGGCGGCGGAGAGGGACTTCCAGTTACTTGTCGGCTCATCAGTCGCGGCGGCGGCGTATGAGTGCGAGCGCTGCTCCAGCCAGCCCCAGCGAACGCGGAACAGGTGATTACAGAACGGATCCGTCGCGGCCCACCGCCGAACGGCCGCGACGATCGACCGCGGGTCTTCGGGTGAAGGCGGCTTGGTTCGGCCGCGGGCCGCGTCGAGGTCTTCGAGGCGGAACCGCGTGCTTTTCTCCGCCGCCGGCTTGCTTTCCTCCTCAGCCAACTTGAGCAGCTGGAACCGCAGGTAGTGTTGGGGGGCCAGCGGCTGCCGCCGCTCCTCCGAGCCGGGCGCCAGCGCCGCTTTCAGGTCGTCCCTGGCTAGCTCCGCGGTGTACTCCAGGTACTGGGCCACCTCGGCCATGCGGAGCAGTAGTTCGGCCCTCATCTCCAGCCCGGGGGTGCCCTCCGCGAGCAGGTCCGAGCCGAGCAGGGCGGGGCAGCCGGAGTTGAACAGCGCGTCGATCAGGCGCTTCGGTTTCCGCTCCTCGTCCCATGTCTTGTAGTATGACAGCAGCAGCGGGGGCTGTCCCGGTCGGTCCGGCAAGAGCCGAAAGTCCTGCACCGCCATAGCCGACAGATCCTCGACGATGCGGCGCACCCCGGCGCTATTACTGGGCGGGAATTCCTCCCACAGGACGGCATTGATCTCGGCGGCGGTGCCCGGTCCGACGCCGTCCCGCTGGCACTTGGTCAGGAACTCCAGGTAGTCCGACAGCACCGCGCCGGGCACCGGGCCAGCCTTTAGCACCGCCGCCAACGCCGCCGCGCGCTTCTGGAACTCCTTGCCGCGTGTCGTCTCGTATTCGGGCATCGCGTCGGTCCTTTTCGGAGGCGGCCGGGCGGTCACACCGGGATGATCTGAACCACGGCGGCCGACAGCACCCCGCCGGCCTGCGGCAGCACGTCGGCCACCTTCCGCTGGACGTAGAACACCAGGACGTCGGCGGCCCGGTCCTCGTCGCTGGGGGTGTACTCGAAGGCCGCCAGGCGACCTTCGCTGTTGGCGGGCAACTGACACGAGTGCGCGACCAGTTCGCCGTTGAGCTTGAGACCGGGTGCGGCGGTCGGGTGGACGCGCACCTCGCCCTCGGGTGCGTGGTTGGTCGTGCGGAGTTGCACCCGCACCCGCGCACCCGGCCCGAGCGACGCGCCGAGCGGCCGGTGCAGCGGGATCGCGACGCGGCGCCAACGGGTCCCGACCACGTCGGTGATCTGCCCGTCGCCGTGCGGGATGTCCGCAACCGGCGGGGCCGCCTCGTCCGTCAGCGATAGGCCCGCAACCCACCCGCGCAGGTTCGCGCAGGTGACACGCAACTGTTCGAAGACCGGGTAGAGGTTCGGCTGCCCAGCGAACCCGTCCAGCCTGTCCGCCCCGGACGCGAGCAGTGACGCCTCGAACCCGAGTCCCTGCACGGCATCGTTCGCCTGCCGCACGGCGGCGCGGGCCGCGGCGACGAGCCGCCGGACCGGGGCGCGCGGGTCAGCCAGCAGCAGCCCGAGGGACCAACACACCCTGTCTGCGGCGCGAAGGGCTTCGAGCCGCACGAACTGCTCACCCGATATGGTGTGTAACTCTCGAGCCGTCTTCATCGTCGCGAGTACGGATTGGCGGCACCCCGCGGCGGCGGCAGCCACATCCGCCGCTGCCCGAGTCAGCCGCTCGCTCGCACCGACATCGGCGCACATCGGGATGAAGTGATCGTTGGGTAGCGGCCGGCCGGCCGTCACCCCGAACTCAGCGATCTGGATCGCATCCCGTTGAGCCGCCGCGCTCAATTGGGACTTGAGCGCGACCGCTGGTTCGTACGGCCGCATTGGCGCGGCATCTTCTGGCAGCCCTGACGGAATCAGGTATACCGGCAGCGCGTCGGCGGCCAAGTCGATTTGCTGGGCGTCGAACGCGAGTCTCAACCGCGACTCCTGCGTCACCTCCAGTAGTCGCCCGACGGGGGTCCTAGCGCGGAGCGGCTGGATCGTACACCAGGTTTCCAACTCCGGGCCTTTCTTCGTCCACCCGTCCGGAACACTCAGGAGCGGCAGGCGGTTCAGATCCAGCTCACCCTCGAACCGAGTCAGCCCCCACCCGTTGGCCGCTGCGAGTGGGTAGACGAGCCCCTCGATCCACGCTTCCAAGTGCTGGAAGTGCTCAGCGGTAAGGACTTCGTCATTGTGCCAGGCGACCCGTTGAGCGCACATAATGGGCGTGGAAAGTACCTGGGACAATGGGATTGAGCAACCGGGTCCACTGCCCACGGGCAATCGGTCGCGTCGCAAGTTGCCTCACGTCGCGGCGTGAGGTGCAACAGTCCCACTGGTTAAAAACTCGAATTGTAATCGCCGGCCCAGATCACTCCAACACTTTTTCCGACTCTCCAACGGAACTACGGAATGGAGCTCCGTCGGTGACGTCTGGGGTGCCCGGATCGGGCAGGGTGAATCGGATTAGACTGTGGGTCGGTCGGCCACGGCGGGGCGGCGGCTGGCGGACGGGTCCTCCGGCCTTGTAAACGTCGCTCAGCCTGGCTCGGGTTTCGTTCGACGGCCCCGGCGTGTTTCAGACCATCCCGACAGACCGGGAAGCCAACGAGTGGCTCTGGTCGATGGACCGCCCGCCTCTGATCTTCCGGATGGTACATCTACCCCGGCGGACGCGGGTAGCGGGAACACTCACCCGCCGAAGGGGTAGCCCGTGCGGCCGTTCTGCTGGAAGTGCGAGACGATAGCCCGCACGAAGTCGAGGACGGCGGTTGCGTACTCACCGAAGATGGGCTCCGTCACGAAGAGGTCTTCGCCGGTCAGCGGCGAGCGCAGCGGCCATCGGTCATAGTTCGGCGCCGGGTACTTCGATCCGTCCAACGCGGGTGCCTGAAACAGTTCCTCGCGGTGGGGTCGGAGCTCTCGCGCGCTGCCGCCATCGGCGTGCTTCACCGCGCCCGTCACCAACCGAAGTTCGTTGATGCGTCCCCACTGTGGGAGGGTCGTCAGGTCAAGACCGAGGTAGTTCTTGTACCACGGCAGAAGGTCGCCCTTCGGCCCCAGGTTCGCGTTCCGCGGGTTCAACGGAATGTCTCGAAACGCCCGATCGAGGGCGAGCTTCGCGAGCTGCTGCTCGAGCAGGTGGAACAGCCCGGCCGCGAGTAGGTTGATGGTCGCCTGCCGGAGCCCGGTCATCGCCTCGTAGTACGCCTGGCCCGCGTCCTGCGCCCACTCGGCCTCCTGACTCATGTCGCCCGAGTCCTCCGAGCCCGGCCGCGACCCCATCCGCTGGAACGCGGCGTCGACGACCGCGTCGGCCCGCTGCTCAATGTTCGTGAACCCGGCGACCGCGTCGGTCAGGATCGAGTCCCGGTACACGCGGAAGTACGCCAGCGCGCCGCTGAGTTGAAACGCGAGATACGACCCCCCGACGCCCATCGGTTGTTCCCTCTGTTACTCGTCCATCATCTTTCGCTGAGCGAGCCGGTACACGCCCCCGACGAATGCTTCCACCTTCTCCAACACCTTGAGTAGGAAGTCGTGGTTGAACAGGAGGTGGTCGCGTTCGTCGATCGATAGCAGACCCGCCTTGCTCTTTACGTACTTCCGGAGTTCGTCGTTGTTCGCCTTCATCCGGCCCGCCGGTGGGCGCACACGTTACGCAGCTGCCCGTACCGGATCATCAGGTGCCAGTTCGGGTCATCCGCGATGTTGATGCCGTACAGTTTCTGGAAGTACTTCTTCGCGGCATGGATGCCCTTGTCGCCCAAGTCTTCCGGGTCGAGCTCCACCTTCAAGTGAAGGCCGCCTGCCCGAGCGATGTCGCACAGTTCGTCTTCGAGCAGTGTGTACGTGGCGACGAATGTGGTCTGCAGCGCGAACGCCGGGAACAGCTCCAACTACTCAGCCTTCGCTTGGCTCCAGTCCGCCCCGATGTCCTGCATCTCGTCTTCGGACGCGGACTCGGCCTGCTTCTGGAGGTGTTTCTCGTAGTTCGCGAAGCTCTTCCGGAATGACGACGTGACGGTCAGGAGGTACTCGCGGATCGACTCGATCTCGCGGCTCATCCCCTGCCAGCGCATGGTGATCACGGCCGGCACGGACCGGAGATTCCGTTTCTTCGCCTTTGGCTTCGCCTCTTTTGCCATCGCCCCCTCCCGTCGGTGCGCACGGGGTCAATTTAGGGAGGGGCGCACGGAGGCTTGAGTTCGCGCTGGCCTTGCGCCCCCCTTGTCCGAGTTCTGTCCGAGATAGCGTAGAAAATGATCAGAAACGCTCTATAATCCTGGAAGTCGGCGACCGCCGGGCCGGCCGACGTTCGCGTCAAAAACGCCTGCTTTTCAGCGGGTTTTGCGGGATCACCCGGAACGAGCTTCGGTCTACAGCACCGTACTACGGAACCGAAGGTTGAAGGTTCGAATCCTTCTGGGTGTACTGGACTCACCGGCCCGCAATTCCCCTCACGCCCTGAAATTGCAGGCACTTCCCGCCACCCGTCCCCGTCGGCCTGTCCGTCATCTGCCATCACCCGAGTTCCCCCGCCATCACCGGGTAGTGCATCCGGCAGTGCATCCGGACTTCCCCCGTTCGCCCGCGGGACAGCCAACTTCGCCACCGCCGCCGCCGTGTCGTGCAGGCTGACGTGGGCGTAGCGGTCCATTGTCAGGGTGATGGTGGAGTGCCGGGCCAACTGCTTCGCGTCCTTCGGCTGAACCCCGGCCCGTACCAGGTTGGTGACGAACGTGTGCCGCAGGGCGTGGAAGTCGGCCACCCGCCCGCCGCTGTCTCGGTACAGCAGAAAATCGCTCCCTTCCCGCCCGTCATGCTCGTCTGTCGGACCGCCGGCGAGCCAGAGTGCGCGGGCGGTGGCAAGGTCGGCTTTGATGAGATCGGACGCCTCGAAGTGTTTCGCCCAGTTCCCCGGCCAGAGCGGGGCGGTCCGGGCGAACCCGCTCAGCCACCCGCGGAGTTGGGCCACCAGTTCGGGGTGCAGCGGCACCTTGTCCTCGCGGCGGTGCTTGCTGTACGCGGCGGCCACCGTCACCACCGGCGGGGCGGCGTCCAGGGCGAACGACGCCGGGGTGAGGCTGGCCAACTCCGACGCCCGCAGCCCGGTGTACCCGGCCACGGTGTACAGCATCGCCCGGTCGGGGCCGCTCAGCCCGCGGATCGGCGCCCCGGTGAGGGCGGCAGACACCAGCGCGGCGAACTCGTCGGCCGTCAACTCGCGGCGGCGGTGCCGCACGTCCACCTCGGCGTTCATCCGCCGCAGGTGCAGGAACGGGTTGGCCGGCAGCCGCTTGGTCCGCACGCACCAGTTGGCGAACGCCTTCGCCGCCGTCAGGTAGTGATTGCTGGTCTGGACGCCGAACCCACCCTCGCCCTTCGGCGTCGCCCGTCGTCGGGCGAGCCACTTTTCCACCTCTTCGGCGTCCAGGTCGGTCAGCGTGCGGAACCGGCAGCCGTCGAACACCGCCCGACAGCGGCTAACCGCCTGGTCCGCCTGGCGGGCGGTGTGCCCTTTGTCGGCGAAGGACGCGGCGTACCCGTCGAGGTGTTGGGCGAGCGGGGAGGCGCGGTGCGGGGCGAACGGATCGCGGACGCCGGCCTTCTCCAGTTCGGCCGCCTTGACCGCCTCGGCCAGCATCTGGCGGGCGGCCTCCTTGTTCGCGCTCAGCGGGACGCGGCGGGTGACGCCGGCGGCGTCGGTGAACTGGCCGTACCACTTCTTGGCCGGCTTCAGGTACTTCGCCCCGTCGCGGGTGAGCGGGTACAGCACCTTTCGCCCAGCCTCGGTCAGCCGGACGTGCTTCCGCCCGGCGTGCTCGACGACCTCCGCCCCGGCCGGGAGCGGGTACGGGCGGGTGGGGCGGATCAGGCTGGCCATGTCATTCCTTTCGCGTGAAGGCTTGTGCAGTATATCTGGGTACGGCTGTCGGGTGTCAGGTCAGGAGGGAACAGCGGGACGGTCGGCGACCGGCAGACGCCCCAGGTGTTCGGCCGCCCGGCGGCGCTGGTCGGCCGCCAAGTCGAAGAACCCGGCCCGGGGCGGGGCGGCCAGCCACGCCAGCACCCCGGACCACCCCCACCCGCGGGACCGCATCAGGGCGAAGAACGCCTCCCAGTCGTCCCACGCCGGACACGCTGGCTCGTCCGACGCTTGTCCCGGTTCGGGACCGCCGGCCGCTTCTCCGACGCGTCGGTCGGCGGTGTCGAGCCGACGGCCGACACCCGCCGACGCTCGCCCGCCCGGAGCGAGGAAACGTGGGGTCTCATCCCCGGTGTCGGGGCGGGTGTCGGCCGCCTCGCCTTCGCCAAGCGGGGGCGGGTCGGTGTCGAGTGTCGGCGGGTGTCGGCCGTCGTCCGCGGTCGCCGGGCGCAGCACGAACGTCCGCCCCGCCCACCCGCCGCCGGGCGGGGGCGGGTCGTCCTCCCACACCCCGAACCCGGCCGACACCAGCCCGTCCAGGGCTAACTCCGCCGCCGCGGCTGTCGGATACCGTCGCTTGTTGCTCCGTTGCAAGTCGCGCGGGCGAACCCGCCCGCCCTTCCGCCGCACCCACTCGGCCAACGTCCGCCCGGCCCGCTGTTCCGGCAACTCGGCCAGCACCGCGTACACCCGCTCGGCCTCGTGAACGAACCACCGGGCCAGCTCCTCCCCGGCCGCCATCGCCGCGTCCGGCACGCACCCCTTGCCCGGGTCGCGGCCGGCCGCCGCCTCGGCGACGCACCACCACACCAGCGCCAGCCGCAGGGCGAACCGCACCGCCTTCGGCAGCACCGCCGCCATCGGCCCGCCGTCCAGCTCCTCGGCCGTCGCCGCGAACTCGTCGTTCAGCCGCTTGAACCGGGCCAGCGCCGTCACGTCCAGGCTCACCCGCCCCGGCCCGTTCCGCGGGTCGAACGGCAGCCGGCGGAGGACGTCCAGCACGTCGGCCAGCCGCCGCTCGGTGTCCGCCGACAGCTCCCGGTCAGTCCACCGCGGGCACGCCTTCGGCGGCATGGCGAACCCGATGCGGGCGGCCAGCCCGGAGGCGACGAACGCCGGGTCGGACAGGGTGGCCTTCAGGATGTCCGGCTGGATGCCGCCGCACACCGCCACGAACGCCCGGTCCGCCTCCACCTCCTTCGGCTCGCCCGTCCGCCGCATGTACCGCACCGGCCCGGCCTCGTACATGCTCAGCCAGTTCGGCACGTCCGACCCGCCCGCCTTCCCCTTGTACTTGGCGAAGCTCTGGAACCAGCCGTCCAGCTCGTCCCGCACCACCACCAGACCGCGGTGGGAGGCGGCCACCTCCACCGTCAGCCGCTCGATGGTGCTGTCGATCACCGCGAACCGCTCCCGCGCCGGTGGGACCGGCTCCGCCGCCGGGTCGGGGGCGTCGCCCGCCTCCCACGCCTCCAGGTCGGTGTGGTACTTCCGCACGGCCGTGTGGTACTCGTCCTTCAGCCGGCGGTCGATGGCGAACGCGCGGTCGGCCGCCGGCTTGCCGGCCGGGGTCTTGCCGGTGCCCGAGTCGCCCACCGCGCACAGCCAGAGCAGAGGGGGCTGCTCGTACCCCCGCTTCGGGCGAATCACCACCGCCGCCCCGACGGCGGCCCCGGCCACCACCAGCGCCGGCAGGGCGGCGAACGCCGGGTCGCACCCGACGGATTCGGCCACCTCCTGCACGAACTCCCGCACCACCGGGGGCAGGGCGTGGACCGGGAACGGGTAGTAATCCGGCACCGGGGGTGGGGACGGGTCACGCCCGCCAGTGCCGGCCGGACGGGCCAGCGGGTTCAGGTCGGCGGCCGCAAACGCCTTCTCCGCCGATACCCCCTCCCGGCTGACGAACCGCACCAGGATGCGGCCGTCGGTCAACACGTCCGCCACCGTTCCCACGTTCTCCCGGTCGGCCGGGGACACCCGGTCGCCGGGGGCGAACGCCCGGTAACCCGGCGGGGTCGGCGGGGCGGCGGACGGGCGGGCCGCCTTCCGGCGGCGGGCGTCGCTCAGGGCGGTCATGCCATACCCCCTTGCCGCAGTTCGAGGGCGGCCACGGCGTCGGCGATCTCGGCCACCGCCGGCACCGTGGACAGAACGGCATCGACGCACGTCGGGTAGTGGGCGACGGCGAACCGCAGGGCCATGAGCACCGCCCCGGCCAGGTCCTTTTCGTGACCCTCCAACTCGGCCCGCGCGTCCGCCACCGCCCACTCCGCCCGCCAGACGGTCGATTGATCGCCGTCGACCTGGGCGGCGTGTAGCGCCCGGCGGGCATTAGCGTACCGGAGCAACAGGGCGGCACGGGTGTCGAACGGTTCACCCAGTTCGAGTCGGCCGTTGGGCGGCGCGTTCGGGGGCGGTAGAATCATGGTGTACTCCGCTGCGGGCCGGTCCCCACCTTTTGCCGGGAGGGGGATCGGCCCGCGGTCGTTGGGGAACACAGCACTCGTTCAGCGCGTCGCGGCCACGGTAAACATCTCCCAGACGGCCCGGCCAGCCCGCGGCGGTTCGGGGGCGGGGTCACTTCGTGCGGCGGGTCGGCTGGGCCGGGCAGCCGGCGGCCACCCACGCCTCGATGTCCGCCCGCCGCCAGCGTTTGCTGCCGCCGATCCGCACCGGGGCGGGCAGCCGGCCGGCCGCCTGATCCCGCTCCAGGCTGGCCACCGACCGGTCGAGCAGTCCGGCCAAGGCGTGGATGTCCACCAGCAGCGGCTGCGGCGGGGCGGTCGCCCCGGTGGGCTGAGTCGTCTCGGTCATACGGGCCTCCACGTTTGTTCGAGTGCGGGGGTCAGGGTTTCTTCCGCCGGCGGGGCGGGGGCTTGGGGTCGAATCGCTTGAACACGCGGTCGGACCGCCGCTGCCACTCCTTCAGGGCGAACAGCACCCGCCCGAGCATCGGCACCGGCAGGCGGGACGGCCGCTCGGCCAACTCGAACAGCCGCTCCGGCCCACCCTGGAGCAGGGCGGACACCCGCGGATCGTGCCCCTGGGAGCCGCGGTAGGCCAGGCGGTGGCAGTGCCGGCAGCCGAAGTAGCTCGACCCGGGCGGGTGGTACAGCTTGGCCGCCCGCCGCCGGCACGGCACGCCGCCCACCACCAGCGGGCAGCGGGCCAGGTAGCGGGTACCGCCGTTCGGGGTGGGCAGCGGCTCCAGGTGGAGCGGGTAGCCGTGCGGTTCGGGGTCACCCGCACAGCGGTAGGCGAGGACCACGACCCGCGGGGTGGCGAAGGCGAACGCGACCGAAGCGGTGACGGCCCCGGCCGGGTCCCGCCACTCCAGCCTCCCGGTGTGGCCGGCAGCCGGCGGTCGGTCGCCCACCAGCACCGCCACGCTCAGGGTGCGGCAGGACTCGACCGTCCGCTTCTTGCGGTGCCAGCTCCACCGCCCGCTGCCGAACCCGCCCATCGCTCGCCCTCCCGGTTCGTATCCGCCCGCCATCAGGGTAATCGTGCCGCCGGTTCAACCACCCCGGCCGCCGGCACCCGTGCCTCACGCCCTCGCACGCGGCCTCGCTCCCGCATTCGGATTTTCCGGAATTCGCGTGCGTCGACCCGGCTGGGTGAGGGAGGCTGGTGGCAGGTGCGGCCCGCCCGCTCCCGCTTGAAGGAGCGTGAGAATCGAACCGTTTCGCGCGTTCCTGCCGGACCGCCACGCAAGAGTGTCGATCGCCCCCAGAGGGCGGAAGTTCGAGTGTGGTGCCGGGTTGTGTCACACCAGCCGAGGCGATACACCCGGCGTAGCGGAGGCTACTTTTGGCGTAGCAGGTGGGAAAATGATGGGGGAGGCTACCCGCTGAAGTCCCATGCGGTCTCGGGCACGGGCGAGTAGCAGAGTTGGTGGCCGAGGGCCAAGACCGGACGCTTCAGGTGAGCGGCCAGAGCCGGGTCGTAGGTGGCGATCAGCTTGAGCGCCCGGCGGAGGGGGTTGCTCACCCGGTTGCGGGCCTGGTTCCGGATGTCCCCCAGCACCCGCCCGCGGCCGCCCGGCCGCAGGTCGCGGGCGAGCCGGGTCTGGATGTTGCGTTCCTCCTCGGCCAACTCGTCGAGCAGTTCCAGTCGCCCCGCCTCGCGGCTCGCTTCGATCTGCGGGCGGGCGGTGCGGATCTCCTCCAGCCGGCGGGTCAGGCGGGCGACGGCCTCCGCGTCCAGCGCCTCCGCCCCGCGATCCCCGCCCGTGCCGGTGCCGGCCCCGGCCGCGTCCTCCGCCGCCACCGCCCGCGCCCCGCGGGCCGCGTCTTGCCGGCACTCGGCGTCCAGGGCGGACGCCGTAAAACTGCGGCCGGGGTGAGCGAGTAGGACGCGCAGCAGGTCGAACCCGCGTTCCGCCGGGTACAGGCATTCCTGCCCCTTCCCGAACCGGACCGCCCACATCGTCCCCCGCCGGAGGAAGTAGTTCCCCTCCTGGGCAGAGGCGGGCGGACAGGCGGCGTCGGCCTCTCGATCCTCCGGTTCGGCCCCCGCTCCGGTGTCGACGACCAGCCGCAGCAGGCAGGTCGGGGGCAGGTGCCGCCGGCGGAGCGCGTCGGCGTGATCGCGGATGGCGGCGGTGATCGCCCCGCCCACCTGGGCGGCGTGCCGGCGGTACAGGTCGAATACCTGGTGCCCGGCGGCGGCGGCCGACGGGTGCAGGTGCCGCAGCGCCCGCGCCGCCTCCCCGAACTGCCGGAAGAACTCGCCCACCCCCATGCGGGACACGCGGTCGGCCAGATCGACGTACCCGGCTAGCATCACCCGCGGCTCGCCCGCCGGCCGCTCGCCGGTGAGCAGGTCCACCGCGTACCCGCCGGCCGGGTCGTGCTCGGCCTGCCCGGCGGCCAGGACGGCGAACCGGCGGTCGACGCACTGCGAACACACCCCGCAGTGCGGGTGCTCCTGGGTCCGCGTCCAGGTGCGGCCGCAGCTGGTGGACAGGGCGAGCAGGTGGGCACACCCGGCGTCCCGCAGCACCTCGACCACGTCCGTCTTCGTCTTCGTCTGGAACGGGTTCTCGATGACGAACCGCTTGCCCCGCAGGGCGGTGAGCAGCGCCGCGAACCCGGCCAGCACCCGCGGGTGGGTGGTGCGGGACGCCCGCGCCCCGACCACCTGGCCGGACGGCGGCAGGTTCAGGCTGGTCACCCCGTTCTCGTAGAACCGCAGCCGGTCCAGCCCGATCATGCCGGCGAACGTGGCCCCCAGGGCGGTGAACAGGAACGACCGCGACCGCTGGGTGAACTCCCGGCCGAGCGCCTTCCGCTTGTTCACCACCGCCGACACGTGCAGCGGGGCGGTGCGGCCGACCACCCGCCCGAGCGCGGCCACCAGCGCGGCGTGCCGGGGGGCGTACTTCGGGGACGAGCGGTGGTGGACGAGCAGCACCCGCCGGCCGGCGTTCACCCCCTCCTCCACCGCCCCGGCGAGCGAGTCGACCCCGCCGGAGAAGCACATCACCCCCTCCACCTCCCCGTCGAACGGGGTGCTGTCGTAGGCGAGCAGGCCGTCGAACACCGGCTCCCGGCGGTGGGCGACGAACTCGAACGCGAACTCGTCCTCGCAGGCGAAGCTGAGGGCGGCGACCAGCGCGTCCCGCACCGGGGCGGAGTTCCACAGGTCCGGCTGCCGCACCGGGATGACGAACCGCAGGCTCCGCCGCCACCCCGCCCCGATCTCCGCCCCGTCCACCCGCCCGCCGCCCGCCCGCGTCACCGCCTGGTCCGCGGTGAGCACGTAGGCGGCCACCTCCAGCAGGTCGCGGAACACCGGGTCGAGCGGCTTCCACATCGCCCGGCGGATCTCCTCCAGGCGGAAGTGGACGTTCGGGTCGGGGCCGTAGATGTGCAGCTCCACCGGCCGACCGCCCCCGGCGGCCGGCCGGCCGGTCGCACCGCCGCACAGGATGAGGCGTTCAGCGGCCATCGGTGCCCGTCCGCTTGCGGAGTTCGGCGGTCAGCTTGGTCATGCAGTGGGCGACGAACCCGGCCGTCTCCTCCCGGCCGATCTGCCCGGCGGTCAGGTGGGTCCGTTTGGAGAACCACTCGCCGGCGAACTGCTCGACGATGGCGCTTGCCTCGTGGCAGTGGACGGCCAGCGCGTCGGTGAACCTGGACATGGCGTCCACGGTGGGGAACCGCCCGTCCGCCGCCGTCTGGTCCGGGGTGGCCTTGCTCAGGAAGTAGTTCAGGCATTTGAACACGAACCGGCTGTAGAAGTGGCGGGCGAACTGGCCGAACCGCTTCACCGTGGCCGCCGCCGCGAACGCCGCCTGCACCTCGGCCGGGGACGCCCCAAACAGCGAGTTCGACCGCTCGCCGACCGCGGCCAGCGCCTCCGCCCCGGCGGTCTGGGCCAGCTCGCCCAGGTCGGTCCGCCCGCGGCCGTTCGTCAGGGCGGCGTCCACCGCATCGGACACGCCGGCCAGCAGGTCGAACAGCCCCGGCTCGTCGGGCACGTCCACCCCGCACGCCCGCAGCCGCAGGCCGAACTGGTCGGTGCGGGCGGCGAGCGGGAGGCGGACCAGCAGCCACACCGTCTCCACCACCCCCGGGTCGTCGGCCGCCGCCCGCAACCCCTTCTCGGCCGCCGCGGCGGTGGCGGTGGCCGCCTGGTAGGCGGCCGCCCCGCCGGCGATCAGCCGGACCACCTGCTGCCACGGGCGGGTGGCGGGGAGTGGGCCGGTGCGGACGTGTCCCATCCCGACCTCTCCACCGGGGTGACCCACCACGCCGAGTGAGGAGGGATTGTCTCACGCGGCGGCGGCGAGTCCAGGTCGGTAGCGGATGGTCGGTCGCGGATCACCCCACCCGCTCGTCCTCCAACCAACGCTCGCCGTCGGCAGCGCGGGTCGGGTGATCGGGCTGAGGCCGAGGTTCCGCCGCCGGGTATAGAACAGCTTCTCGTGTAGTCCGTGCTGGCGGCAGAACGCATGGACAGACAGGCCGGAGGCGGAGAACGCGGCGACCGCCTCCCGCCAGAACTGCGTCCACTCGGCCAAGGGACTGGGAGCGGACTGGGACACGGTGGACCACCTCAGGGAGAAAGCCACCAGCCTACGTCATGACACAAGGCGTCGATCCGCCGGCTTGCAATTACCCACAACTTGCCGTGCCCAGTTCGGTGCCGAGCAGGATGTCGGCGAGCCGGGTGAGGCCGCGCCAGACGACCATGTTGCCGGGCGGTGGGTCTTTCGTCCGGGCCAGGTAGCCGCCCAGCTTGGCCACCGCCAACAGGTAGTGGGCGATCGTCCGCTCGGACGCCGGCGGCGGGCCGCCGGCGATGCGGTCGAGGACGGCGACCTCGGCCGGGGCGAACGCCACCTCGGGCGGGGCGGCCGGGGCCACCCGGCCGGTGGTCGTCAGCCAGAACACCCGCCAGCCGACCACGCACAGGACGGCCAGCAGGTTGACCAATCGGTCGGCCGTGCGGAGCTTGGCCTGCTCCGCGTGGCAGCCCGACTTGAGCACCTTGTGGAACGTCTCGATCTGCCAGCCATGATGCCTCCGAAGATGGCGGTGGGGTGGTCCGACCGGCCGCGACCGGACCATTTCGAGTCTACTGCGCCGGCCGCGGCCCCGGCTTGATCAGTTCGGCCAGG
>JALHQU010000097.1 GCA_022841795.1 Fimbriiglobus sp.
CCCGGCCCCGGGGGCCCCCACTGCGGGCGGCCCCACCTACGGGGTGGTTGTCTTGTAGGGGCCGCCCTCTGTGGCGGCCCGCCGAACGCCCCTCGGCGTTCGGCACATTTCAGTACCGCCAGATGAGGTCCACCGTGACGCGGTAGTTGAACAGCCCCCGCGGGCCGAACAGCGGGCCTTCGAACGCCGCCCCGAACTCCCAGAACGAGTTCTTCGAGCGGTACCGCCCGCCGAGCGCCCACGTCACCAGGTTCGCCCCCTTGTTCGCCGCCCCGATGTTCGCCAGGTCGCGGCCCTCCACCCCGAACGCCCGCGCCTGCCCGTCGGTCGTGTACCCGAACCAGTTCAGTTCCGCCAGCGGGTAGAACTGGTTCTTGTTCATCACGTCGAAGTCCAGGTGGGCGGATGCGAAGAAGAAGTCGCTGCGGTCGCGGTTGGTGCTGAACGAGTACCCGCCGGCGGCCATGCCGTTGAACGTCCCCCAGGCGGTGCCCATCAGCTTCTGGGCGGCAGTCACATACGGCACCACCGACAGCCGGCCGGTGTCCTGGTACACCCCGCCCGCCCCGAGCGGGATCTGGAACGTGGCCCCGGCGGACAGCAGCGTCTTGAACTCCGGGTCGCGGACGATGACGAACTTCGGCCCGACCCACAGTTCCGACAGGCCGACCTTGTCCGGCAGGGTGGACCCGTCGCCGGGGTTGAACAGCGACACCCCCACCTTGTTCACCACCACCGACCACCGCTCGCTCAGGGCCAGCCGCGCCTGCCCGCCGAAGAACATGGCGTTCCCGCCGCGGAACGCCCCCTGGTCCTTCGGGATGCCCTGGAACAGGCCGATCGCCCGCACCTCGGTGAGCGACCGCGGGTCCTCGAAGTAGAACGGGTTGGACAGCGGGGAGATGAAGTTGGCGAACGCCCGGTCGCTCTCGAACCGCCGCCCGCCGCCGTCCACCGCCTTCTTCCCGCGGCCGAGCAGTTCGTCGATCCGCTCGCCCAGCTTCTCCCCCAGCCCGCGGTCGTCGTCGATCGCGGCCGACCGGCGGCGGGACATGCCGTCGGTCAGGTAGCCGAACGGGTCGTCGGCCGCCTTGCGGCGGGCCGAGTCGGCGTCGGAGTACGAGGTGGAGGTAATTCGGGCGCGGTCGTAGTCGGCGGTACGGACGGGCACCGCGTCGTCGGCGTCCAGCCGCATGGTGGCGGCCGGTTCGCGCTCGGGCAGTGCGGATCGGGTGCGAGGTGCCGGCTCTGCGTTCGCCACCGGCGGGAGCAAGATCGCCGCGGGGTCGGGGAGCGAGGCGGGGTTGGGGGGAGGCACCGGCTGGGCGGCGGCGCGGACTCCAGCAACGGCAACAAGTACCGTGGCGAGTCTCAGCGCGAGCCGCGGGCGGGCCATCGCCGTCCGTCCTCCGTGACGCCACCGCCGGGGAACGCGGAACTCGTTCCACCGGACTCCGACCCCGCGCGACCTGCGCGGCTCCGAGATCAGATCGGGGGGATACCGATCTCGGGTCGCACCCCCACTATCGGCCGGCGGTGGCGGTGTCGGGGAACCCGGCGGGCAGGGCGGGCCGCGAAAGTGCGATCCGGGCCGGCAGAGGCGGTATAGTTTACCACGGCCCGTTTTTGATGGTGTCCCGGCTTCAGCCGGTCTTCGGTGGTGAACCGCGGGCGTCAGCCCGTCGGGTGGTTTTCAGCACCCAGGCGGCTCACGCCGCCGGTTCGCCCAACAACAGGCTAAAGGCCGGACACCAACAATGCCGCCCGCGCTCCCAGGTTCCTTCCATGAGCGACGACGCCATCATCAGCCCGGACACCCGCCGCGGCGACCGCCTGCCGCCCGGCCAGTCGCTCACCCGTAAGTGGCCGGTGCTGCACTACGGCGAGGTGCCGGAGTTCGACCCGGAGTCGTGGGACCTGACCGTGTTCCCCGTCCCGCTGGTGGACCAGGCGGTGGCGTTCACCTGGCCGCAGTTCCAGGCCCTGCCGCGGGCGAAGGTGTTCGCCGACATGCATTGCGTCACCCGCTGGAGCAAGCTGGATAACCTGTGGGAGGGGGTGCCGACGCGGGAACTGCTGAAGCACGTGACCGTGTCGCCGGCGGCCAAGTTCGTCATGGTGCATTGCGAGTACGGGTTCACCACCAACCTGCCGGTGGACGACTTCTTCGCCGACGACGCCCTGTTCGCCACCCACCACAACGGCCAGCCGCTCGACCCGGACCACGGCCACCCGGTGCGGCTGGTGATCCCCCGGCTGTACGCATGGAAGAGCGCCAAGTGGGTGCGGGGGGTGGAGTTCATGACCGACGACCGCGCCGGGTTCTGGGAGGAGTGGCAGCACGGCGGGTACCACATGCGGGGCGACCCGTGGGCGGAGGAGCGGCACCGGCCGGGAGAGTAGCCCGCTCACGCCGTGAGCGGGTGTTTCGGCCCACGGCGTGGGCCGGTTACTTCTTCTCTTCCGTGGTGGTGGTGTCGGCGTCGGCCTTCTTCGGCTGCCACTTCAGCCCGACGGACACCCCCCGCCACTGCTTGGCCGCCACCTCCCACGGGGTGCCCTTCGCCTCCTTCGCCAGCTCGTCCAGCAGCGCCTGCGCCTCCTTCGCCCCGGTCGCCTCCTTGCGGTTTTCCATTTTCGGCACTTGCACCAACTTCCACCCGTCCGACCCCTCGGGCAGGTTGTCCGTCCGCACCCTGCCGAGCGCCAGGTTGGCCTCGTGCGAGAACGCCAGCCGCAACTTCGCCTGGGCCAGGGCGAAGCGGTACGTCGCCCGCCAGTACGCCGACTCGTCCTTCTCCGCCTTCTCCTTGTGCTCCAGCAGCGCGTCCACGATCTCGCTCAGCTCCAGCGCCAGCACGGACAGCGGCTTCTGCTCCTTCTCGATCGCCTTCTTGATTTCGTCGTTCGCCTTGCCGTTCAGCCCGTCGAACAGCACCCCGCCCTTGGTCGGGTCGGCGAACTCCTTCCACCGGCCGCGGATGTCGGCCAGGGCCTTGGTCGCCGCCGCCCGCCACGGGAACTCGTCCGATGCCGGCTGCTCGGCATACGCCTTCATCGCGTCGGCCGAGAACACCACCGCGTCCTCCGGGTGGTCGCCGTCGGCCGGCGGCGGGCCGAGCAGCGGCGGGGCGTCCAGGGCGGCGAACGCCGCCTTCACGTCCTTCGCGTCCGCCCCCTTCGGCGGGGCCGGGATGTCGAACGACCGGGCCGGCGGCTCGTCCGGGTTCAGGGCCACGGCGGTCGGTTCGCCGCCAGTCGCCTTCGGCTTGCTCGGCCGGTCCTTAGCCAGCACGTCGGCCAGCCGCTTCTCCGCTGCCTCGCCCCACTGGCCCACCGGGAACGGGTCGGCCGGGTTCACCTTCGCGCCCTTCGTCTTGCGGGCGACGGCCCGCAGCGCACCCAGGAACGCGCTGCCCTGCGGGGTGTCGGCGTCCGGGGCGGCGCGGAACTCGGCGGCGGTTTGTCCGGCCGAGCAACTCGTCAGCACCTGCACGCCGTCCGGTGGGGAGTGCAGCAGCTTGTCCAACTCGTCGGTCATCGGCTCGCTGCCCGGCCGCACCGCGTTGTCGTCCGTACTCAGCCGGCACACGTCGAACAGCACCACCTTCTGCTGGGCCTCGCACTGCCGCAGTTTGTCCCACAGGTCGGTGAGCGGGATGAGCGTGTCCGGCTCGTTCAGGTCGCCCTCGGTGGGCACCAGGTACGCCTTGCCGTCCTTGGCGAACGCGTGCCCGCCGAAGTAGATGACGATCCGATCCTGCTTGCGGCTGGTGTTGCAGAACCGGGCGACGGTGTCGGCGATCACCGGCTTGAGCATCGGTCGCTGGGTGACGGCCGCGGGCTGCTTGCCGTCCGCGTCGGTGACGGCGAACAACTGGTTGTTGTCCTTGTGGTCGGGCACCTCCCAGCGGAACGCCAGCGCCTTCACCGCCTCACCGAACTCGGACGCCCCGCCCACCGTCTTCCCGCCGGTCAGCGGGTTGCAGTACAGGTAGCGGGTGACGCTCAGGGCCAGCATCCGCCGCGGGTTGGCCGCCTTCGCCGAAGCCGGCGGGGTCGGGCCGGACGTGGCCGGGGTACTCGGCTCGGTGGAACGACCCGCGAGCAGACCGGCCAGCCGGTCCTTGATCTGCGGGTCCGAGACGAGCAGGAACACCACCCCGCCGATGACCCCCACCGCCAGCAGCGCGACGAACCCGAGCACGAGCTTCGCCGCCCCGCCGCCCCGCTTGTACTTTTTCCGCTTGCCCTCCCGCTTCTGGCCCAGGGTGGCGAAGTCGTTCTGCGGGCCGGGCGGCGGGTACGGGTAGCCGGGCTGGGTGGCGTACCCCGGCGGCATCGGGTACGGGTAGCCGGGCGGCGGGTACGGGTACGCCGGCGGGGTGCCGGGCGGGGCCGGCACGTACGCGCCGGTGGCCGGGTCGTACACCATCTGCGGCACGGGCATCGGGGCGGGGTACGGGGCCGGCTGCGGCGCCGCCGGAGCGGCCTGGGCCGCCACCGGCACCTTCACCACCGCCTTGCACTTCTTGCACTTCACCGCCTTGCCGGCCCACTGGGCGGGG
This sequence comes from Fimbriiglobus sp., assembly GCA_022841795.1. GTDB lineage: Bacteria > Planctomycetota > Planctomycetia > Gemmatales > Gemmataceae > JALHQU01. Next base: position 4,569 of record JALHQU010000097.1, read on the forward strand.
ATGCGGAGGGCCGTCCGACACTTCGGGCAGGTGGCCGAGACCGTGTGTTCCATCATCCCCTCTGGGCGAATAACGGGGTTTCGTAGGGTGGGCACCGCCCACCGTCTTCAATCACGGTGGGCGGTGCCCACCCTACAAGATCCCCGTTTCAGATTAGAATCGATTTTACGCCCGGAGGTTCCGTCGGGGAAACCGGCTCGTCCGCGGTCGTTACGTTCCTGGGGGAAATGTCATGTCGCACCCGACCCGTCGCCAACTGCTGGCGTCCGCCGCCGTCGCCGGCACCGCCGCTGTCGTCCTGTCGGCTGAACCGGAGAAGGCGGTGACGAACGGCCGGCTGAAGCAGTCGGTGTGTTCGTGGTGCTTCACCTCCCGCGGGGAGAAGTGGTCGCTGGACAAGCTGTGCCAGATCACGGCCAAGCTCGGGGTGCCGTCGGTCGAGCTGGTCGGGGCGAAGGACTTCCCCACGCTGACGAAGCACGGGCTGGTGTGCGGCATCGCGTCCACCGGGCTGGGGTTCCCGGTCGGGTTCAACAACCCGGCCCACCGGGACGAGCTGGTGGCGAAGACGAAAGCGGCCATCGACGCCTGCGCCGCGGCCAAGTTCCCGAGCGTGATCGGGTTCGTCGGCATGAGGTGGGTGAAGCCGACCGACCCGAAGAGCGGAGAAATTACCCGCGACGACGCCTTCAAGCACTGCGTGGACGGGCTGAAGCTGGTGGCCGCCGTCGCGGAGAAGGCGGGCGTGACGCTATGCGTCGAACACCTGAACTCGCGGGACGACTCCGACCCGATGCGGGGGCACCCCGGCTACCAGGGGGACGACCTGGACTTCGTGCTGGGCATCCTGAAAAAGGTCGGGTCGCCGCGGGTGAAGCTGCTGTTCGACGTGTACCACGTGCAGATCATGCACGGCGACCTGATCCGCCGGCTGGACGAGTGCAAGGAGTTCCTCGGGCACGTCCACACGGCCGGGGTGCCGGGGCGCGGCGAGTTGGATGAGAATCAGGAGGTCCACTACCCGGCGGTGATGCGGAAGCTGGTGGCGCTCAAGTACGCCGGGTACGTCGGTCAGGAGTTCATCCCGACGCGAGACCCGCTGGCCGGACTGACGCAGGCCGTGCGGGCGTGTGACGTGTGAGGACGTGCGCGACCGCCGGGCTTCGCTGGTGTCCCGCCTTCAGGCGGTCTTCAAGCAGACCACAGATCGCCTGAAGGCGGGACACCAGCGCGCTACCGGCCGCTCCTGCTCCGCTCGTTCTGGTACTTCAGCCGCGGGTCGTCCCGGTCCACCGCCTCCACCCCGACGTTCTTCGGCTTCGACCCGTAGTTCGGAGCCGGGCCGCCGTAGTTCGGTCGCCACGGCGAGTAGAACATCAGGTAGCCCAGCCCGGCGCAGATGGCGATCACGACGACGATCAGCTTGGCGTCTTTCAGGTCCATCGGGCTGGATCCGGTGATTCGTACAACCGTAGCTCACGAACTCCCGGCGTGCCACCACCCCTCGATCGCCTTCAGCGCCGCCTTCACGTCGTCGTGTTCCATCCCCCGGTCGATGAGCGCCGCCTCGTCCGGCGGCAGGGTGAAGTTGAGCGACACGTCGTTCCCGCCGGGGAACTCGACGGCGGCGGTGGCGAACTCCACCCCGTGCCCGTGGAAGAACTGGTTGAGCAGGTGTAGCAGGTTGTCGTTGCGGAACGTGCTGGCGGCGGTGCGGCTGGCGTTCAGCCCGGCCGGCGGGGTGGTCAGCCCCTCGGCCGCCAGCCCGAACGCCGAACTGGTATCCGGAGCCGGCTTGAGCATCAGCCGCTCGTCCGTGCTCACCCCGTCGCGGATGTGGATGACGGCCACGCGGGACACGTTCGCCTTCAGCCAGTCCAGGTGGGTGAACAGCCACGCCGCCGCCAGGCACACCCCGTAGTTGTCGTAGTACCCGGCGTCCACCACCCGCCGCCGCGGGTGGGTGGGCAGGGGCACGGCCGGGAACAGGTACGGGAACGACGCGCTCATGCGGGCGGCGGTGGACAGCTTGAACTGCCGCCGCACGGCCGCCATCGGGTGCCCGCACGACTCGAACAGCTTGAAGAACTCCACCCCCTCGCGGGACAGGATGTCGTCGTACAACTGCGGCGGCACCCAGCCGGGCGGGTGGCCCAGGTTCACCATCGCCCGCCGCAGGCTCAGGTTGCTGATGACCAGCTGCCGCCCGTCCTCCACCATCATCGGGGAGAAGGCGAGCGACGGCCGCCACCCGGCCAGTTCGCCCGCCCACAGGTCGGCGAACGACCCGTCCAGCCACCCGCCCAGGCACTCGCTCCAGGCGGCCTCGATGGCCGCCCCGCGGTCGCCGCCGAGGGTGAACGGCAGGAACGGGCGGACCAGGTCGTTCCGCACCATCTCCCGAACCACCGGGGTGAGAAAGTCACCCCGCACGCTGTCATTCAGTTGAGCGGAGTTCGGGAATGCCCCGGAGTCCGCCTTCGGTGGCGGGTCGTGCGGGTCGGCCGCCACCGCCGCCCGAGGCGCCCCGGGCGGGGGCAAGCTGGCGGTGTAGTACGCCGCCCCGAACATGCCGCCGGACGCGCCGGTGATCAGCCGGATGTGGTACGGGAAGCCGGGCAGCCGCTCTTCTAACGTGGTGAGTACCTTCATCGTCCACGCCGCCGCCCGGCTGCCGCCGCCGCTCGCGCACACCACCACCAGCGGTTTCTTCTCGCCGTCATTCCAGCGGCCGAGTTGAGAGGCGGTGAGCGGGGCGAGCGGGGCCGGCGGCGGGGCGTCCGCCGGGGGCGGGCCGGGCGGGGGCAGCGGCTCGTTCTGCACCGCCGTGTAGTGCTCCTGCAGGTCGAGCGGGCGGCGGTAGTACCCCTCCAGGCCGGGGAACCGCATCCGGTACCGCCGGGCGAACGCCACCAGCACCCCGCCGACGAGCAGCAGCACCAGCGTCGGGGCGGCGGAGAAGTAGTCGATGAACGTCTGCCCGGCGAGCACTAGGTGGAGCAGCAGCAGGATGCCGGCGGCCGGGGAGAACTTCTGCCCGAACACCAGCAGGAACAGGTTGAACCCGACCAGCGCGCCGAACCCGAGGAAGAACACCCCGTATACCGGGTAGTACGGCGTGTACTTCACCCGCGCGGCTTGCACCTTCTCCTTGTGAATGTCCCCCGGCGGTCGCCCGCCGGTTTCCGTCCCCAGGTCGATGCCGTCGTTGATCAGTTCCGCCCGCGCCGCCGAGTTCCCCCACCCGCCGAAACCGACCGCCCGTTCGCCCACCTGGTACGCCAGCCACACCGGGAACCCGTGGAGCGCGTCGCTCCGCTCGTCGATCAGGTCGCCGGGCAGGAACGCCGCCGAGACGCCGGCCGCGACCGCCCACCCGGCCAACCCGCCGCCGACCAGCGGCACCCGCCGGACGAGGTACCGCACGACCCCGTTCCGCTTCGTCTGGACTTCCGCGGTCGCGGGCAGCCCGCCGCTCAGCCGGCGGGCGAGGGATCGCACCGCCCACCCGAGCAGGCCGACCGCCACCAGCACCCCGCACACGACCGCCAGATTCCCGGCGTACCGGCCGATCGAGACGACGCTGGCCGGGACGTACCTGTAGCGGAACGGGTCGCGTTCCAGCTCCCGGTCGGGCCACGGCACCACCTGCCCCTGGTAGTTGGCGTCCCCGTACCCCCACCCGCTCGTCTCCGGCCGCACCTCGCAGAACGGCGGGCGGTCGACCGTGTAGTTGGTGGCGAACTCCTCGAACAAATACCCGGCCAGCACCGCCTGCCACACCAGCACCCCCACCCCGGCGCCGATGGCGAATCGCTCGTGCCACCGCGACCGCAGGAACAGCGCCGGCAGGCCGTAGCTGCGGCCCACCCCGAGGAACGTGATGGCGAACACCAGCAGCAGCACCAGCGGGCGGACGAGGTGGACGCAGAACCCGTTGATGAACTGCTCCCACACCCACTCGCGGAGGACGGTGGCCCAGAGGAAATCCGGCGGCAGGTCCACGGCGATCCTCCCGTGTCGAACGAATCGTCCACACGATATACGACCGCCGGGCGGGAGGTGTGAAAAATGCGGTGCCTTTTCGGGAGTGTGGTCCGCACACGCCGTGTGCGGGTGCTGGCTGCCGCACACGGCGTGTGCGGACCACACTCCCGCGCTCCCGCGTCACAGCGGATCCCACCGGTTCGCCGTCCGCAGCAGGCTGGCGGCGAGGTGCGGGTGGGCGTTCGCCCACAGGTCGTCGAACAGCACGAAGTGGTGGTACAGGTCTTCCGCCCCCTTCATCCACTCCCACCGGGCGACGTGCTTGCTCGCCTGCGCGACGTGGGATTGCACCACGACGCGGTCCTTCTTCGTGCTACGGCTGTCGGTGCCGCACCCGGCTTCGGGGGCGTACTTCTTCAAGATGCGTTCGAGCAGCGGCGGCCGGTCGTTCTCCAGCAGCCAGTCGGAGTACGCTCCCCAGCACACGGTGTCGTTCGGGTTCGCCGCCACCGCTTTCAGGAACGCCGCCTCTTGCCCCTTCGCCGCCTTCACCGCCGCGTCGAGTCCGCCGACCAGTTGAGCCAACTCGGGTCGCGGGTCTTCCGGCTCGTGGGCGGCCTGGATGTCGGGGGTGAACAGGAACCGGGCGACATCCGGCACCCGCGCGTTCCGCACCACCCCGCACAGGCTGAACACGTCCAGGTCGCTGAGACTACCGGAGTCGTAGGCGGCGAAGTGCGCGAAATAGGTGCGGCCCTCACCGGCGATGTTGCCTTTCTCCGCCTTCGCCCCCCGCGGCAGTTTGAATTCCCCGCCCGTCGCCCCGCCGTCCGGTAGTATCCAGTCCTCCCGCGTCAGGAACGCGCAGCGGTCGGGGTACTTCTTCGCGTAGTGGTCGTCGAAGATGTAGATCGCCATCTCCAACTCGTCGTCGTCGGTCAGGATTTGGATGTGGTTGGTGCCCCCCTTCAGCTCGCCGACGTACAGCGCGTCGTTCAGCCGCTTGCCCAGTTCGTTCATCGTCTTCGGCGGCGGCCAGTTGTGCTCGCTGATTTTTTCGAACAGCGAGCCGAAGCTGTACACCACGCGGCCGATCAGCTTCTCGGCGTGAGCGGACGCCTGATCTTCGGGGACACCCTGCCAGATGCCCCGGAACCAGTCGAGAACGCTGTCGGCGTCGAACCGCCGGACGTGGAAGGCACCGGGGTTGTCGTAGTGGCTGCGGTACACGAAGTGGACGGCCATGTGAGGGTTCCATGCTTCTGGCGAACCCTGGCCGCAAGGCCAGTGGGTGCGGGCCAGCCACCTCGCACCCGCGGCCCTCGCGGGCCGGGTTCGCCAACTCCACCAGAGTGTACCCGCTCCCGCGGGCGGGTCGGTATGATAGTTGGCGGGAATCGTCACACCGCTCCGCACCCCGCATGACCCTGGCCGTCCGCGATGCCGCCGTGCCGCCGTCCCCGCTGTCGCGGTGGGACGCCCGCTGGAAGCTGGCCGCGGTGCTGCTCGCCGGCGTCGCCGTGGTATCGCTCCGCTCGCCGTACCCGGCGGCGGTGGCGTTCGCCGTTGCGGTCGGGTTGTGCTTCCTGGGGCGGATTCCGCTGGCGGTGTTCGCATCCCGGTTGGGGGTGTTGCTGTTCGCCGTGCTGCCGGTGGTGGTCGTCCTGCCGCTGACCGTCGAGAGCGGCACCCGCACAGCCGGCACGGTCGCCCTGCGGGCGGTCACGCTCGGCACGCTGGCGCTCGTCGTTCTGCGCACCGCCCCCCTCGGTCACACCCTCGCCGCAGCGCACCGGCTGTACGTCCCCGGCGTGCTGGTGCAGATCGCCCAACTGGCGTACCGCTACTCGCTGCTGTTCTTCGCCGAGACCCGGCGGCTGCGGATCGCCCTCCGCACCCGTGGGTTCCGGGCCGGTACCACCACCCACACCTACCGCACGCTCGGCAGTTCGGCCGGCACGCTGCTCGTGCGCGGCGGGGATCAGGCCGAGCGGGTGGCGGACGCGATGCGGGCCAGAGGGTTCGACGGCACGTTTCGCGCGATGACCGCATTCCGCACCAGCACGGCGGACGTGGCGGGGTTCATCATGGCTATCGCGGTTTTCGGCGGACTTGTACTCTGGGATCGTTTGGCGTGAACCAACTCGTGCTATCGCCGGCGACCGCCCCGGAACCCCGCGTTTCGAGTTCCGCGCTCTGCGTTCATGCCCTCACCCATCGCTACGCTGACGGTCGGCTGGCCCTGGATCGCGTGTCGTTCGACCTTCGGCCCGGCGAGCGGGTGGCGCTGGTCGGGCCGAACGGGGCGGGGAAGACCACGCTATTCCTGCGGCTGTGCGGGGTGCTGACGGGGCTGCCCGGCGAGGTGGCGGTCCACGGCCTCGACCCGGCGACCGCGGCGGACCGGAAACAGATGCCGAAGCACATCGGCGTGGTGTTCCAGAACCCGGACGACCAGTTGTTCAGCGCGACGGTGCTGGAGGACGTGGCGTTCGGCCCGCTCAACCTCGGGGCGACCGCGGACGAGGCCCGGCGGCAGGCGACGGAGGCGATGGACGGCGTCGGGCTAGGCGGGTTCGGCGAGCGGTCCCCGCACCGGCTGAGCGGCGGGGAGAAGCGGCGGGCGGCGCTGGCCGGGGTGCTGGCGATGAAGCCCGGCGTGCTGCTGCTGGACGAGCCGAGCATGTTCCTCGACCCCCGCGGGCGGCGGGAGCTGATCCGCACGGTGTGCGACCTGCCGGGCACGCTGCTCATCGCCACCCACGACCTGGACTTCGTGCTGGACTGCTGCCCGCGGACGATCGTGTTGGACGCCGGCCGCGTCGCCGCCGACGGCCCCACCGCCGAGTTGCTGGCGAACCCCGACCTGATGGACACGCACGGGCTGGAAGTGCCGCACCGGCTGAAGGCGAAGGAATAAACTGACCTGCTTCGGGTCTGTACCTTATCCGAACACGCACTCGCACCCGGATTCCGCACCGCGATGACCGCCCTGCTCACCCGCCCGCCGCTCAGCCCCACCCGCGAGCCGTTTCACGTCCAGACCGTCATCCGGCCCGACCCGGACGCCCCGCGGCGGAAGCACAGGGTGATCGCCGTGCTGCCGGCGTACAACGCCGAGCGGACGCTCGCCGCCACCGTCGGCGACATCCCGCCGGGCAGCGTCGACGAGGTGCTGCTGGTGGACGACTGCAGCAAGGACCGCACCGTCGAGATCGCCCGGCAGATGGGGCTGACGGTCATTTCGCACGAGAAGAACACCGGGTACGGCGGGAACCAGAAGACGTGCTACCGGTACTGTCTGGAGCACGGGGCGGACGTGGTGGTGATGATCCACCCGGACTACCAGTACGACGCCCGCGTCATCCCGCACGCGGTCGGGATGATCGAGCTGGGCATCTGCGACGTGATCCTGGGCAACCGCATCCGCACGCGGGCGGAGGCGGTGGCGTGCGGCATGCCGTGGTGGAAGTACCTGAGCAACCGCGGGCTGACGCTGTTCGAGAACATGGCCCTGGGGCAGAACCTGGGCGAGTTCCACAGCGGGTTCCGCGTGTACCGGCGATCCGTGCTGGAGACGATTCCGTTCGAGCGGAACAGCGACGACTTCGTGTTCGACACCCAGTTCCTGTGTCAGGCGGTGCGGTTCGGGTTCCGCCTGGGCGACGTGCCGGTGCCGGTGCGGTACTTCGACGAGGCGAGCAGCATCAACTTCCGCCGGTCCACCAAGTACGGCATCGAGACGCTGAAAACGGTCGGCCAATACTGGCTGGACAGGTGCGGCTTGAAGAGCAAGCTGTTCCGCAAAAAGTGAGGCGGCGGGGTGCGCGAGAACGCGCACCCCGTCGCTTATCAACCTCGCCAGTTAGCGGCGGAGCCGCCGCAGGTCGCGCGGGGTCAGCCCGTAGTACTTGTACGTCTCGGTACGATACGCCGGGGTGTAGAAGCTGGGGTAGGTGGTGGTGGTGTACGTCGGGATCACCTTGTACTGGTCGGCGGTGATCGTCAGGGTGGCGATCTTCTTCTCGAAGTTGAACTTGGCGGCTTCCCACGGCACCGTGGTCAGCTTGCCGCCGTTGTCCACCACCATGTACTCCAGGTTGCCGGCGTCGTCGAACACCAGGTCTTCGACCGTGCCGATGTTCGTGTCCCCGGCGATCATCACCTTCGTGCCCAGCACCTGCTTGGCCCGGAAGGTGGGGACGGTCGTGTCGGCGGTGGTGCCCGGCCGCGGCGGGGGCGGCGGGGCCTGCCCGAACACCGACGAGCCGGTCACGGCCAGAACCGCGGCCAGAATCAGGGTGCGCTTCATGAGTTGCTCCTTGGGGTAACGGGCGAACCCGGACGCAGTGCGCCCATGTGGTGCGGAGCAACCTGCAAGACGAATGCCAACGTCAGCGCGAAGTGGCCGGCAGCGGCCGCAGGTCCGGTTCGACGAACTCCGCCGCCGCTTCCGCCGATTTGATCCGCACTTCGGAGTAATACCCCTGCAACACCCCCATCAGGTTTCCGATCAGGTCCGGGTTGCGGGCGAGGAACGCCGGGTACGGTTCCCCGTCCGCCATCCGTGACGCGATCACCGTCACCGCCGCCACCGTCACGGTGTCGTGGTAGCCGCTGGTGTTGCCGAGCGAGCGGTTGTACTTCGCGATGCCGGAGCGGGCGTTCTGGACGGCGGCGGGGAAGGGGAGGCGGCTCAGGTACAGCCAGGCCATGCGGATGTGGGCCGCGTGCGTCCAGTCGGCCTTCGGGATGATGCAGGCCTCGAACGCGGCCAGGAAGTCGTCATCGGACATGCCCAACCCTCCGGAAAGAGTATTCCCGAAGAGACAGGCGGGGTGGAAATGGGTTCGGGGAAACAAGCCGCGGGATAGCCATCCCGCGGCTTTCGGCTTCGGTCACCCCACCTGCTTCGGCTCCTTCGGCGGGTGGAAGAACAGCAGCAGCAGCAGCGCGCCGACCAGGCCGGCATACATCGAGTATTGGAACACCGCCGGGTACTCGACCACCCCGCCGGCCGAGTACTTGCCCTTCAACTGCTCGCAGGCGAAGTTGGCCACGAACGGCCCGACGCCCAGGATGAGCACGTTGAACAGCCCCTGGGCGCTGCTCCGCACGTCCTTCGGGAAGTACTTGTCCACGAAGATGTACACGGTGGCAAAGAAGAAGGCGTAGCAGATGCCGTGCAGGGCGATGACCAGCACCACCGGCGTCTTGTCCGGGAAGTAGGCGAACACCGCGAACCGGGCGACGTGCCCGAGCACCCCGACGGTCATGGTCAGCCGCCAGCCGAACGTCTTCAGCACCCAGCCGAGCGCCAGCATCGTCACCACCTCGGCGATCTGCCCGATCTTCATCGTCGCCCCGGCCCAGTTCGCGGGGATCTTGACCTCGTTCGCCAAGAAGTCGAACGTCCAGAAGAAGTAGCTCTGGTGGACGGCCGCGTCGATGAACGTGACCACGAACAGCACCAGCACGAACGGCTTGGCCAGCAGCTTCATCGCCTTCAACCACGCCAGCGAATCCTCCCCGGTGGCCGGCTTCGGCGGGGTGTGCGGCAGGGTCAGGCTGAACGCGGCCAGCACCAGCGAGGCGATGCCGGCCGCCAGGAACACGTACTTCTTCCCATCCAACTCGGCGGCCCCGCCGAGCGGGCTGGCGAACACCTTGCCCAGCCACTCGCTCACCCCGACCGACCCGAACGCCGGCACCGCCGCCCAGTTCGTCAGGATGAAGATAAACGGCCAACTGGCGGCGATCCACCCGATGGTGCCCCACAGCCGCACCGGGCCGAACTGCTTGTCCGGGTTGGTGAACGCGTTGAACGCGATGGCGTTGGTGATGCTGATGGTGGGTACGTAGAAGATGCTGTGCAGCAGCATCAGCCCGAGGAACGGCCAGAACGGGGCGAGCGGGGCGGCGGCGTCCCCGGTCAGCCCGGCCGCGGTCCCGTCCGTTACCAGGAAGGTGGTGGTGAACCGCGGGTCCTTCAACTTCTTCTCCTTCCGCTCGCCCTCGGACGCCGCGTCGAACGCCGCCTTGTCCGCGTCGAATGCCGCCCAGAACTTGGCCGTCGCCCCCAGCCCCTTCCAATTGTCCGCCTTCGCCCGCTCCTCCGCCGACGCCTTCGCGTACCCGTCCAGCTTCGCCTGCGTCTCCGGCGTCATCGACCGCTTGTCGTCGTCGTCCGGCTTCACCGCGTTCTTCACCACCACCGGGGTGCCGTCCGCCATCTTGCCGAGGCCGATGGTCCCCTCCGCCCCCCGCCCGGTGATCTGCGCCGAGTTGAACTCGCCCGCCTTCGTGCCCACCGGGGTTTGCAGGAACGCCAGCCCGAGAATTGCCAGCCCGCCGATCAGGTGGGACACGGCCAGGAATTTCTCGGCGGCGAACTTGCGGTCGGCGAACTGGGTGCTGAAGAACAGGGCCACCAGCGCGCCGATGTTGAACGCCCCGAACACCAGCGGGTTCATCCACGATTGCTCGAACTTCAACCCCGGGATGTACGAGAACCCGATCTCGAACCACGCCCCCCAGATGAAGAATTGGAGAAACATCATCAGGCACAGTTTGAGCATCACCCCGAGCGGCATCCGAGCGGGCGGGGCGGCGGGCGTAGACATGGCGGGTATCCGGGGAGCGGAGCGGTGCGGACGAATGTAAAACCGCACCCCGGCGGCGGCAACGGAAAAGCCGGCGTTCCCCAGGGCCATACCCGTGGGGTACAATTCCCGCATGAACTACCCGTTCATTGTGTTCGACTTCGACGGCACCCTGGCCGACTCCATGGCCGAGTCGATCCGCATCTTCCAGCAGATCGGCCCGGAACTGGGGCTGAAGCCGTTCACCGACCTGAACGCCGCCCGGAACATGCCCACCCGCAAGGTGCTGAAAGAGGTAGGGGTGACGTTCTGGAAGCTGCCGAAGGTGGTGCGGGCGTTCCAGGCGGCGGCGGCCGAGCGGGCGCACGACCTGAAGCTGCACCCCGGCCTGCCGGACGCCCTGGCCGACCTGCACGCCCGCGGCGCCCGCCTCGGGGTGCTGTCCAGCAACCGCGAGGACAACATCCGCAAGTGCCTGGCGGCGAACGGGGTGGAACACCTGTTCGCGTTCGTCATCGGCCACCCGCACCTGTTCGGCAAGGCCCGCGCCCTCCGCCGCATCCGCCGCCGGCATAAGGTGGAGCGAACGGACATGGTGTACGTCGGGGACGAAACGCGGGACGTGGAGGCCGCCCACGCGGCGGGTGTCGGGGCGGCGGCGGTGGGCTGGGGGTATCACACCGCGGAGTTGCTCGGCCGGCTGAACCCGACGGTGCTGGTGAAGGAGCCGCCCGAACTGGCGGTGCTGGCCGGCGGCAGTCAGGTGGCGGTGGCGTGAGGCGGTCCGTCACGTTCTACTTTTTCGGGACAACCGGCTCGACGACGATCAGGACGACGAAGTGCGTGTGCCACTGCCACATGGCTTGCGACTCGCCGATATTACTCCGCCCCAGTTCTTTTCTGGCGGCTGTGACTGCCGGCGGGGTGCCAATCATCTCGCCTGTCTCGTACCCCTTGAAGATGCACCTCTGCTTCTCGGGCACGTCGTAGTTGTGAATCCGGATGTTGACCGGCTTCGCCAACTTCTTGCCACCGACTGTGTCCACCCGCAGGACTCGATTCCCCCCTTTTTTGCCTTCCCCGTCCGCCACACCCTCGATGGTCAGGTACTCCCCGAGTTCGTCGCCGAGAATGCCACCCGGCGAACGGGCGCCCTTGATCACAACAGGTTTGTCGTCACCTGACACGGGCACGAGTCCCGTCAGCAAAGCGAACACGACGGCCGCGGACAGCACGAGGAGGCGATTCTGACGGAGCATCCGTTTCTCCTGTGGCGGATTCCCGTTCCGCGGAGCGAAGGTAGCAGTGCAGCGCGACCCGGTCCAGTGGAACCGCGAACCTGGGTTGCACAATTCCCGCACTTCGCGCATGATCCCCCGCCGGACACACCCGCGATGGACCGCGTATGGCTCAGATCACCGGGCGTAGGATGCCCCTACCCCTGCCGCGAAGGTGGATTGGCGACCTGCTGCACGCCAGCCGGCGGGTGCCGTCCGTCACCGTCGAGCGGGTGATGCACCTGGCGGACGTGGCCGCCGCCCGCCGCCGGCTGCCGCACCCGCCGGCGTGGGTGCTGCTGTTCACGAAGGCGTATGCGCTGGTCGCCGCCCGCCGCCCGGAGCTTCGCCGCGCGTACCTGCCGTTCCCGCTCCCGCACCTGTTCCAGGCGGACGAGAGCGTGGCGACGGTGGCCGTCGAGCGGGAGTACCGGGGCGAGCCGGCGGTGTTCTTCGGCAACATTCGCCACCCGGACCAGCAGTCGTTGCGGCAGCTCGCCCAGCACCTGCACCGCTGGCGGACGCACCCGATCGACCAGATCCGCACGTTCACCCGCCTGATCCGGTACAGCCGGTTCCCGCTGCCGCTCCGCCGGGCGGCGTGGTGGTACGCGGCGAACGCGAGCAAGCGGTGGCGGCTGCGGGCGTTCGGCACATTCGGGGTGAGCGTGACCGCCGGCGAGGGGGCGTCCGCCCTGAACCTCATCTCCCCGCTCAGCACCAGCCTGAACTACGGGGTGTTCACCGCCGACTACACCCTGCCGGTGCGGGTGCATTTCGACCACCGGGTGCTGGACGGCGCCCCGGTGGCGCGTGCCCTGTCCGAGTTGGATGAGGTGATGAACACGGCGATCGTGGACGAGCTGCGGCAGATGGACGACCTGCGGCCGCCGCTGGCGGACGCGGAACCGGCCCGCGAGTGGGTGCGGGCCGCGGCGTGACCCGCGGTCACTTCCCGTACACCGCCTTCGGGTCGAACACCCGCTCGCCGACCACCCGGAACAGGTCGCCGTCGGTGAGTTCGCGGAAGAAGCAGCTCGCGTACCCCTCGTGGCACGCCGCCCCGCCGATCTGCTTCACCTTCAGCAGCACCGCGTCCCCGTCGCAGTCCACGGCGATGCTCCGCACCTCCTGAACGTGTCCGCTCTCCTCGCCCTTCCGCCACAGTCGGTTGCGAGAGCGGCTGAAGTACACCGCCCGCTTCGACCGTACCGTCTCGCGGAACGCCTCCTCGTTCATCCACGCGATCATCAGCACCTGCCCGGTGTCGGCGTCCTGGGCGATGGCCGCCACCAGCCCGCCGGCCTTGTCGAAGTTCAGCATCGCGTCGTCTCCCGTGGGCCGTGTCTGTTAGCCCGACGCGCCAGCGAGGGCCGTGGGCGGCTGGCCCCTCGCTCGCGCGTCGGGCTAACAGAGATGTCGCCCCGAGTGGTGATTCTAGGAGCGGAGGCGTACGGCCGCGGTTCGCCGGGGAATGGGGTTTCCACCGGGCGGGATCGGAATTAGAGTGGAAGCAGGCTCGTGTGCCGTAATAGGCGTTCGCCATGTCCGTCCCGAACCGACCCATCGACAGCGCCGTTCACGACGTGCAATCGGACACGGACAGCGATACCGCGTGGGTGCGGCTGGTGTACCGCTACCAGGGGCAGATCACCATCTGGTGCCGCAAGCTCGGGCTGCAACTGGCGGACGCGGAGAACGTGACGCAGGAAGTGCTGGTGCGGCTGACCAAGAAGATCCACCTGTACGACCCGAAGAAGGCGCCGTTCGCCGCCTGGCTGCGGCGGGTGACGGTTCACGTGTGCCGCAACTACGTGCGGAAGCAGACGAAGGCGGCCACCGGGTCGGGCGACACCGAGCAGATGATGCGGTTGCAAGAGGTGCAAGACGACGCCGAGGGGTTCTGGGAGCGGATCAACCAGGAGGCGGACCGCGACCTGCTGAAGGCGGCACTGGCCCGCACGAAGGCGAAGGTGAGCGACGAGGCGTGGCGGATGTTCGAGATGGCGGCCATCCAGAAGATCCCCGGCGGGGAGGTGGCGGAGCAGTTGGGGGTGACCGCCCAGAGCGTGTACTCCGCCCGCCACCGGGTGATGCTGGTGCTGCGGGAGCAACTGGCGACGCTGCTGCCGGACGACACGGAGGGGTAATAAGTAGTAGGCACACTCCGTGTGCCGTTCGGGACGGCACACGGAGTGTGCCTACTACTTACTTCCCGATCATCGCGTCGAACTCGGCTTCGGTCAACACGGGCACGCCCAGTTCCTTCGCCTTGTCCAGCTTGCTGCCGGCGTTCTCCCCGGCGACCACGTAGTCCGTCTTCTTGCTCACGCTGCCGGTCGCCTTCCCGCCCATCTCCTTTATGACCGCCTCGATGCCGCTGCGGTCGTACTTCGTCAGCGTGCCGGTGACGACCAGCGTCTTCCCGGCCAGCGGCAGCCCGCCGGCCGGCGGGGCCTTCTTGTCGTGCGTCAGCTTGAGGCCGTGTGCCCGCAGCTCGGCCACCAGCTTCTCGCCCGCCGGGCTGTGGAAGTAGTCGTACACGTTCTCCGCCCGCTTCGGCCCGAACCCCTTCACCTTCGATAGTTCCTCCTTAGACGCGGCGAGGATCAGGTCCAGGCTGGGGAACCCGTCGGCCAGCACCTCGGCCATGCTCTCGCCGACGCCGTAGATGCTGAGCGCCGCCAGCAGCCGGGCCAGCCCGCGGTCCTTGCTCGCGGCGATGCCGGCGAGCAACTTCTGTGTCTTCTTCTCCTTGAACCCCTCCAGCGCCAGTAGTTGCTTCTCCGTCAGCCGGTACAGGTCCGTGACCGACTTCACCAGTTCGGTGTCCACCAGTTGAACGGACACCTCCTCGCCTAGGCCGTCGATGTCCATGCGGTCGCGGCGGGCGTACCCTTCGATCCGCTTGGCCAGTTGCGCCGGGCACACCCCGGTGTTGTCGCAGGTGTACCCGAAGCTGGTCGCGCTCTCCTCTTTCACCACCGGCCCGCCGCACAGCGGGCACCTGTCCGGCCACACGATCGGCTTCTCCTTGCCGGTGCGAACGTCCGTCACCACGCTCACCACCTGCGGGATGATCTCGCCGGCCTTCTCCACCACCACCGTGTCGCCCAGCCGCACGTCCTTCTTCTCCACCCAACTGGCGTTGTGCATGCTCGCCCGCCGCACTGTGGTGCCGGCCAGCGGTACCGGCGGGTCGAACTCGGCCACCGGGGTCAGCTCGCCGAACTTGCCGATCTCGAACACCACCTTGCCCAGCTTGGTGATCGCCTGCTCGGCCTCGAACTTGTATGCCTTCGCCCACCGCGGCACCTTGCTCGTCGCCCCCAGCCGCTGCCGCTGGGCGAACTCGTTCACCTTCACCACCAGGCCGTCCGTGTCGTACGGCAGGTCGTGCCGCTTCTCGTTCCACGAGTCGCAGTACGCGATCACCTCGTCGATGGTGGAGCACAGCTGCGTGTGCGGGTTGACCGGGAACCCGTACCCCTTCAGCTTGTTCAGTAGGTCGTCCTGCGTGCCGATGGCCACCCCGTCGAACGCCCCGACGCCGTAGGCGAACAGGGCCATCTTCCGCTTCGCCACCTTCTTCGGGTCGAGCTGCTTGAGCGTGCCGGCGGTCAGGTTGCGGGTGTTCGGGTACGGGTCTTTGCCCTCCTTCGTCCGCTCGGCGTTCAGCCGCACCAGTTCCGCCCGCGTCATGAAGATCTCGCCCCGCACCTCGATCAGCTTCGGCGGGGTCTTGCCCGTCAGCCGCAGCGGCACCCCGCCGATGGTCTTGACGTTGTGCGTCACGTCGTCGCCGGTCTCGCCGTCTCCGCGGGTGGCGGCCGTCGTCAGCACCCCGTCCTCGTACACTAGGGAAATGCTCACCCCGTCGATCTTCAGCTCGACCGTGTACGCCACCTCGCCCGACCCGGCCCCCTTCCGCACGTCGGCGTCGAACTTCCGCAGGTCGGCCGCGTCGTAGCTGTTGTCGATGGACATCATCGGCGCGCGGTGCGTCACCTTGCTGAACCCGTCGATCGGCTGGCCACCCACTCGCTGTGTCGGGCTGTCCGGGGTGGCCAGCTCGGGGTGGGCCGCCTCCAGGTCGGTCAACTCCTTCAACAGCTTGTCGAATTCGCGGTCGGAGATTTCCGGCGCCGCTTCGACGTAATACTTGTGGTTGTGCAGATCGATGACCGAGCGGAGTTCGGCGGCGCGGGCGGCTGGAGTGGCGGTTTTTGGCATCGGGTGAACCCTCGGGGCGGGGAACAGTCTGTTCGTGGGGGAATTCTGCCCACACCCGGCGGAAGCTGCAACCACAGTAGGTGAATCGTGCCGACGCTCATCCTGTCGCCGCGCCACACGGAAGACTCGCAACGGTTGTGGCGAGCCGCCGGCCGGCTCGGGTGGCGGACCGAGCGGCTGACCTCGTGGCGGATTCCGTTGGACCTGCGGGCCGTTCCGGAGCCGGTGATTTATGTCGAAGCGCTGATGGCGCCGACGCTGGCCGAAGAGTTCGGCGTCACGCTGGTCGAACCGCCGGACGACTGGCTGCCGCGGCTGCCGGACGAGTACCGACAGCGGGCGGTGCGGCTGACCACGCTCGGCGAGGCCCGCACCGACCCGAACCCGCAGTTCGTCAAGCCGCCGAACGACAAAAGCTTCACCGCCGGCGTGTACCGGGGCGACGACCTGCCGAAGGAGTTCCCGGACGACCTGCCGGTGCTGGTGGCCGGCGTGGTGAAGTGGCGAACGGAGTTCCGCTGCTTCGTCCTCGACCGGCAGTTGCAAACGTTCTCCATCTACCTCCGCGACGGGGTGTTGCAGAAGGAGAACGGCTTCGCCAGCACGGACGAGGAGGACGCCGAGGTGACGGCGTATGTGAACCGGGTGCTGGCCGACCCGCGGGTGGATGTGCCGAACGCGGTGGTCATGGACGTGGGTGTCATCGACGGCCGCGGCTGGGCCGTGGTGGAGTTGAACGCGGCGTGGGCGTCCGGGCTTTACGGGTGCGACGAGGCGAAGGCGCTGGAGGTGCTGCGGCACGCGAAAACCTGACCGCCGGGCAACTCGGTCGGCTCCCCTCGTAATCCGCGGCGGCGGTGGTATACTATTACACACGCGCCTACAGGTCGGAGGCCCGCCTGCGGGCGTGCTTCATTCTCCATCACCACACAGGGCACGGCATGAACAAGGCAAAGGAAGAAGCGATCGAGGTCGAGGGGCGGGTGAAGACGGCCCTCCCGAACACCACCTTCCGGGTCGAACTGGACATCGGCGGGGAGGTACTCGCGCACATCGGCGGGAAGATGCGGAAGCACTACATCAAGATCATCCCCGGCGACCGGGTGAAGGTGGAAATCTCCCCCTACGACCTGACCCGCGGGCGGATCACCTTCCGCGCCCGGAACTGAGCGCGGCGGGCGTCGTGCAGCCGGTCGCCCGCCGGCTCACTTGCTACTTGCGCGACACCACCAGCAGCCCGGCCAGGATCAGCCCGGTGCCGGCGGCCACCTTCCAACTCGGCCGCTCGCCCAGTACCAGCCACGCCAGCAGCACCACCACCACGATGCTGCCGCGGTCGATCAGGTTGACCGTACTCACCTCCCCGTCCTTGATCGCCTTGTAGTAGAACACCCACGAGGCGGCGGTGGCGAGGCCGGACACGCCCAGCCACACCCAGTTCGTACACGTCAGCTGCTGCACTTCGGCGCGGGACACGGCGAGGGCGGCGAACCCGAGGACGAACACCGTCACGAACAGGGTGCGGACGGTCAGCCCGAGTTCGCCCGAGATGCCGGTCAGGCCCAGCTTGGCGACGACGGACGTGACCCCGGCGAACGCCATCGCCAGGTAGGCGTACACCACCCAGCGGTCCATGACCGGCTCCGCAGAGTGAAGATGGCTAACCACAGAGGCACAGGGACACAGAGAAGACCGGAGATTATCTCGGGACATTCTTTCTCGTCTTCTCTGTGTCCCTGTGCCTCTGTGGTTCAAATCCTGTTGTCTACTTCTTCTCCGGCTCGAACAGCTTCTTCCACTGCTCCTTCTCCTTCTCCCGGTCCAGGTACGGAACGCCTTTCTCCATCCACTCGGGCATCGGCCCGCCCTTCAGGTGGTGGTCGAAGAACTGCTGCATCCGCACCGTGTAGTCCTTCGCCGCCGGCTGGCTCCGCAGGCCGTGCGGCTGGCCGTTGTAGTTGAACAGGTACACCTCCTTGCCCAGCCGCCGCAGGGCCAGGAAGTATTCGATCCCCTGGTACCACGGCACCGCGTCGTCGGCGTCGTTGTGCAGCATGATGAGCGGCGTCTGCACCCGGTCGGCGAAGAACAGCGGGGAGTTCTCGATGTACTTCATCGGCGCCTGCCACAGGGTGGCCCCGATGCGGCTCTGGGTGTGTTCGTACTGGAACTGGCGGGCCATGCCCGACCCCCAGCGGATGCCGCCGTACGCGCTCGTCATGTTCGACACCGGCGCCCCGGCCGACGCCGCCTTGAACCGATTCGTCTGCGTGATCATGTACGCGATCTGGTACCCGCCCCAAGAGTGCCCCTGGATGCCGATCGCCTGCTCGTTCAGGAACCCTTTGTCGGCCACGGCTTGGATGGCCGGCAGCACGCACTTGAGCGCGCTCTGGCCGGGCTGGCCGGTCGAGTACGCGATGTCCGGCATGAGCACCAGGTAGCCGTTGCTGGCGTAGTACGTCGGGTTGACCGACGTGCCCTGCCGCGGGGCCACGTAGTTGTGCAGGTTCTGCGTCAGTCGCTCGTAGATGTACACCATCATCGGGTACTTCTTGGCCGGGTCGAAGTCCTCCGGCTTGATGAGGACCCCTTGCAGCGGCAGCCCGTCGGTGGTCTTGAACGCCACCAGCTCGGCCGTGCCCCAGTTGAACTCGCGGGTCCGCGGGTTGGCGTCGGTCAGCCGCCTGATCTCCTTGAAGTCCGACCCGGTGGCGTAGTAGTCCGGGTAGTCCTTGAACGTCTGGATGGTGAGGATGTGCGTGTCGCCCTTCTTTGCCTTCGTCGGGTTGCCGTACTTGCGGGCGCCCATCACCAGCAGTTGCGGTTTGCCGGCCGGCGGCAGGCGGTAGAACCCGGTGTCGCGGGTGGTCAGGTTCTCGGCGGCGAGCAGCCACGGCTTGCCCGTGTCCAGACCCCGCTCGATCCGCTCGGGCCGGTTGCCGGCACCGGGCGGGCCGGCCGGCGGGGTGCCGGGGGTCGGTTCCGGCGTCGGCTCTTCCTCCTTGTCGTCCGGCTTCTCCACCCGCACCAGCCGCAGCCGCACGCCCAGCCCGCGGCCGATCTCGGTCACGTTCTTCGCCCCGCTGCCGTCCGCCGCCAGCCGCCAGATGTCGAACCGATCCGACACGAACAGGAACTTGTCGTCGCTGCTCCAGCCGACCACCCCGTACGCGCCGGGGGTCATCGGCATGTCGAACTCCTCGTTGAAGAACTTCACCGGCAGCTTGGCCGTCAGGTTCACCGGCTTGCCGTCCGGCACCGCCGCGGCGAACCAGTCCTTGCCGTCGAACCACGCCACCGCCTTGTTGTTCGGCGAGGCGGAAACGGCCGACCCGAGTTCCTTCACCAGCGGCTTGCTGTCGCCGGTGCGGATGTTCACCAGGGCGAAGTCTCGCGGGTTCGGCGACCGCCACGTCTGCCCGCGGTACGGCTTGTCGGCGCTGCCGACCGCCCAGTCGCCGTGCTGCGGCACGCTCACCGCCCGGTCCTCGTCCGCCAGGTGCTTGAACTCCTTCGAGTCGAGGAAGTACACGCAAGCGAAGCTGCGGGTGCGGTCCCGCGCCGCGTTCACCTTCTGCATCGGCTGGATGGCCTCGTCCTTCCAGTGCCACAGGTTCAGGTCGAACGTCTGCGCTTGTCCCCCTCTCCCCTGGGGGAGAGGGGCTAGGGGTGAGGGGGTGCTGGGGGGTGTGGAAGGGCCAGAACTGCTCGGTTGCTCCGGCCCCCTCACCCCCAGCCCCTCTCCCCCAGGGGCGAGGGGAGCAAGCGTCGGCGCCGCGTTCACCACCAACTTCTTG
>JALHQU010000098.1 GCA_022841795.1 Fimbriiglobus sp.
CCCCTCCCCCCGGAACCTTAGGTTCCGCCGACCTCCCCCCGACGGGGGGAGGTGTTGATTCAGGCCCCGCGAGGGGCGTTCTCGGTCACGGCACCTGGGCGGTGAACGCCGTCGGCTCCAGCTTCGGCCGGTCGAACACCTCGATCAGGTTGCTCATCACGTAGATGCGGCCGTTGTAGCTGGTCACCCCGGGGGCGCCGGTCGGCGGCTTGATCGGCGTCTGCAGTTCGAGCACCGTCGCCCCGCCCACCTCGGTGATGGTCAGGATGCGGTAGAAGTTCGCGTTCTTGATGCCCACGGTCGCCGGCGGGTCGTTCGTCGGGTCGGTGATGGTGCCGTCCATGATCCACCCGTTCGTCCGCAGCTTGAGCACGTCCACGGTGGTCGGCAGGATGATCTGGGTGGACCCGACGGTCATCCCCGGCACCACGAAGTGCAGCTCGGCGTCGGTCGGGGCGACGCCGGGGGCGCGGCGGTCGTACACCAGGATCTTCAGGTCGGCCACGTACCTGTTCGCGTTGTTCTCCCGCTGGATGACCGCCGCCCAGTTGTACCGCCCCTGCCGCACCACCGGGAACGCCGACCCGGTCTCGGCCATCCCGGCCGGGGCGCCGGGGGTGGCCGCCCGGCTCAGTTCCAGGTCGTCGAACATGGTGCAACTGCGGATGGCCTGAACCAGGTTCGCCCCGGCCGTGCGGATGGTCCGCCGCGGGACGGTGAACCCGTTCGGCAGGGCCGGGGAGATGCCGGCGCCGGCGTTCCAGAACGACTGCGTGCCGGCCGTGTACGAGTTCAGCCCGACCGGGTCGATGAGTACCGGGAAGCTGGGCAGTTGGCTGTTCTCCGGCACGGCCAGCGGGTACGCCCGCCGGCCGACCGCCGGGGCCGGGTTCGGGTTCGGGTGGAAGGTGAACACCGGGTACGCGCCGGGGGTGGCGGGGGCCTGGGTGGTGGCCGGGTGCGGGAAGGCGGCCGGGGTGTTGCCGACCCACGGGTCGTTCGGGTCGTCCAGCACCCAGAACGGCGCGTCCTCGGTGTCCCGCAGCCCGTACCGCGGGAACGCCTCGACCACCTCCTGCCGCCACCACATCCGGATCGCCGCGTCCGCCTGCAGGCCGGTGGTCTGGGTGCGGTCGTCCTGGAGGGCGCGGCCCATCGTCACCGCCCCGACCGGGAACAGGGTGAGCAGCGAGATGATGCCCAGCGCCATCACGAACAGCGCGACCAGCACCTCGGTCAGGCTGAACCCGGAGCGGCGAGCGGTGCGACGGAGCATGGCGGGGAGCCTCGCGAGGTTCGGGTGAACCGCGGGCGTCAGCCCGTCGGGTGTGGTTCACCCAGGCGGCTCACGCCGCCGGTTCACCGGGTCGGTCAGATCCCGCTGTTGATCCCGTCCTTGGCGTTGTCGTGCGGGGTTTCGCCGGGGCCGAACACCACCGGGGCGGGCAGCTTCACCGGCTGGGTGGTGACCGCCCCCGTCTTGGTATACACCACCACCAGCGACATCTCACCGGCCGCCTCGTACTGCGGGCGGGTGTCCCCGCTCGTCCGCGGGTGCGGGAAGTCCGGGTTCCGCACCCACAGCACGATCTTCCCCTGGGTGGCGTTCAGCACCTCGCCGGTGGGGGCGAACAGCACGTCCACCGCCCCGCCCGGGTTGAGCGCCGGGCCGGGCAGGTACACGCTGTCGTGCAGGGTGGTGGGCAGGGCGGCGTTGCCGCTCACGTCGATGACCGTGCCGCTGGACAGTTGCAGCACCGGCTCGCCCAGGATCGGCCGCGGCTGTCGCAGGAAGCCGAACGTGGTGGTGCTGTAGTTCGGCACGAACTCCCGATCCGGCGGGTTGTACGACGGCGGCGGGCCTGGCAGGTTCGGGGTGTTCACCAGCCCGCCGATGTTGTGCCCCAGGTCCGGCAGCAGAGCTTCGTTAGTCACATACAGCCGGACGGACTGCACCGGCACGTAGTCGTTCACCCCCGGCGAGTACGGGGCGTTCGGGTTGGCCAACTGGCGGAGGCGGTTGTCGAGGGCGGGCGGGGCCGGCACGTTCGTCACCCGGTGCAGGGTGGTGAACTCCGGGCAGCTGAGTACGTCCCCGACCGACACCTCGCTCAGGATGGTGGTGAGCGGGAACAGGGCTGGGTTGCCGGTGACCACATGAACCTCCCGCACCACCGGCGGGGCCGGCGGCCCGCCGCCCGGCTGGTGGTTCAGGAACACCAGCCGGAACCCGTCGTGCCGCCCGGTCGGGTTCGGGTTGTACGGGTCGGGCACCTCGATGAACTGGGCTTCGGTACACTTCAGCCCGGTGGAGTCGATGAGGAACCGCACCCCCACCGGCGCCTGGTTGCGGGCCGCCTTGCCGCGGGCCTGGAGCAGCCAGCCGTTGATGCGGTCGGTGCCGGCGGTCAGCCGGTGGCTGTCCAGGATGCCGGAGTACGCCACCCCGACCGCCAGCGCGGACAGCAGGATGATCAGCCCCATGCCGACCAGCAGCTCGACCAGGGTGAACCCGCCGCGGCGGGCGATAATCCGTCGCATGGGTCAATCCCCCTTCTGGCCTTCTCGGCGGAGTCGGTAACTCACCAGGTTGTCGCCGTCCAGCATGGACAGTCCCGGCCCGTCCAGGAACACCTTGTTCGGCCCGGCGGACACCACCGCGGACAGGTGGTTGCGGTTGGTGCCGACCGCCCGGTACACCGGCACGTCCAGGAAGCACGGCGACCCGCCCTCGGTGAGCACCGGCTGCTTCACCGCCGCCCACACCGCCGGCGACGACAGTTGGGCGGGGGCCTTGTTCAGCGGGTCGAACGGGTCCACCGCCGGGTTCTTGGTGAGCGGCGACAGGTTGATCTCGTTCAGGTTGCCGTCGTAGGCGTGGCGGACGAACGCGATCGGCTGGCCGTAGGCGTCCAGGTAGCACTTCTGCGTGCTGCCGTTCACCGTCACGTCGCCGATCTGCTGGCTCAGCCCCTCGTTCCCGCCGCCGGACTGGCTGAGGATCAGGTGGATGAGTACCGCCGACTCGTTGATGTCGCCGGTCTTGAGCAGCGGACCGACGGTGGTGACGAAGATCGGCGACGGGTTAAGCACGACCCCCGTGCCCGGTATGGTGATCGGGGTGGTCGCCTCGGCGAACGTGGTCGGCAGTTGGTGCCGCGTCCGGTAGTACATCAGGATCGCCATCGCCTGCTCGGACGTGAACCCGTTGTCTATCAGTTCGCCGGCCCCAGTTTTGGGCGTCTTCTTCGACACGTCCTCTTTGACCTGCTCCTCGATCAGCCGCATCTTCTCCAGCAGTTTGGTGTCCAGCTTCTGGAGGGTGGCCTCGCTGCTGCTCCGCTGCTGGGCGGTGCGGATGCGGAACACGGTGCCGACGGACAGGGCCGCCAGGGTGGCGATCAGGGCGACCACCACCAGCAGCTCGACCATGGTGAAGCCCGGCCGGCGGGCGGCGGGGCGGCGGGGGTGCGTCACGGTCGCCTCCTTTGGGTCCGGGTGGGGTCCGTTCCGGGTGAACCGGCGGCGTCAGCCGCCTGGGTTCTGAGTACACCCGACGGGCTGACGCCCGCGGTTCACCAAAGCAACGGCACACGGAGTGTGCCAACTACACTCCGATCGCCTGTCACTTGCCGACGCCCAGCTTGTTGCCGCTGTTGAAGTTGCTCAGGTCGTCCGCCCCGTCGTCCCCTTCCCCGTAGGGGGAGATGCCGGCGGCGGGGGCGCTCCCGCCGGCCACGTACTTGCACTGCACGGCGCCGATCAGCGGGCAGCCGGGGCCGAACTTGCCGTCCTCGCCGGCGGACACGATCTGCACCGTCCCCTGGTTGATGTACTTGATGACGGTGGCCCCGCTGGCGGTCTCGACGAACGGCATCACCCCGAAGCAGGCGGTGGGCGGGTACTTGCCGCCGATGGTGCTGCCGAAGTACGCGTAGGGCGTGCCGTCCGGGGTGGCCGGCGGGTTCTTGTACGGGTCCAGGTACACCGGCAGGGCGTTCAGCCCGTAGGCGGTGCCCGGCACCAGCCGGTCCGGCTTGAACTCGAAGTACACCGGCTTCTTGGCGTCGGCCGCGCCCGGGTCGAACGGGCCGTCCGTCATCCACCCGTTGTTGTTCGGCCCGCCCAGGAAGTACACCATGCTCTGGTTGCCGTTCAGCGTCGCCCCGCCGTTCGGCAGGCCGGTCGGGGTGCCGTCCGGGCTGGCCGCCATCCACCGCGGGTACCGCTTGGTGAGCAGGATGAAGTTCGGGTCGGCCGAGTTCTTGGTGGCCGGGATGGTGAACGTGGTCGGCGGGACGAACCCCCAGTCGTTCTTGAACTGGGTGCAGGCGGCCTCCAACTGGCTGATGTCGTTCGTCGCCTGGGCGACGACGGCGAACTTCCGCACCTTCGCGATGCCGGCCAGCAGCAGGGCGGCGAGCAGGGCGATGATGACGATGACGATCATCAGCTCGATGATGGTGAACGCGGCGCGGCGGCGGGCGGGTCGGCGGGTCATGGGAAACTCCTGACAGTGCGGAGCGCGGAATCCGGAGTGCGGAATGTCGGGTGTACGGTTCACCAACTCGTCCGGTCACGGCGGCGGGGGCGGAACCCGGCGGTTTTCATTCCGAGTTCCGCACTCCGCACTCCCCGTTATTTCGAGAGCCCTTCCAGCAGCTTGATGAGCGGGAGGAACAGGGCGATGACGATGAACCCGATGGCCCCGCCGAGGAACACGATCATGATCGGTTCGAGCAGCGAGATCAGCGCCTTCACCGTGTTGTCCACCTCCTCGTCGTAGAAGTCGGCCACCTTGTACAGCATGGTGTCCAGGTCGCCGGTCTCCTCGCCCACCTCCACCATGTTCACCACCATGTCGTCCACCAGCCGCGACTGCCGCAGCGGGTCGGCGATCGTGTCCCCCTCGCGGATGCTCTCCAGCACCCGCTGGAACATCTTCTCGAACACGGCGTTGTTGGCCGTGTCCCGGACGATGCTCAGCGCCTCTAGGATGGGCACCCCGGAGGACACCAGGGTGCCGAGCGTGCGGGTGGTGCGGGCGACGATCGTCTTCTCCACCAGCGTGCCCACCACCGGGATCCACAACAGCATGCGGTCGGTGATGTACCGCCCGGTCTTGGTCAGGCGGATGAGCTTGAGCAGCAAATACACGCCGACCGGGAAGAGCGGCACCCAGTACCAGTACTTGGCCATCCAGGTGGAGATGTCGATCAGCGTCTTGGTCATCCACGGCAGTTGCAGGTTGAAGTCGTCGAAGATCTTCTTGAACTTCGGGATGATGGCCACCATGATGAAGATCAGGATGCCGACCGCCACGCAGATGACCACCGCCGGGTACACCATCGCCCCGATGATCTTCTTCTTCAGGCTCTGACTCTTCTCCTTGAACTCGGCCAGCCGCTTCAGGATGACTTCCAACGCCCCGCCGGCCTCGCCCGCCCGCACCATGTTCACGTACAGCCGGTCGAACGCCTTCGGGTGCTTGCCCATCGCCTCGGACAGGGTCATGCCCGACTCGACGTCCTCGACCACGTCGATGAGCGAGTTCTTGAGCACGCTCGGCTTCATCTGTTTTTCAAGGATCCGCAGGCTCCGCAGCACCGGCAGGCCGGCGTCCTGCAGGGTGCTCAGCTGACGGGTGAAGATCGTCAGCATCTTCTGGGATACACCGCCGATGGTGAACGTCTTCCGCGACTTCCCGGTCTTCTTCTTCTTCTTGGTGGCCGACTTGCCGGTGACGGCCGTCAGCTTGGTGACGAAGTACCCCATCGCCTTCACCTTCTGCTGCGCCTCCTCCTCGTTGGACGCCTCGACCGAGTCCTTCACCTCGGTGCCGGCGGTGTCCATCCCCTCGAACTTGTAAGTAGGCATCTCGGCTCCAGTGCGGAACGCGCGAATCGTGGTCGGGGTCTTCGCCGCGGAGCGGCCGCCGTCCGTAGCCCAGGGCGTCAGCCCTGGGAAACCAGCCGTCCGGTCCGCCCGCCCCGGAGGGGCCGGCGGTGGTCTGCTCCCGCCGGCCCCTCCGGGGCGGGCGTAATTTCTCCGTCTACCCTCAACCCAGGGCTTCCGCCCTGGGCTACACCCGCCGGCCCCTCCGGGGCGAAAAACCAGCACCGGCGGCCGGCCGCCGGTGCCGCGGTCGTCAGTCGTCCGTCACCGTCTCCCGCACCACCTCTTCCAGGGTGGTCATCCCGTCGAACAGCTTCCGCAGCCCGTCCTCCCGCAGGCCGACCACCCCGCGGCTGCGGTTGTACTCCCGCAGCTGGTCGGTGCTGGCGCCGCGGCCGATCATGTCCCGCAGGTCGTCGTTGATCAGCATCAGCTCGTACAGCCCGGTGCGGCCCTTGAACCCCAGGTTGTTGCACTTGTCGCACCCCTCGCCGAACGCGAACTTCTTCCCCTTCGCCTGTTCCGGCGGCAGGTTCACCTCCATCAGCTGGTCGCGGGTCGGCTCGTACCAGGTGCGGCACACCTGGCACACCTTCCGCACCAGCCGCTGGGCCTGAATGGCCTCCAGGCAGGCGGTGATGAGGAACGGCTCGACGCCCATGTCCCGCAGGCGGGTGATGGAACTCGGCGCGTCGTTCGTGTGCAGGGTGCTGAACACCAGGTGCCCGGTGAGCGACGCCTGGATGGCGATCTGGGCGGTCTCCAGGTCGCGGATCTCGCCGATCAGCACGATGTCCGGGTCCTGCCGCAGGATGGACCGCAGGGCGGACGCGAACGTCAGGTCGATCTCGTGGTTGATGGGGCACTGGATGATGCCGTCGATCTCGTACTCCACCGGGTCCTCGGTGGTGATCAGCTTGCTGTCGATGTCGTTCAGCTCGGTGAGCGCCGAGTACAGGGTGGTGGTCTTGCCCGACCCGGTCGGGCCGGTGACGAGCACGATGCCGTTCGGCTTCTTGAGCACCGACCGGAACCCGGCCAGGATGTCCGCCGGCATGCCGATCTTGTCCAGGTCCAGGCCGACGTTCCCCTTGTCCAGCACCCGGATGACCACGCTCTCGCCGAACATGGTGGGCAGCACGCTCACCCGCATGTCCACCCGGTTGCCGCCGATGGTCAGCTCGATGCGGCCGTCCTGCGGCAGCCGCCGCTCGGCGATGTCCAGGTTGGACATCACCTTGATGCGGCTGGCGATGGCGGCCGCCAGGTGGCGGGGCGGGGGCACCATCTCGAGCAGCACCCCGTCGCACTTGTACCGCATCTTGTACTCGTCTTCGAACGGCTCGAAGTGGATGTCGCTCGCCCGGTCGCGGATGGCCATGAGCATGACCATGTTGATCAGCTTCCGCACCGGCGCCGAGTTGGCCATCTCCTGCAGGTCGTCCAGGTCGATGCTCGTCTCCCGCTTGCCCACCCCCTTGCCGATGCTCTCGTCCTTCTCCAGCTGCTGGATGAGCGACCCGAGCGACTCCTCGGTGCCCGGCCCGCCGTACGCCTTCTTCATCACCATCTCGACCGCCGCCGGCGGGGCGAGGACCGCCTGCACGGTGCGGATGCTGAGGAAGTTCTTGATGTCGTCCACCGCCTGCAGGTTGTTCGGGTCGGACATGGCCACCGTCAGCGTGTCCTGCTCGAACGACAGCGGCACCATCTTGTACAGCTCGGCCATGTTCTGCGGGACGATCTTGATCGCCTCGGCGGTCGGCTTCACGTCCTCCAGGGTGGACACCCGCATGCCGAACACTTCGGCCGTCGCCTGCAGCAACTGGTCTTCCTTCACCAGCCCGCGGTTGGCGGCGATCTCGCCCAGCTTCAGGTCGCTCGTCCGCATCTCCTCGTAGATGCTCTCCAGTTGGGTGTCGTCCAGGTGGCCGAGGTCCACCAGCTTCTGCCCGAGCTGCCGCGAGTTGGTATCGACGTGCGTGTACTTCGGCTTCTGCGGCGGCGCTTTCGGCGGGGGCGGCGGCGACGCCGGCTTCTGCGGCGGCTTCCCGCCGGCGGCCGGCGGTTTGGCCCCACCGGGGGTGGCCGGCTTCTGTTGTGGCGGCTTGGGCGCACCGCCACCCGCGGTCGCCGGCTTCTGTTGCGGCGTACCGCCCACGCCGTTCGGCGGCTTCGGCCCGCCCGCCTGCGGCGGGGTGGCCGGCTTCTTCGGGTCGTTCGGGTTCGGGGGGGTCGGAGGCATTGGTGCGGTCTGTGTGTTCTGCTCGCTCCGCGAGCGGGTGTGATCCGAACCGCTCGCGGAGCGAGCGGAGCACTAGTGCCTACCGCCGCCGCCGCCGGCGGTCGTCTTCGTCCTCGTCGTCATCCTCCTCCTCGTCGTCATCCTCGTCGTCGTCCTCGTCCTCGTCGTCGTCCCCCCGCTCGGCGGCGGCGATCTTGGCCGCCAGCTCGTTCGGCTTGGCCGACTTGAGCAGCACCTCTTCTTTGGCGCACAACCCGTCCTTCCACAGGCGGAACAGGCTCTCGTCCAGCAGGAACATGCCCTCCTTCCGCCCGGTCTGGATGGCCGAGTCGATGCGGTACACCTTGTTCTCGCGGACCAGGTTGGCGATGGCCGGGGTCACCACCATCATCTCGTAGGCGGCGATCACGCTCTCCGGGATCTTCGGCAGCAGGGACTGGGACAGCACCCCCATGAGGGCGGTGCTCAGCTGCGTCCGCACCTGGTCCTGCTGGTCCTTCGGGAACACGTCGATCACCCGGTTGATGGTGGACGCCGCCCCGGACGTGTGCAGGGTGCCGAACACGATGTGCCCGGTTTCGGCCGCTTCAATCGCCGCGTGGATGGTGTCCAGGTCCCGCATCTCGCCGACCAGGATGATGTCCGGGTCCATCCGCAGCGCCCGCCGGATGCCCTCCTTGAACTCGGGCACGTCGACGCCCACCTCCCGCTGGTTGACCGTGCACTTCTTGTGCTTGTGGAAGTACTCGATCGGGTCTTCCAGGGTGATGATGTGCTTGTCGTAGTTGTCGTTGATGAAGTTGATCATCGACGCCAAACTGGTCGTCTTCCCGGACCCGGTCGGGCCGGTGACGAGCAGCAGCCCCCGCGGGCGGACGATGAGCGACCGCACCGCCTCCGGCATCCGCAGCTGCTCGAACGTGAGGAACTGGAACGGGATCCGCCGCAGCACCATGCCGATGGTGCCCCGCTGCTTGAAGATGGCGCAGCGGAACCGGTACCCGTCCACGTACTCGATGGCGAAGTCCGCGCCCCCCTTCTGCTGCAACTCTTGCTGGCAGCGGTCCGGGGTGATGGATTTCATGAGCGCCGTGGTGTCGTCCGGCGTCAGGATCTTGGCGTCCAGCTTCCGCATCCGCCCACCCACCCGCAGCACGGGCGGCTGGCCGACACTGATGTGCACGTCACTGGCCTTCGTCTGAATGACGGTGGACAGCAACTTCTCCATCGCCACGTTCTGCTGAATCAGCGACACGGCAAGCCCTCGGGGTGGGCGACGGCTCCGGGATCGGACAGCGAGACGGTGCGGCGAGTATGACGGATTGCCGCGAGGGGGCGATCGCCCCCGGCCATCTCATTGTTACGGTCCCGTAGCACAGACCAAAAAAACGGGGTCAGAAATCCGCCGGGCGGTTGTCAGGGCTTTCCGGCGAGCCGGGAGTGGGAGCGACCGGAGGCTCCGGTCGCTCACGCTCCCAGCTCGCTGTGCTGTCACACCATCGCCCCTTGCTCCTCGATGCTGTGGCAGTTGACCAGCACCTCGTCCAGGGTGGTGGTGCCCTTCAGCGCCTTCAGCACCGCGTCCTCCCGCAGCGTCTTCATCCCGCCGGCGCGGGCCTTCCGCCGCAACTCCTGGGCGGGCGCCTGGGCGAACGTCAGTTCCCTCAGTTGCGAGGTCATCCGCATCAGTTCGAACGCCGCCAGCCGCCCCCGGTACCCGGACTGCCGGCAGTGCGAACACCCGCGGCCCCGCATGAACGTCGCCCGGCTGGCCTGCTCCTGGGAGATGCCGCACGCCCGCACCTGGGCCGGGTCCGGGGTGAACGGCTCGCGGCACTTCACGCAGTTCACCCGCACCAGCCGCTGGCCCATGATGGCGATGACCGAGCTGGCGATGAGGAACGGCGGTACGCCGATGTCGATCAGCCGGGTGACAGCGCTGGGCGCGTCGTTCGTGTGTAGTGTCGAGAATACCAGGTGTCCGGTCAAGGAGGCCTGGACCGCGATCTCGGCGGTTTCTTTGTCGCGAATCTCCCCCACCAGAATGATGTTCGGCGCTTGCCGCAGCATCGCCCGGATGATGCGGGCGAAGTCCAGCCCGATCTGGTGCTTCACCTCCACCTGGTTCACGCCCGGCAGGTAGTACTCGACCGGGTCTTCGGCGGTGATGATCTTCCGGTCCGAGCGGTTCAACTCGTTCAGCGCGGCGTACAGGGTGGTGGTCTTCCCGGACCCTGTCGGCCCGGTGACGAGGAAAATCCCGTTCGGCCGTTTGATGATGTTCTGGAACTTCAGGTAGTCTTCCTCGTTGAACCCGAGGTCGCGGATGCCGACCGAGATGTTCCCGCGGTCGAGGATCCGCATGACGGTGCTTTGACCGTGGACGGTCGGCAGCAGGCTCACCCGCATGTCGTAGTGTTTGCCCTGAATCTGAATCTTGATCCGACCGTCCTGCGGCCGCCGCTTCTCGGCGATGTCGATGCTCCCCATCACCTTGATGCGGGCGGTCATGGAGGCGTGCAGGCGGCGGGGCACCGCGTCGCGTTCCACCAGGATGCCGTCGATGCGGTACCGCACCCGCACCCGGTCCACGAACGGCTCGACGTGGATGTCCGACGCCCGCAGCGACACCGCCTCCTGGATGATCAGGTTCACCAGCTTCACCACCGGCGCGTCCGAGTCGGCGTCGGCGATGTTCGACGAGCTGTCGATCTGCGTGCTGTCGATCTGCGTGCCGGTGAACTCGGCCAGCATGGAGTCCATCGACTCGGTTTCACTCTGCCCGTAGTTCTTGTTGATCGCCTCCTGGATCTGCTCCTGCACCGCCAGCACCGGCTGGATGTCCTTGTTCAGGATGAACTGCAGCTTCTGCATCGTCTCGTAGTTGCCGGGGTCGGCGGTCACCACCTTCAGCACCTGCCCGTCCAGTTCGTACGGCAGGATGACGTGTTCGCGGGCCACGCTCTCCGGCATGAGTTCGATCATCGCCTTCGAGATCTCCACCCCGGCCAGGTCCACGTACTGCATGCCGTGGAATTCGGCCAGCGCGTCCATCACCTCGCCGGGGCTGGCGTAGTTCGAGCGGATGAGCGCGTCCTGCAGCTTCATCCCCTGCGACATGGCCAGGCTGCGGGCCTCTTCCAACTGGTCCGCACTCAGCACCTTTCTCTTCACCAGGATGTCGGTGTAGTCGTTGGCCTTCGCCATGCGCGGACTCCTTGTGCCCCGGCCGGGGGCGGTGACTGGTCAATATCCTGTGGCGCCACAGGGGTTACGGCAAACGAAAAGGGGTGGAACGGCCCCCCCGCGGGTGGACGGGGAACCGGAACAACCGGACCGGACGGGTCGGGGTCATAAGGCGAATGACGGCGAGATGACGGCACACTTCCCCATCATGACGGGCGGGGATTCGGGGTACAAGTGAAATTGTAACGGTTTTCGCGGCGAGTCGTTGGCTGGGAACGCCACCGGGCCGAACGGGTTGTCCCGTTCGGCCCGGCAAGGGCAACGACTACTCGTTGCGAACTACTTCTTGTCGTCCTTCTTCGCCTCGCCCTTGCCGTCGGCGGGCTTGGCCTTCAGCGCTTTCTCTTTGGCGATCCGCTCGCGGTTCGCCTCCAGCTTCTCGCGGTACGGGTACAGACTGCCGATCAGACCACCCGGGTCGAACCGCCCGCCGGACGGCCGGGCCTCCGGCGGGAACGCCTTGCGGATGTCCTCCTCGCTCACGTCTTCGCCGTTGTCGATGGCGTTGAAAATACGGGTACCCGCGTACCTGTAATCCTTGTCCGGGTTCTGACTCTTGGGCAACTCCGCCCCCGGCCGGCGTTGGATGCAGATTTCCAGGCAGTACGTCTTCCCGTCCCCGTCGTCTTTCAGTGCCATCAGGTCGAGTGTGTCCCCCTTCTGAACGTCCTGCCAGCGGTACGCGTAGCAGCCCCACACCTTGGGGAGGGTCTTGCCGTCCCGCAGCAGGTCGATGGGCACGAACTCGTGCCGGCTCACCTTCCCCCGGTCGGTCACCACGAGGGTGAGGGAGTCGGCGTCCACCTCCTCCACCACACCCTTGTACGACTGCGACGTCACCTTCCGGGCCGTCTCCTTCACCTTCAACCGCGGTTGAGCCGGTAACTGCGCGGCGGAACACAGCACGAGCAGACCGGACAGCAGGATGCCGAACCCGGTACGCACACACGGGAACATGGATTCTCCTTCGCACTGGGTCGGTGTCGGGACTCGCGTCGGCTACTCCTCTTCCGTATGCTCGACACGGAACTCCGTGTCGTTTTCTCGCAACCGGGGCGTCAGGTACACCCCGCCGCCGGGCTGGTGGAAGCCGACGGGCATCTCGATCGGGCTGTTCCCCATGTCGGTACTCTTGATCAGCGTCCATTCCTGGCCCAAGCCGCGCGGCTGCCCGTTGTCGTTCTCGAACCACTCGACCCCCACCTGCGAACCGCCCCCGAACTCGACCTTCTTCGTGACCCGGAGTTGGTCGTTCTCGTTCGCACTCTTCTTGGCGTAGAACTCCATGTAGCCGCCGCACTTGACCGACCCCGTGACTTCGAGTCTCACCGCCTTCGTCGGGTCGTCCGTCCGCGTCATGCCGCAGAACAGGTCGAGCTTGAGGGCGTAGTCGGCGTCCGGCGCCTCGATTTCGATCGCCGGTTGGTCGCCGCTCACTTCGCTGTCCTCGGCCAGTCGCAGGTTGCCGTCCTCGATCCACATGTGCGTCTTGCCGTCGAACTTGATCTCGCACCCGGCTTGCAGCACCGTCTCGGGGGTGGCGTTCCCCGGGTTCACCTGGTGGAACCCGCCACCTTCCCCCGTCGCCTCGCCCTTGGTTGCGAACCTCACCTCGGCGGTGCCCAAGACCTTGACGGTGCCGTTGTTGGTGAGCTTCGGCGTCTCCCCGTAAAACCAGACCGGCGAGGCGATGTAACCCGGAATGAAGTCGCCCCTCTGGATGATGGCCATCGCCCCCTTTTCGACGGTCAGTTGTCCGTCACCGTTCGGAAAGGCCCTGTCGTCGTTGATCTCGATCTTGCTCGGGTTCGGCAGGTAGCGGGCCTTGATTTGGAGCGTACCACCGTCGCCGACGACGAACCCGCCCCCGCCGAGCAGGTCGTACACGCCTTCGAACATGTCCACCGTGCTGCCGAGTTGGCTCGCCACGTTTTTCATGATCTTGAGCGTGGACCCGGTGCTGACGGTACCGCCGTTCGGATCCATGACCCCCAGCGGCGTCTGGATGCGGTACTCGCCCGCGGTGCTGGACGTGTTCAGGTTGCCGCCCGTCCAGGAGAACGTGCTGGTGATGGTCACGTTCTTGCCCGCGTGGAGGTGTTCCCGGTGGACTGGGTGTACTCGCCGAAGCGGATGTCGAACGGGATGGTCAGGGTGCCGGCGTAGTTGTCCCGGATGCGGATGCCGTAGTAGTTGTCCGGCAGGGTGACCGGCGCGTTCGGGGTGGGCGGGTACACCAGCCCTTGGGCGAAGGTGGTGCTGGTGTTGCTACCGGACGGCGGCACCGGCGGGTTGGATGACCCGCTGTTCGGGCCGCTGAAGTCCAGGATGTCGCCCGCCTGCGGCAGGCGGAGCAGGTCCCAGTTCGCCGGGTCGATGTAGCTGCTCGTGTACCCCAGCCAGCCGATGACCGCCGGCGCCTGCCACGCTTCGAGCGCCTCCAACCGCGGCTTCGCCGAGAACGGGGCGGACCTCTTGTCCTCCCACAACCAGTTCAGGAACTTCTCGAACACGGTGATCCTCCTGATGGGCAGTGTACCCCGGCGGGCGCGACGTGCGCAACGGGGCACCCGTGTAGTTGCAATCCGGCGGTTGAAGAGGACATTTTCATGCGAGAAAGTGCCGGCTCAACCGCCCGCTCAGAACCAAAATGAGACGTAACCCGTTCGCCGCCAGGCGGTGCCCCACTCAGATCCTAATTCGTCGGATAGACCGAAATGAGTTCACTTTGGGGTGGCGCAGATAACGTGTCTGGTAATGCGCACATAGTTTTGAGGTGGTGGCGGAGGTCCTACCTTGTGGTGCCTGGCCTGCGGGCCGGGGCCACCGGAGAGCGACCATGACCGATGCCACGATGCCTGCGACCGCTGACACCCCGGTGTCACCGACGACCGAGGCGAGTGTCCCGACCCCGCTCGGTGGGGCGTTCGCGGTGGACGCGCAGAAGGTGCAGTCGCACCTGGACCGGGTGGTGCGGGAGACGGTCGAGCAGACGCTGAACGCGCTGCTCGACGCGGAGGCGGACGAGCTGTGCGGGGCGAAGCGGTACGCCCGCTCGCCCGACCGGGTGGACACGCGGGCCGGCAACTACCAGCGGAAGTTGCACACCACGGCCGGCGAGGTGACGCTGAAGGTGCCGCGGCTGCGGACGCTGCCGTTCGACACGCAGATCATCGAGCGGTACAAGCGGCGGCAGAGTTCGGTGGAGGAGGCGCTGGTGGAGATGTACCTGGCGGGTGTCTCGACGCGGCGGGTGGAGGACATCACCGAGGCGCTGTGGGGCACGCGGGTGTCGGCCAGCACGGTGAGCGAACTGAACCAGAAGGTGTACGCGCGGATCGACGAGTGGCGGAACCGGCCGATCGCCGGCGGGTACCCGTACCTGTTCGTGGATGGCCTCTGGCTGAAGCGGACGTGGGGCGGGGAAGTCCGCAACGTGGCGGTGCTGGTGGCGGTCGGCGTCGATGCGAGCGGGCGGCGTGAGATCCTGGCGGTTCAGGAGGGGGCGAAGGAGGACGGGGCGTCGTGGCTGGGGTTCTTCCGCCACCTGAAGGAGCGGGGCTTGAGTGGGGTGCGGCTGGTCACGTCGGACAAGTGCCTGGGGGTGGTGGAGGCCGCGGCGAGCGTGTTCCCGGACGCCCGGTGGCAGCGGTGTGTGGTTCATTTCGAGCGGAACATCCTGAGCGCGGTGCCGCGGGAGCGGATGGCGGAGGTGGCGGCCATGCTGAAGGCGGTGTACGCGTCGGAGGACCGGCCGGCGGCGGAAGCGAAGGCCGAGCAGGTGGCGGGCAAGCTGGAGGCGATGCGGCTGACGAGCGCGGCGAAGGTGCTACGGGCGGGGGTGGGGGAGACGCTGTCGTACTTCGCCTTCCCGCGGGGGCACTGGCGGCGGGTGCGGACGAACAACCTGCTGGAGCGGCTGATGAAGGAGATCCGTCGGCGGACGCGGGTGGTGGGGGCGTTCCCGGACGGGCGGAGCGCGGTCATGCTGGCGGCCGCCCGGTTGCGACATGTGGCCGGCACCGACTGGGGCGAGCGGGCGTACCTGGACATGAAGCTGCTCCGCGATCAGGACGCGAAGACCAAAACCGCTGGCGAGGGGATGGAGGAAGCGGCGGTGGCGGTGACGCCGAACGACGTGACCGAGACGGTCGGCGTGTGACCGACCGCGGCGGGAACCCCGCCGACTTCCCAACCCGACCTCCCACTCACCGAAAAAGTTAAGTGCGCATCTTGAACGACACTACCGTGGCGCACCCCGAACGTAACTCATTTCCAGGGGCCGGCGGGTTGCGGTACAATCCCCGCACCCCCTTCCCCCAGGGCCGTCGTCATGGACCCGCACGCCGCCCCGCCGCTGCCGCCGGACGAGCAGTCCGAGTTCCGCCAGGACGTGATCTCCGGCCGGTGGGTGATCTTCGCCCCGGAGCGGGCCCGCCGGCCGCTCGGCCAGTCCAAGCCGCAGCCGCGGCAGAACGCCGTGCGGGACGTGTGCCCGTTCTGTCCCGGTCCGGGGCACGACGTTCCGCCGCCGACCGCCGTGTATCCGGCCGCCGGCCCGTGGCAGGTACTGGTCATCCCGAACAAGTTCCCGGCGGTGCGGCCGATCATGCCGGACACCCGCGGTCTGACCCTGCGGGTGAGCATGTACCAGTTGCCGGGGTTCGGGGCGCACGAGGTGGTGATCGAGGGGCCGGACCACCTGACCGACCCGACCGAGCTGGCCGACGACGTGTACCGCCACGTGTTGTTGAGCTACCGCGACCGCATCCGCACGTTCGCCGACGACAAGCGGATGGACTACGTGAGCGTGTTCAAGAACGTGGGCGCCGAGGCCGGGGCGTCGATGGCGCACACGCACTCGCAGGTGATCGCCACCCCGTTCATCCCGAACAACATCCGCGACGAGCTGGCCGGGGCGGACGCGCACTTCAAGCGGAAGCAACGGTGCGTGTTCTGCGACCAGATCAAGGCGGCGACCGACGGCGGGGCGTGCCGGGTGATCGACTCCCCGCGGTTCGTGGTGCTGTGCCCGTTCGCCCCGCGGTTCGCCTACGAGATGTGGGTGCTGCCGAAGGCCCACGCCAGCCGGTTCGAGACGCTCACCGACGCCGAGGCGACGGAACTGGTGGGGGTGTTGAAGCGGGCGCTGCGGGCGCTGGACGCGACCGCCGGGGTGCCGGCGTACAACTACTACCTGCACACCGCCCCGCTCCGCACCGACCCCAGCCCGAGCTTCCACTGGCACATCGAGATCGTGCCGCGGACGGCCCGCCCGGCCGGGTTCGAGTGGAGCACCGGGGTGTTCATCAACACGGTCATGCCCGAGCGGGCGGCGAAGGAACTACGGGCGGCAGCCCAAAGCTGATCTTCGCCGCGACCTCCGGGAGCGGCCGAGCTACCACCGCTCCCGAAGGTCGCGGCGAAGAGGATTCGGTTCGGTACAATCCCCCCATGCCTCAGGTTCCCCTGCCGCCGGCCGACGGACTCACCGGGGCGGTGCGGGTGGTGTTCTTCGGCCCGCCCCGCTCGGGCAAGTCGGTGCTGCTCGACGCCGTCGCCCGGTACGCCGGCGCCGGGGCCGAAGACCCGCCGCTCACACTCAGTGCCGCCGACCCGAACGCCGTCCGCCGCGAACTCGTCCCGCTGCGGCTGCTGGTCGATCGCCCCGGCCCGCGGTCCGAGACCGGCGCCGTGCTGTTCCTCGACTGCGACGGCCAGGCCGCCCAGGATCTGCTCACCCACGCCGACCGGCTGAAACAGGGGACCGCCCGCACCGAACTGGCCGACGCCGTCCGCCGGGCGGACGCGCTGGTGCTGGTG
This sequence comes from Fimbriiglobus sp., assembly GCA_022841795.1. Classification (GTDB taxonomy): domain Bacteria; phylum Planctomycetota; class Planctomycetia; order Gemmatales; family Gemmataceae; genus JALHQU01. The sequence goes on from JALHQU010000098.1 coordinate 17,210, forward strand.
ATCGACGCCGGCTGGTCCGAGGCCGAGGTGGAGGCCGCGTTCCGCTCGTTCGACCGGTTCATGGGGGTGCTGGAGTCCACCCGCGCCGACGACCGCGAGGTGGGCGGGTTCCCGGTGTTCCTCACGCTCACCAAGTGCGACACTCTGCGCCAGCCGGCGGACGAGCCGACCGACTGGCTGGCCCGCGTGGACGCCCGCAAGCGGGGGGTGCGGGAGCGGTTCAACGACTGGTTCCACGTCGACGCCGGCCCGTTCCTCACCTTCGGCAGCATGGACGTGCGGACCCACGCCACCGCCGCCCAGCCGCCGTCCGACCCCGGGTTTGCCCCGTACTCGGACGCCGCCGGCGGGTTCGGGGTGGCCGAGTTGTTCGACGCGGCGTTCGCCGCCGCCTGCGACCACCAGCGGCGGGCGGTGAAATCGCACACGCGGCTGCGGTGGACGGCCGGCCTCGCCGTCGGCCTGCTCGGGGTGGTGCTGGCGGTCATGTTCGGGCTGACCGCGAGTCGCCCGCCGGGGCCGGTCGAGTTGCTGACGGGGCGGGTGGTGCGGCTCCAGCAGATCGAGGGGCCGACGGCGGTGCGGCTGGGCGAGGCGAACCTGGAGCGGAACCGGCGGGCGGTGGCGGGGGTGCGGGAGTCGCCGGCGTTCGACCACCTGCCGCCGGGGTTGCAGGCGTTCGTCGAAGACCGGCACCGCGAGTACACCGCCTACGCCGACTACCGTTCGCGGTTCCAGCCGCCGCAGTTCAGCCCGGCCGACGTCCGCACCCGGTCCGACTTCGACCGCCTCGCCGCGGAACTGGCCGGCCCGCTCGCCCCGCCGCCGGAGTTCGAGCGACAGTGGGCTGACACCGAAATGGCGAAACTGCGGGCGAAGTGGCGGGAAGACTTGTGGTTATTGGAAGCCACCGAGGCGCAGGTGCATGCGTGGTTCCAGGGGCAGATCGGCCGAGCGAGCGGGCTGATGCGGGCGGCGGTGCCGGTGGAGGTGTCGCCCCCGCAGTGGCGGTCCGATGTGACCGACACGCTGTTTCAGAAGCCGCCGTTCGACCCGGCCGCGGCGGTACCGGGGTCGGACACGCTATCGATCGGCCGCGGGTCGGCGCTCACGTTCGACACCGCCTTCCGGTTCGAGCGGTCGGCCAACGCCCGCCGCGACTGGGAGCAGATGACCGCTCGGCTGGCCGACCTCCGCGACCTGTCCGACGCCGTCGGGCTGACGACGAACCCGAACGACCCCGCCCCGCCCCCGCTCGACCTGCCCCCGCCGAACGGCGGCGACTCCCGCGGCCTCGCCGCCGCCCGGCTCGAAGCGTTGAAACAGCGGTTCCCGAAGGCCCACGACGGCACTGCCAACTGGTCCGTCGCCGACCTGCCCGCCCCGCTGCGGGACGTACTCGGCCAGCGGTTGCGGCTGGCCGCCGGCACCGGCGTGGCCCACGTCCACCGCATGATCCTGGGTGAACTGGCGCTGAACGGCCGGCCCGACACCCCCGCCGACTGGTCGAAACTGACCACCCGCGAACCGGCCGGACTGCTGACCAAACCCGAACTCCAGGACTGGGGCCGGCTGCTGCGGCTGCTGCTCCGCTGGTCCGACCCGACCCGGCCGGACGCCGACCCGGTAGCCGACCTGTCCGCGTTCCTGCGGAAGGAGCGGTTCGACTGGCCGCTCACCCGGCTGGACGTGACCCTGCCGGACGCGCTGCGGGTGAAGCTGCTGCGGCCGGCCGGCGACCTGCGGATCACGGTGACGAGCGGCGGGCAGCCGCGGACGTTCCGGTTCGAGCCGTCGGCGACGCCCGAGCGGACCAGCGGGGCAGCGACGTACCGGTTCCAGTCGCGGGACTCGGCGCAACTGTCGTTCACCCCCGGCGACGGGTTCGCCGCCGAACTGCCGCTGACCGACGGCGAGACGCGGTACGTGCTGCGGTGGGAGGACGCGCGGACGGCGGCGTACCAGTTCGAGAAGCTGGCCCGCGAGCCGACGCTCACCGCCGACGGGCCGGGGGCGGTGCCGCAGCGGGCCACCGGCGTGCGGGCGAAGCCGACCCCCGAGGCGAGCGGCTTCGCCGTGCCGGAGCTGCTACCGGAGACGCGGTAGAGCGGTGTGAGCCGCTTGCGGCTTCGCCGCGGGCGAAGCCGCAAGCGGCTCCGCACTCTTTCAGGGTCGGGGCGTATTGCGGACGTGACCCAGGGTGTCGCTCGCTCAACCCTGGGCTGGGAGAACGACCCCGTCGGGGTCGAAGGACACCCGCATTGAGCGTCACGAATCTGGGGTTGGCGACACGCTGCCCGGAGCGGCATGCTTGCGCTCGACCAACATCAGTGGAACCAACTCTTGGTCCGACGCAGCCACGGGAATAGACACATCCGGTTCGACCTCGCCATCCTCGATCAAATGGGCGAGCGGCGAATACTCGTCCTCGTTGAGCCAGAAGCCCGCCTCTCGCCGATCCGGAAACTGATGGTAAACACCATCCAGGTCAAGCACCACCGCCGACCCATCCTCAGCGACTTGGAGCCGTGCCCAAAGAAGCCGTTCGGGGAGGGCCCACCAGCTGAGCCACCAAGACGTTTCTACCACCGCGACGTCCTCTGGGCTGAACTCGAAATTGATCGGACCGGCGCCGGTCAACCGCACGCGCAAACTACTGGCCGTCGTCCGACGACGCAACGGAATTCAGGGTCCGACTTGCTGCTTGTGAGATAACCCGCCGGCGGCGGGGCTCCCCGACCTCACGGTCGGCTCGGCCCGCCCTACAAGATGCCGTCTTCGTAGGGCGGGCCGCCGTCGAGCGGAGCGAGACCAGCCCCGCCGCCGCAGTCAGGAGCGAGTGCCGGTTTTCGTAGGGTGGGCACTGCCCACCGTCTTTCGTGGCACGGTGGGCGATGCCCACCCTACGAAAAGGCACGTCGGGTCCGCCGCCGGAGGCGAAGCCGCAAGCGGCCTCTCGTCAGAACGGGTGCTGGAGGCCGAGCCACACCTGGAACGGGGTGGCGGCGTTGAGCGTCTTCGCCACGTCCGCGCGGAACGTCAGCCGCTCGATGAAGCTGAAGAACGCCGTGTCCACCCGCAGCCCGCCGCCGAGCGCGTGGGCCACGTTCCCCACCACGTTGCCGTTCGCGTACACCCCACCCACATCATAAAACGCGGCGAAGTGGATGTTCCGCACCCCCACCACCCGGTCCACGAAGTTCCACCGCAGGTCGCGGGCGAGCGGCAGCCGGGCCTCGGCGTTCGCCAGCCACAGGAAGCTGCCCTGCCGCTGTTGCAGGTCGAACCCGCGGAACTGGGTGCTGCCGCCCAGCGCGAAGAACTCGCCGCGGGTCGGCCACGCCTTCGCCACCACCCCGCGGCCGGCCAGCCGCACCTCCGAGAAGTACCCGTACCCGTCGGGCAGCTTCCGCACCGCCGCCAGCTCCGCCCGCACCTGGTTCGTCGTCTCCCGGCGGTCGAGTTTCACCGTGCCGGTGGCGTAGGTCAGGTCCACCCACACGCCGGTGTCCGGGTCCCAGTACGGGGTGTACAGGTTCAGGCGGAAGTGCGGGCCGATCAGCCACGTCCAGTCGAGCCGCTGCGCCCCGGCCTCGCGCTCCCGCGGGAACGGTAGGAAGTTGTCCTGGTACGTCGTGAACACGTCCAGGTAGCTGATCGGCGGCAGGTACAGGCTGGACCCCGGCTGGAACACGTACCGGCCGAACAGCGCCGCCCGGTTCGCCCCGTTCTGCCCGTCGTTGTCGAACAGTTGCGCGATCCGCCGCTCGTAGTTGAACCCCACCTGCGTCTTGGGGAACGGCCAGTGGTCCACCAGCCCGTCCACCCCGAACACCAAGTCCTGGAAGTCCTGGCGGTAACCGAAGTACGCCCCGCCGGTGAACTGCTGGGTGCGGTACGCCCCGGCCCGCGCCCCGAAGGTGGTGCCGCGGGTGTACCACGGGTCCGGGTACAGCGCCCCGGACACCCACAGCCCGGCCTTGTAGTTCCAGCGGTCGTAGTCGTTGGTCAGGTCGGTGTCGTTGATCATCGAGTACAGCGGGAGCAGTTTCAGCCGCGGGGTCCGCGCCCACGAGTTGTTCCCCCAGTCGGCGTCGAGCAGCACGCGGTCTGGGTCGATCACCACGTCCGTCGGCGGGTCGGGCAGCGTGAGCGTCACCGTCAACTCGTTGCGGCCGGTCCGCACCACCCGGCCGTCGTACTCGGGCAGGTCGATGGTGTCGTGCAGGTCGCCGACGGGCACGCGGATCGGGGTGCCGCTGCGGTCGGCGAACGAGAACCCCAGCGTGGTCGGCTCCCAGTACTCGCGGTTCTGCCGGACGGTGACACGAACCTGGTAGCCGTCCTTCCGCGCCGCCGGCTCCCGCCGCGGGCCGTACCGCCCCAGCCGCCGGTCATCCACCTCGGCCGTCACCACCTCCCAGTCGGTCAGCCCGCGGCCGTACACCCAGCGGTCGAACAACTCCTGCCAGCTCTTGCCCGTCTCGGCTTCCAGTTCCCGCTGGAGCATGTCGGCGGTCAGCACCCGCCACGAGTACTTCCGCACCAGCTCGCGGGTGAAGTCGGCGAACGCCGTCTCGCCCATGCGGGCCTCGATCAGCCCGAACACCTTCGACCCGCGGTCGTAGGCCCCCGAGAACAGCATGTGCAGGTTGCCGAACTCGGGCAGCGGGGCGGCGGCCGGCGGCATGTCGTCCCGGCGGATGACGCCGATGAGCGAGGCGAAGCGGTAGTTCTCCCGCTTGATCTGCGGGGCGTAGGAGCCGACGCGGTCGGCCCACCGCACCATGCTGTTGTTCGGCCCGCGGGCGCGGTCGAGCATCTTGTGGGTGAAGAAGGTGGCCGGGCCTTCGTCCATGAACGACTCGGCGTACCCGTTCGTGCCCACCAGGTTGTACCACCACTGGTGGCACGTCTCGTGCGCCACCAGGTACTCGACGTACCCGACGGCGGCGTGCGGCATGTCGAACACCCGCTCGTCGATCATCACCAGCCCGGCGCTCTCGTTCCCGTTCCACCCGAAGTAGCTCTCGACGATGGTGTAGTGGTCGTAGGGGAACGGGCCGAACCAGCGGGCGAAGACGGGGATGGCGTCGGCCACCGTGTCCAGCATCTTCTCGGCGTAGAAGCGGTGCCGCTCGAACGCCAGGCAGGTGAGGGCGATCTCGCGGCCGTCGTCGGTGCGGGTGGTGCGGGTGTACTCCTTGAAGTCGGCCGAGCACACGCAGGCGAAGTCGCGGCCGACGAATGGGCGGGTGGTGACGACCCGGCGGGTGCCCTCGACGACTTCCGTTTCCACCGCCGCCGAACACGCCAGCTTCTGGGCCGCCGGCAGGGTGATGGTGGCGGTGTACACGCCGGCCTCGTTCCAGTACGGCTGGTGCCAGGCGACGAACGGCATGGGCCGCCAGCCGGCGGTGTCGTAGTAGGCGACCACCGGCAGCGCGTAGACCATGAAATGCACGCCGTCCCAGTACCCCCACCGCCCCTGCTTGTTCGGCAGTCGGACGGTGGCGTCCAGTTCGACGGTCACACTCTGACCCGGTTGAACGGCGTGCGGCAGCGCGATCTCAACGGCGGTCTGGTTGTCCTCGCGGTAGGTGAACTGCAGGTCGGCCGGCGGGCCGTCGGTCAGGTACGACACCCGCTCGATTTCGCCATGCCGCCCGAGCGGGTCGATGCCGATGTGCGGCCGCAGCCGGAGCAGTTCGAGCGTCTTCTCCATCAGCAGCAGGTCTTTCCGCGGCACGGCGTACCGCGGGTAGAAGTTCAGGACGAGTTGCGAGGTGGGCCGGTCGGACGGGTTGGTCCAGGTGATCTTCTGGCGGACGGAGACGAGGTGCCGGTTGGTGTCGATGTCGAGGCGGAGGTCGTACCGCGGCAGGTGGGCGGGAAGGTCCGTCGCGGCGGCGGTTGTGCCGACGAACAGCAGGGCGAGCAGGGTGCCGGCGCGGTGTATCACACGACGGGGATAGCAGACCGGGCAGGAGGCGAACAGGCGGGTTGTGGGGCAAGATTTCATCTTGCCGAGCGCCCACGGCAAGTTGAAAACTGCCACACATGTAATGAAAAACCCCCGCCCGGTTGCCCGGACGGGGGTTTTCTATCTTCGCAAGTCGGTAGCGTAAGTCTTTGTTCGGAGTGGGGGACATGATCGACCGATCGGTGAGGATCAGTCTGGATTTTTCCTTAGAAAGGAGGTGATCCAACCGCAGGTTCCCCTACGGTTACCTTGTTACGACTTAGTCCCAATCAAGAGTTTCGCCTTCGGACCGTGAGGTACTTCGGGCGCTCCTCTCTTTCGTGGCTTGACGGGCGGTGTGTACAAGGCTCAGGAACACATTCACCGCGGTGTTGCTGACCCGCGATTACTAGCGATTCCGGCTTCACGGAGGCGAGTTGCAGCCTCCGATCTGAACTGGGGCGTGTTTTTTGGGGTTTGCTCCCGCTCGCGCGTTGGCTTCCCTTTGTTCACGCCATTGTAGCACGTGTGCAGCCCTGGACATAAAGGCCATGAGGACTTGACGTCATCCCCACCTTCCTCCGGTTTAACACCGGCAGTCCCCCCAGAGTCCTATGATTAGCAACTGAGGGTAAGGGTTTCGCTCGTTATGGGACTTAACCCGACATCTCACGACACGAGCTGACGACAGCCATGCAGCACCTGTGCCAGCTTCCGGATTGGATACCGTTCGTTCCCGTTTCCGGGTTCTACCTGCTGGCGCTTTCGCACATGTCAAGCCCAGGATAAGGTTCTTCGCGTTGCCTCGAATTAAGCCACATGCTCCACCGCTTGTGTGAGCCCCCGTCAATTCCTTTGAGTTTCAGCCTTGCGACCATACTCCCCAGGCGGAGAACTTAGCACTTTTGCTTCGGCTGTAAACCCATGTCTAGTCTACAACCTAGTTCTCAACGTTTAGGGCCAGGACTACCGGGGTATCTAATCCCGTTTGCTCCCCTGGCTTTCGCGCCTCAGCGTCAGAAGGGATCCAGCACGCCGCCTTCGCCACCGGAGTTCCTATGGATATCAACGCATTTCACCGCTCCACCCACAGTTCCGCGTGCCCCTATCCCCCTCGAGATCGTCAGTATCCGAGGCCGTTCTCCAGTTAAGCTGGAGGATTTCACCCCGGACTTGACAGCCCGCCTACGCGCCCTTTAAGCCCAGTGATTCCGAACAACGTTCGCACGGTTCGTCTTACCGCGGCTGCTGGCACGAACTTAGCCCGTGCTTCCTCCAGGGATAGATCAA
>JALHQU010000099.1 GCA_022841795.1 Fimbriiglobus sp.
CCTGGGTGTGATTCACCCAGGCGGCTCACGCCGCCGGTTCACCCGCGAAAGCCGTTACTTCTTCGGGCCGTACATCTTCTTGAACAGGTCGGCGTGGACCTCGGACGGCGCCCGCACGATGAGCGACATGGTCGGGTAGTGGAAGGTGATGGTGGCCGGCCCGCCGCCCACCCCGTTCCCGTCCTTCCACACCCGCGGGTCCACGCTCCGCTGGATGGCGTCCACCAGGATGCGGGCGTTCTCCATCGTCTGCTGGGCGTCGATGATCGGCCCGAACGCGATCGGGTTGTTGAACGCCCCGCCCACCCCGACCAGGTCCCGCACGTCGTACGCCCGCGACACCAGCATGTCCTTCGCCCGGTCCAGGCTGACCACCTGGATGACGTTGTCCCGCACCAGGAACGTCAGCCCCTGCGACTGGAGCATCACCCGCAGGGCGGACCGGGCGGACACCCCGCCGGGCACGTCCACCGGCTTCCGCAGGTCCAGCCCGGTGTCCTCCAGCGACTTCTTGTCGATGTAGATCTTCTGGTCGATCTTGGTGGAGATGAGCTGGACGGACTCCTCGAACGGGGCGTCCTTGAGCGGGGTGTCGATCACCTTGTCCAGCGACTCGATCAGCTTCTTCTCCTCGGCCGTCAGCTTCGGGGCGTTCAGCTTCAACCGCAGTTCCTGCTTCTCCTTCCAGTCCTTCGGGAACGTCATGTCCCGGTTGGTCGGGATGGCCGACTCCGGCACGCTGTTCATCGCCACCCGGAACCCCTCGGCCGACTGCTGGGCCAGGAACTTGGCCGCCGCCACCGCGTCGGCGTTCACGTTCGTGTCCTTCAACTGGAGGACGGCGGCGTTGTCCGGGTACTTGCCGACCAGTTCGGCGATCTTCGCCTTCGCCTCGCGGTCCTTGCGGGCGTCGAGCAGGCGGGCGATCTCGGCGATGCCGGCCTGCACGTCCTTCGTCTCCACCTGAGCGGCGTCCACCGCCTTGCGGTTCTTCTCGATCAGGAGGCGGGCGTGTTCGCTCAGTTGCGGCTCGGTCGTCCGCCCGCCCCGCTGGATGCCGCTAATCGTGGCGGACAGGCGGTCGGCCAGTTCCTGCCGCTTGGTAGCGCTGAGGTCCCTGGCGATGTCCACCTTCAGCATCTGCGCTTTCAGGTTCGAGACCGCCTTCTCCGGCGCCGATTTCGCCAGGCTGGTGTTCAGCTTGATGGCGTCGGCCACCTCCGCCTCGGCCGTCGCTTCGGCCACCTGCTTGGCCCGCTGGGCCTCTTGCAGCAGCCGGTCCGGCTGCTGCGCGACCGCCGACACGGCCAGCCCGCACGCCAGCACCCCCGCCGCCAGCTTCCGCACGCCGATGCCGGTCATGGTCGCCTCCCGGTGTACTCGCTACGATTCGGGCCGCGTCGCCTCGCCCCTTTAAACGTACCCGGCCCGGAATCCGTTTGCCAGCCGGACGGGGGTTCGACGGTTCTGGTTGACCGGCCGGGGTGGTCCGGGTACACCGCACGGTAGGGGCGATCCGCCCGGAGGTGCCGGTTATGCGGCGGCGATCGTGGGTGTGGGCCATCCTGCTGTTCGTGGCGGCGGTGGCCGCCATCAGCGGGGTGCTGTTCACCCTCCTCAAACAACAGCCGGCGTTCTACACCCGCGCCGAGGTGGCCGCCCCACGGCCGAACGACGCGGAGCGGGCGAGCTACCTGCAGACCCGGCTGAGTGAGCTGCAGGCGGAGGTGTTCGCCGAAGAGTCGTGGGGGATGCAGTTCACCCAGGACGACGTGAACGCCTTCCTGCGGCAGGACCCGGCGAACAACAACCTGGTCGAGCCGTGGCTGGGGGTGACCGCCCCGCGGGTGGAGTTCAGCGGCGACCGCATCCGGCTGGCCGCCCGCACCGGCAGCGGGCTGCTCAGCACCGTGGTGTCGGTCGAGCTGCGGGCGTGGCTGATCGCCGACGAGCCGAACACGGTGGCCGTCGAGGTGGTGTCGCTGAAGGCCGGGGCGCTGCCGCTGCCCGAGCGGATGGTGATGGACCGGGTGACGGCGTTCGGGGCGGACAACAAGGCCACCGTCACCTGGTTCCGGTCGAACGGCCGGCCGGTGGCGGTGGTGCGGTGGCTGTCCAACCTGTCCCGCCCGACCACCCTCCTCCAAACGGTGGCGGTGGCCGACGGCAGCGTGTCCGTCGGCGGGCGGAACCAGCTCATCCGGTAGAATGGGGGAAAGACCTCACCGGCAGAGGGTGTCTTTCCCCCTCCCCCTGTCAGGGGGAGGGCAAGCTCGACGCAGTCGAGCGCGGGAGGGGGTTGGTCTTCCGGAATCCCTCTCCCCGTCGTCGACTTCGCCGCCGCCGACCCTCTCCCCAACGGGGAGAGGGTGAAAATACACCCCTCAGCTCATCTCATGACCGACCCCGACGACGACGACCTGCTCCCGCCGCCCGAGGCGGACGCCCTGCCCGCCTACGCCCGCTCCCGCGACCCGGTGCCGCTGACGGTGAAGGTGAAGGCCGAGGGCATGCGCCTCGACCAGTACCTCCAGGTGTTCTTTCACGACTGCAGCCGCACCGAACTGCAGAAGGCGATCACGTCCGGGAACGTCACCGTCAACGGCCGGCCGAGCAAGGCCGGGTACAAGGTGCGGAACGACGACCAACTGGTCGTGCAGTTGCCGGCGCCGGTGAACGACGTGATCGTTCCCGAGGACATCCCGCTGGAGGTGCTGTACGAGGACGAGGTGCTGGCGGTGGTGAACAAGCCGCCGAACATGGTCGTCCACCCGGCCCGCGGGAACTGGACCGGCACCCTGGTGAACGCCCTGGCGTTCCGGTTCGGCGACCAGTTGAGCAAGGAGAACGGCACCTTCCGCCTAGGCATCGTCCACCGCCTGGACCGCGACACCAGCGGGGCCATCCTGATCGCCAAGGCGGACGGCATTCACCACAAGCTGAGCAGCCAGTTCGAGAAGCGGACGGTGTTCAAGGAGTACGTCGCCCTGGCCGTGGGCGAGTTGGAGCGGGATTCGGATTACGTCGAGGTGGGCATCAAGCAGCACCCGCGGGACCGGGAGAAGCAGGCGGTGGCCCTGGACCCGGACGACCCGGCGGCGAAGCCGGCGATGAGCTACTACGAGGTGGCCGAGCGGTTCCGCGGGTACACCCTGGTGCGGGTGCAGCCGAAGACCGGCCGCACCCACCAGATCCGCATCCACCTGCTGCACATCGGCCACCCGGTGCTGGCGGACAAGGTGTACGGCGGGCGGAGCGAGTTCAAGCGGTCCGATCTCGTCGGCTCCCCTCTCCCCTCGGTGGGAGAGGGGTTGGGGGTGAGGGGTTCAGACGAGGTGTACCTCACCCGCCAGGCGCTGCACGCCTTCCGCCTCCGCTTCCGCCACCCGCTCAAAGACACCTGGCTGGAAGTCGAAGCCCCCCTGCCCGCCGACATGCGAGCGGCCCTTGATGCCCTGCGGGAACTGCGGCCGTGGCGGTGAGGGCGTGGTCATTCGCAGCCATTGCCCGTTCAGCGCCCAATTTTTCGACACCCCTCGGTCGGACTTGTAGCGAACAGTCTCGGAATTGTGTTGACAGTGTGTTCGCCTGCATTTACCTTTGCGGCGAATGAGCGATGAGACGCTGACATCGATCACCCCGACTTGGCCGTCACGAATGACAGCCGTGCTGTGTGGCGCGTACTTCCTCACCGCCGCCGGGCTAAAGCTTTTCACGGAGCAGTCTGTAACGATTGGGGGGGGGGGGGATGGCCTCCCGCATTGCAATTTCTCGCCAGTCAGATCGAAATCGCCCTCGGGGCGTGGCTGATCCTCGGCCGCTGGCGAGCCGCCGCCTGGATATCGGCCTGTCTGCTGCTCGTCACTTTCACCGGCATCAGCCTCGTCAGCGCACTGCGTGGGCAGAGCGATTGCGGCTGCTTCGGCAGCCTGAAGGTGCATCCTGGATGGACGACGGCGATCAACCTCGGTTTGCTCGGGTTGCTGGTGCTTTTCCGGTCGCGTGTCAAGTGGTCGGAGAACCGCGGCACCCTGGCCGTGGTGGGCATTCTGTCGGTGCTGACGGGCGGCATGGCCTGGACCGCGAACGGCCCGCTCGGTGAGAGGTTGCTGGCACGGTGGCACGGGCGGACGGTGTACCTGCGGTCGGGCGTGGTCGAAGCGGGAGAAGCGTCCGAGGGCACCGTCAAGCGACTGCAAGTGACGGTGACGAACGCCAGTTCACGAGACGTGCGGATCATCGGCGGTACCGCCAATTGCAGTTGCACGACGACCCAGAACCTGCCGACGACCATACCCGCCGACGGCGACGTTGTTGTTGAAATTGAAATCCAGTTCCGCGGAACGCCCGGTCAATTCGAGTACAAGTTCGAGTTTTTTTTACCGACGACAGAACGCAACCCAAATTACACGGGGTGATCGCCGGCCGGGTGACTGACGCTCCCCCGTAACGGACCATTGTCCCTGAGTGGTTCCAGGGGCAGGGTGTGCCGCCCCCCGGCACCGAGGATGGAGTTCCCATGAAACGGTTTCTCAAACTGGCCTCGAAGGCCTTGGCGGTCGTCGGCGTGCTGACGCTGATGTACGTCGCCAGCGCGATGCAACAGGCGAAGGCGCAGCCTCAGCCCCCGAGCTGCGTGCCCGTCTGGGCTGTGATCAACGGGGAGCCCGGCTGGATCACCTGCACCGGCACGACCTGTCCCCCTGAGGGACCACCCCGCTGCTGCAAGACCCCCCGCTTCCTCGGTGGCGACGATACCGACCTCGCCAACTGGAGTTGCTGCTACGGCGCCCTCATCCTTTGTCCGCCGGGCGGTTGACCCGTGATCCGTGTAGGTGCCGTACCGTCCCGAAACTGCCGCATCGTCTGATGCGGCAGTTTCACCGTAAGTCTGAAAATACTTCGCTCCCATCGCCCAGAGGTGGCAGGTGAAAAAAATGGACCGCAACCGGATGCTCTGCCACCCGTCCTTCGCCTGGTCACTCGCCATCTGTTTGATGCTCACACACCACGCGAGCGCGGAAGACATCCCGACGAGTCAGGTCGTGAAGGATTTGCGAAGTGGGATCACCCGGCTTCAGGCGGTCGAAGTCCGGCTGGCAGCCTGGGAATGCGTTACAGAGCAGACATACGGAGTGGGTGGGAAACCGATGACAGGAGCCGGCGTAGTAAAACGGCAGGGGGTGTCGATGCTCCTGGACGCATCTCAGCCCCAGAAAACTGACCGTTGGCGAGCAGTAAAGAACGATTCCGAGATGTTTACTGTCACTTCGAGAACAGGCGGTCAGACTTGGGTCATGAGTGGTTTTGTCAAGTTGTTCCCCGGCGAAAGCCCCAAGGCGCCAGGAGGGGAGCAGTTTGCCACATACCCCCTCCTGGCCGTAAATATCAAGCGAAATATTCTTCAACTTCTAGATGATAAATCTTTCAACCCGACGCGCGCTCAGAGGGTGGCCGAGAACCGCGTCGAGCTGGATTACGAGCTGACTGATGGTAAATCGACGGGCCGCGGCACACTCACACTTGCTCCCGATCTCGACTGGCTGGTGGTTCGCTCGGTCATTACCTTCCCCTCCTCAGGGGAGAAAGGTGGATCGAGTCGCACCACACTCTCTCGCGATGCCATCCGCGACGGCGACCTGATCCGCGTGAAATCTATCTCCCATGAGGTTGTGCTGGAAGGAAAGCCACAGTATTCGAACACATCCAAATACACTTACAAGTTCATCGCACCAGACACAGTGGACCCCGCAGAATTCACCCTCGACTACTACAAACTCGACGCTCCCGAGTCTGCTGACGCTTACGAAGACCGCCCGCCGTTCAACTGGCGATTGTGGGGGAGCGTGGGCGTCACTTGCATCGTCCTCTCCGTCGTTCTAGGTTGGCACATCCGTCGTCGCCTCGAATGAACCGAGGGCATGCCATGACACGCCGCGCCGCGTTCACGCTGGTCGAGCTGTTGGTGGTGATCGCAATCATTGCCGTCCTCATCGGCCTGCTCCTGCCAGCCGTGCAGAACGTTCGCTCGGCGGCGGCGAGGACGCAGTGCCAGAACAATCTGAAACAGATCGCGCTCGCAGCACACAACTACGAGTCCGCACGCGGTGTGCTGCCGCCGGGCAGCATCGTCACGTCCGACCCGCTCAGCGGCCTAAGTATTCACGTCGCATTACTGCCGTACCTGGAGCAAGATGCGATCTACCAGCAGGCGTTAACCGACTGCCAGAATTACCCGATCATCTACACCCCTCCGCCGCACAAAGGCCTGTGGACGTTGGTGAAGGTCTACCAGTGCCCGGCCGACGACCGCCAGTAGTACCGTCATCGGACGTCGAAAGGGGACGTGGTGGCACTCACCGGCTACCTCGGCGTATCCGGGTTGGGGAGCGACCCGTTCATTCTGGGGTCCGGTTATCGGATGTCGGGCGTCATCTACGGCGCCTCGCGGACGAAAGTGACCCACATCACCGACGGCACCACGAACACCCTGCTCTTCGGCGAACGCCCGCCATCGCCCGACTACCAGTGCGGCTGGTGGTACATGTTCTCCCCCGTGACCATCGGCTTGCCGTACCTTCCGGTGCGGGGAATGCGTGGCTACGCGGACGGGAGCGCCGGCCTTCCCGCGTATGGTGCCTGCCCGCTGGGGCCGTACCCATATACCCGCGGGGACATCAACAACATCTGCGACGCGAACCACTTCTGGAGCCTGCACACGAATGGAGCGAACTTCGCGTTCGCCGACGGGTCGGTGCGGTTCCTGGCCTATTCCGCCGATTCGGTCCTGCCCGCGCTGGCCACCCGCGCCGGCGGGGAAGTCGTTCCGGGGGACTACTGAGCAGACTTCGGTCGTCGCCTCAGAAGTCCATCGCCAGGCGGGTGCCGAGGGAGTGGATGCTGCCCTTGGCCAGCGGGTTCGGCCCGCCGTCGCGGTACAGGTAGTCGTAGTTCACCTGCACCCGCACGTTCGGGTTCCAGTACCACGTCAGCCCGACGGTCACGTTGTTCAGCCGCCCGCCGTTCACCCCCCGGTCGTCCAGGTCCAGGTACGAGTACCGCACCCCCGCCTCCACCGCCCCGAGGGTGCCGTCCTTGAACGACAGGTTGTGGTGCGGAACCACCCGCTTGAAGAAGCCCACCTTCGGGTCCCACTCGCGGTGCTCGCCGGTCAGGAACACCAGCCCCTCGGCGTACATCCCCTCGTACCACAGGGTGCCCAGGTTCGGCCCGCCGCCGACGCGGGCGCCGCGGATCAGGTTGGCCGTGTACTCGCTCGCCAGCGTCAGCGGGCCGTAGGCGGCGGACGTCTGCAGGTTGAACAGGTCCTGCGCGGCGGCCCCAATCACCCCGGTGTCGGCGACCAGGTTGAGCAGCGGGAGCGGGGCCGCCCGCACCTGGTTGCGGACGCGGACGCGGACGGCGTCATCCACCGGGTCGCGGTGGCTCATCGCCCCGCCGACGTGCCAGTAGTACTGCCCCTCCGGGCACCACACGGGGAGGCCGCCTATCCGCCCGGTCATGGCGTACTGCCCGTCGCCCACCCCGAACCCGAGCAGGTCGCTCTCGTTCTTGTACACCCCGATGCCGGTGAAGATGCGGTCGTCAGACCAGGTGCGGAAGGCGCTGATGCCGGGCGAGCGGAGGTTGTTGAACGCCGACGGCTGGTGGAAATCGACCAGGTACGACCGCTCCAGGAACGGCAGGAACCGCCCGCTGTTCAGCGTCTCCTGGCTGAACCACTCCTTCTGGTTGCCGAGGCGGACGTTGCCGAGCACCGGCACCCGCTTGAGCGTCACCCACACGTCCAGCGCGCCGGGTGCATTGGTCATGGTGGCGACACTCGCCGGCAACCCGGCCGGGACGAACCCGTTGTTGAACTCGAGCTCCAGCTTGTAGTCCACGTTCTCGTGGAACGACCCGTCCAGCAGTAGCCGCAGCCGCCGCGGGCTGACCCCGTCGTCGAACCGGCCGACCCCGCCGGGGAACGTCTGCACCCCGCGGCCGCCGGTGTACCACCCGCCGTCGTACTGGATCACCCCGCCGACGTGGGCGGTGAACGACTTGTCCGCGGTGCGGAAGAACAGCCCGTGGTTCCAGTACGCCTCGAACAGATGCGGGGCGGGGGCGGGCGACGCGGACGACAGTGCGGGCTGTGCCTGGTCGGGTTGGGTCTTGTCAGGCTGGGCCGTACCGAGGTCCCTCAGGCCCCCGCTCGGCGGTTCGACCCGCTTGCCGATCGCCACTTTCCCGAGCTGAACGGTCGGCTGGGGCGGCGTCGGCGGTAGGTTACTGACGGGCGGCGGTACGGCCGGCTTGGTCGGCACGGCCAGCGGCGGCACGTCGGGCAGGGTGAGCGGCGGGAGTTGGGTGTTGTTCACCGCCCGGTCGAGCGAGGCCGGCGGCAAGCTGAACGGCGGCAGCGGGTCGGCCGGCACCGGCTGGGCGAACGCACCCCCGGCGATTGTGCAAGCGCAAGCGGCGGCCAGCCCGCGGCGGAATGAGCGGACCATCGGACTCCCCCGGAATGTCCCCGGATCGGGATATGCCGGGGGGCACGGGAGGAATCAAGGCCGACCCAGTTTGGCGAACCCCGACCGCAAGGTCGGTGGGTGCGGGTGAAGCCGGCTCGCACCCACCGACCTTGCGGTCGGGTTTCACCGATTATCGCCGCTTGCCGCGGCGCTCCACCTTCCGCCGCAGCCGGAACCCGTCCCCGCCGCGGTACGACACCAGGATCGCCCCCACCCCGCCGTACCGCTCGAACAGGTCGGCCGCCACCTGCTCCTCGTCCGGCCACGAGTAGGCGTACACCACGTCGAAGTCGTCCACGTCCAGCCCGAGGTCGTGGTAGGTGTGGTCGGCGTCGGTGTGCAGCCACGAGTAGTTGCCGGCCTTCATCACGAACTCTTCGCCCGCCGGCGGGATGTAGCTGCCGTGGGCGAACTCGGCCGGCACGTCGAAGTCGTCGGCCAACTGGCGGGCGGCCTCCACCAGTGGCCACTCGGTCTCGATGCCGTAGGCGTCGTACCCGGTCAGCCCGGCCACGCCGGTCGCCACCCCCAGCCCGCTCCCCCACTCGCAGAAGCAGGTGCCGCGGAGGGTCGGGCCATCGAGCAGAGCGGCGAGCAGCTTGGCCAGCCCCTCGTAGTCGCCGGGCACGAACCCCGGGATGAGCGCGTCCTTGAGCATGTCGTCCACCCGCTTGTCCGCCTCGGCCAGGAACCGGCGGAGCGGGTGCGGCAGGCGGTCCGGCACCGGCGGCAGGGGCACGTCAACGAGCGGCATGGGCGGGTTCGCGGTCGAGGTGGTCGAGCAGCTCGCGGGCGCGGAGTTCGCGGACCTTCGCCAGCAGCCGGTTCAGGTCGTCGAACTGGTCCGGGTCGATGTACACGCTCGCCCCGTGCAGCCGGCCGAACAGCCCGATCATGGCGGCCAGGGCGAACACGCTGCCGACCAGCCCGAGCACACCCCACTTCAGGATGGCGATGGTGGCGGGCAGGTAGAACGGCTGTGGCGACTCGCGGACCGGGGCGAGGACGAGGATCAGGCACACCGGCACCAGCACCAAAACGACCTCGGCGAACGCCGCCCAGAACCGCCCGCGGGCCTTGTGCCCGGCGTACCCGATCAGCACGGCGGTGAGCGGGGCGTGCAGCACCCCGCACACGGTCAGGCACGCCGCCAGGGTGACGCCGACCGCTACCGCCGCCGGGTCTTCGTACCACATGACGCCGCCCTCCTGAGGGGAGAAGGGAACGCCCGCCAGTATACCCGAATTCGGCCGATTCGCCCCGCTCACAACGGCAGCAAACGCACCCGACACTTCTTGACGTCGATGACCATCAGTGCGCCGGCGGCGAGGGCATCGCGGTGTTGGGTGAGGGCGGAGATTAACGTTGAACCGACCTGATCCGGAAAAACCTCTTGTCCGCGAAGTTGTATCACGCTCGGGCCGGCGGCGTGGGTGAGCGCCAAAGCCGTCCCGAAGTCGAGGTCGTGGGTGAACACCACACAGCCGTTCTGCCTGGCCCAATCCATGAGCACCGAATCTTCGGCGTGCGGGTCGCCGACCGTAACCCAGTGGATCGCGTCCCACCCGTGTTGTTGGAGGAACAGCACCCAGTCCGGGCTGAGGTTCATGTCGATCAGGAGGCGGACGCTCATGCCGGAACCAACTCGCCGACGTGTTCCTCAAGCCGCCACGCCGCGTACTTCAGCGCCGCGTCGATGTCCTCGGGTTCGAGGTACGGGTACGCCGCCAGGATGCGCTGGCGGTCGTGCCCGCTGGCGAGCAGGCCGAGGACGGTGGACACCGTCACCCGCAGCCCGCGGATGCACGGCTTGCCGCCCATCTGCTTCGGGTCGAGGGTGATGCGGTCGAACGTCATGAGTCGTCCTCGCGTCAGTCCCGGTTCTGCCGGTCGTACTTCTTCCGCTCGCTCTCGCTCAGGTACACCTTCCGCATGCGGATGGCCTTCGGGGTGATCTCCACCAGTTCGTCGTCCTCGATGTACTCGAGCGCCGCCTCCAGGCTGAACTCCCGCGGCGGCTTGAGCGTGGCCTTGTCGTCGCTCCCGGACGCCCGCATGTTGGTGAGCGGCTTCTTCCGCGTCACGTTCACCGTCAGGTCGTTGTCCCGCACGTGTTCGCCCACCACCTGCCCGCCGTACACCATGTCCTGCGGGGCGACGAACAGGCTGCCCCGCTGCTGCAGGTCCTCGATGGCGTACGCCGTCACCGCCTCCGTCTCCTTGCTGATGAACACCCCGAGCGGGCGGCCGGGCACGTTCGCCTTGAGCGGCCGGTACTCGTGGAAGTTGTGGTGCATGATGGCCGTCCCCTGGGTGCCGGTCATCATGCGGGTGCGGAGGCCGATGAGCGCGCGGGCGGGGATGTAGAACTCGATGTGCGTGCTCGCCCCGTGGTTCTCCATCTTCACGCACTCCCCTTGCCGCTCTAAGACCAGCCGCATGACCGTGTTCGAGTGTTCGGTCGGCACCTCCACCACCAGGAACTCGATCGGCTCGCTCGTCTTCCCGTCGATCTCCTTGAGGATCACCCGCGGCTTGCCGACGGCCACCTCCATCCCCTCCCGCCGCATACTCTCCAGCAGCACCCCGAGGTGCAGCATCCCCCGCCCGCTCACGATGAACTCGCTCTCCCGCTCTCCCGGCCGCACCCGCAGGGCGACGTTGTGCTGCAGTTCCTTGTCCAGCCGGTCGCGGAGTTCGCGGCTGGTACACGGCTTGCCGTCCTGCCCGGCGAACGGCGAGTCGTTCACCTTGAACAGCATGTCCAGGGTCGGCTCGTCGATGGTCAGCGGGGGCATGGGCAGCGGGTTGTCCAGCTCGCAGATGGTGTCGCCGATGTCCGCGTCGTCGAGGCCGACCACGCAGCAGATGTCGCCGGCCCGGATCTCGTCCACCTCCTTGCGGGCGAGGCGGTCGAACTCCAGCAGCTGCACCACCGTGTCGCCGAAGGTGCTGCCGTCCTTCTGCTTCACCACCGTCACCCGCTGGTTCTTCTTGATCTTCCCGCCGAACACCCGGCCGACGGCGATCTTGCCGACGAACTCCGAGTACGTGAGGGCCATCACCTGCATCTGCAGCGGGGTCGAGTCGTCGCCGAGCGGCGGCGGCACGGTGTCCAGGATGGCGTCGAACAGCGGCTTCAGGTTCTTCGGCTCGACCGCCATGTCGGTGGTGGCGATGCCCGCCCGCCCGCTGGCGTAAATCACCGGAAAGTTGGCCTGCTCGTCGTTCGCCCCGAGTTCGATGAACAGGTCGAAGATCATCGAATGCACTTCGTCGATGCGGGCGTCCGGGCGGTCGATCTTGTTGATCACCACGATCGGCTTCAGCCCGCAGGCGAACGCCTTGCGCAGCACGAACCGCGTCTGCGGCAGCGGCCCCTCGGCCGAGTCCACCAGCAGGAATACGCCGTCGGTCATCTTCAGGATGCGCTCCACCTCCCCGCCGAAGTCGGCGTGCCCGGGGGTGTCGATCAGGTTCACCTTCACGTCGCCCAGGCGGATGGCGCAGTTCTTCGCCAGGATGGTGATGCCGCGTTCCCGCTCCTGGTCGTTGCTGTCCATGATCAGGCCGTGCTGCCCGCCGACGAGCTTGTCCAGCTCCTCGGACCGGAACAGCCCGGACTGGCGGAGCATCTGGTCCACCAGGGTGGTTTTGCCGTGGTCCACGTGGGCGATGACGGCGACGTTCCGCAGGTCGGTGCGCTTCATGAGCTCGGGTAACGGTGGCTGGCGGACGGAGAGGTCAACTACTAATCTTAGGGGCCGGGGGAGATTGTTCGAGGGCGGAGCATGTAGGTTCGGTGAACCCCGAGCGGGAGCGAGGGGTGTGGGACGCACACTCACCCCTCGCTCCCGCTCGGGGTTCACCAGAAAGGCCGGAGCCACCCCATGCAGCTCATCCTGGTCCGGCACGCGGAAGCGGCGAACGTCGGGCAGCTCGGTGCCACCCGCGACTTCGACCGCCCGCTCACCCCGCACGGGCACGCCACCGCCCGCCGACTGACGGACCGGCTGAAGGCGATGGGGGTTCGGGCTGATGTGGTGGCGAGCAGCCCGCTGCTACGGGCACAACAGACGGCCGCGCCGCTCCTCGAACTGGCGGGCGGCGAACTGGTGACGATCGACGAACTCGCGCCGGACACGCTCAAGCCGAAGAAGGTGGCGCGAGCGCTGGCGGACCTGGGCGTGCATTCGGCCGTCGCCGTCGGCCACCTGCCGGACATCGCGTACTTCGCCGGCTGGCTGCTCGGCACCGGCGGGGCGGGGCTGGCGTTCGACAAGGGCACCGCGGCGCTGATCGAGGTGGGGGCGAAGGTGGAGGAAGGAACGGGGACGCTGGAATGGCTGGTGGCGCCGGGGTGGTATTTGTAAAGCCGCGCGATGGCCATCCCGCGGCGTTCGCGGTCACTTCCCCTTCACCACCCACGTCTTCCACGCCGTGTCCAGCGTTTCCGGCGTCCAGTTGGCGGCCTCCAGGGCGTTCGCGGTGGTCGGCTCCTGCTGGTTCTCGCCCGGCTTGTACCCGCCCAGGAACTTGGCGAACTTGCCCTCGTCGGCGCCGAACACCAGATACTCGGTCAGGCTGGTGGCGTAGGTGTCGGCGTCCTTCAGCTTCTCGGTCCCCCACACCTGGGCGGCGGTGAACGTGCCCAACTTGTTCTTGGCGAACAGCGCCTTCACCTTCGCCCGGTGGTCGTCCAGCGCCCGCGGGTTCTGCCGCACGGCGATGGCCCGGCCGAACCCGGTGTGCAGCCACGACGGCAGGGTGAACGTGGCGGAACTCGCCCCGGCCTTCTGATCCAACAGCGCCACCGCCACCCCCGCCGCCGCTTCACCCGACAGCCCCACTTCGGTCTTCGCCCCGATGGCCGCATACGGCTCCGCCCCGCGGATCTGCACCGCCCACGTCTCGTCCGCCTCCGGCTTGCGGCTCTCCACCAGCCGCACGAACGACGCGTACTCCTTGCGGTCGGCCAGCACGTACACGGTCAGCTTGCCCGCCCACGGCTTGTCCTTGTCGTCGAACTTGAGCGCCTTCCGGGCCGCGTCGAACGCCTTCTGGGCGGTGTCCGCGATCGGCTTCGTCTTCGCCTCGGTCAGCGACGAGTACACCAGCAGGCTGGTCGTCTCGACCGCCGCCGGCTTGTCCACCCCCGCCCGCTTCATGTTCTCGACGGCGGCGGCTTTCTGCGCCTTCACCTCGGCGTCTTGAGCGAACACGCCGACGGGAAACGCGAGGGCAACAAGCGGGATCAGGTATCGGGCGATGGGCATGGGGCGCACCTCGGCGGGTATGATTTCACTGGCGGACGGTCGCGGCCATCAACATAGTAACCCACGATCGGCCGCGCGGCGCGGCCAAGACCCCTGGTCACACCCGGAGCGGCATCCATGACCTTCCCCCGCTTCGCCCTCCTGTTCGTCGCCCTCACCCCCCTCGCGGTTCCCGCCGCCGACCCGCCCAAAGTGAAAGCCAAGCCGAACAAACTGGCGACCGAGTCCAGCCCGTACCTGCTCCAGCACGCGCACAACCCGGTGGACTGGCACCCGTGGGGGGCGGAGGCGTTCGAGAAGGCGAAGAAGGAGGGCAAGCTCGTCTTCCTCAGCATCGGGTACTCGTCGTGCCACTGGTGCCACGTGATGGAGAAGGAGAGCTTCGCCAGCGACGAGATCGCGAAGGTGCTGAACGAGCACTTCGTGTGCATCAAGGTGGACCGCGAGGAGCGGCCGGACATCGACGACGTGTACATGGCCGCCCTGCAAGTGACCGGGTTGAACGGCGGGTGGCCGCTGACCATGTTCCTGACGCCGGACGCCAAGCCGATCTTCGGCGGCACCTACTTCCCGCCGGACGACCAGAAGGTGGGCGACGACACCCGGCCGGGCATGAAATCGGTGTTGAAGAAGGTGATCGACCTGCACCGGGACAAGAAGAAGGAGCTGTTCGAGCAGGCCGACCGCATCGCCGACATGACGAAGGACGAGATGAACCGGGCGGCCCGCGGGGTGGCACTGGTCAAACTCGACGCCCAGTTGGTGAAGGACGCCGTCGGCGAATTCGACCTCGACCCGGAACACGGCGGGCTGGGGCGGAAGGCGACCGGCTACCGCGGCACCAAGTTCCCCCGCGTGTCGGCCCTGCTGTTCCTGCTGAAGCAGTCGGCGAAACCGGGGAACGACGACCTCGCCAAGCGGATGGCGCTGACGCTCGACAAGATGGCCCAGGGTGGCATCTACGACCACCTCGGCGGTGGGTTCCACCGCTACAGCACCGAGCGGACGTGGACCGTCCCGCACTTCGAGAAGATGCTGTACGACCAGGCCCAACTGGTGGAGCTGTACTGCGAGGCGTACCGCCAGAAGCCGAACCCGGCGTACCGGCGGGTGATCGACGAGACGCTGGCGTTCGTGGCCCGCGAGTTGACCGCCCCGGACGGGTACTTCTACTCCGCGCTCGACGCCGACAGCGACGGCGAGGAGGGGCGGTTCTACGTGTGGACGCCGAAGGAGTTGGACGCGGCGGCGGGGCAGGGGGCCGACGCCGACCTGTTCCGCACGGTGTACGGCGCGGACAAGCCGAACTTCGAGGACAAGTACCACATCCTGCGGCTGGCGAAGTTTCCCACCGACGACGAACTGAAGAAGCTCGCCCCGCTGCGGCAGAAGCTGTTCGACTTGCGTGCGAAACGGAACCGGCCGTTCCTGGACACCAAACTCATCACCGCCTGGAACGGGCAGATGATCGCCGCTTACGCCTTGGCCGGGCAGGTGCTGAAGGAGCCGAAGTACGTCGCCGCGGCGGAGAAGGCGGCCGAGTTCCTCCTCCAGAAGATGCGGGACAAGGACGGCCGGCTGCTCCGCACCTACGCCGCCAAGCCGGGCGAGAAGGCGACGGCGAAGGGGACAGCGTTTTTGGACGACCACGCCTTCCTCGTTCACGGGCTGCTCAGTCTGGCCGAGGCCACCGGCGACGCGAAGTGGCGGAAGCAGGCGCAGCCGCTCGTCACCATCCAGCGGCAGAAGTTCCTGGCCGACGGCGGCGGGTTCTACAACACCCCGCACGACGGCGAGAAGCTGTTCGCTCGCGGCAAGGACAGCTACGACGGCGCCCAGCCGTCGGCCAACGGGATGAGCGTGCGGAACTTCCTCCGGCTGTGGCGGATGACCGGCGATGAGGGGAATCGCGGCGAGTTCGAGCGGGACCTGCGGCGGTTCGCCGGGCAGATCAAAACTGAGCCGACGGCCGTGCCGCAAGCGCTGCTGGCGCTGGACACGGGCCTGCCGCTCGACGCGCTGAAAGACATGCCCACCCGCATGGCCGAGAAGGTGAAGAACCCGAAGAGTTCGGCCGACGTGGTGAAGGTGGAGTACCGCGACGGCGGGCTGGCCGACGGGCTGGAAACGCATTACGTCTCGGTCACCGTGGCGAAGGGCTGGCACATCTACGCCAACCCGGTGGGGAACGACAAACTGGCCGAGAGCGCCACCGTGATCGAGCTACGGGGGGACGGTAAGGGGCTGAAGTACCACGAACTCACCTACCCGAAGGGCGAACTGAAGAAGGGTTCGCTCGGCGAATACCGGGTGTACGACGGGGCGATGGGGTTTCAGGTGGTGGTGAGCCACGACGACGTGAAAGGGAAGAAGATGACCGCCCGCGTGACGCTGGTGGCGTGCAACGACACGGTGTGCCTCGCCCCGGCCACGATCACGGTGGAGATGAAGTGACGAGGTCGGCGGGAAGCCGCTCGCGGCTTCGCGTCCGTGATGCCCTGAAACGGAACCCATGCCCCCCACCCCGCAGATCGACCCGACCCTGCCGCTGGACGACCTCGTCCGCCGCGCCGCGGCATCGGGGCGGCGAGGAGAACAAGTCCGCCTACTCGACGCGCTGGCCGCCCGCACCCGCCACGGGTACGACGCCATGCGGGTGTTCCAGGCGCTGGCGGCGGTGCGACCGAACGGCAGCCGGCTGGCGCTCGAGTACGTCGCCCGCATGGCCGACCCCATCCCGCCGGCCATCCTCCTGTTCGCCGCCCAGGCTCTTCAAGATCGGTCCAACCCGGTCGGCATGAGGCTGACGGTGGCCGGCAAGTTGCTCGCCGCGCTGCCCGACACGGAACCGGCGGTCGGGCCGGTGGTGCGGGCGGTCACGGCCGGCCTGTCCCGCTCCCGCACCCTCCAGCGGATGATCGAACTCCAGGGGCGGGTGGACCGCTGCACCACCCTCGACCGCATGGTGGAGGCGGGCGAGAAGCGGGTGCGGCTGCGGTGCCCGAAGTGCCGCCGCCAGTTCCTCCGCCCGGCGTTCATCCGCCACCTGTGGAACGAGCACCGGCTGATCTTCGACCGTGGCACGGCGGTGGACCCGAAGCCGGTGGTGGAACAGGCGGTGGCCGGGGCGGTGAGCGACGAGTCGGCGACCGACCAGCCGTTCGACGAGTCGGCGCGGTACTTCCCGCTGTCCACCCCGGAGCAGGTGTTGCAGGCGGTGGCCAGCCGGCAGATAGCGACCGGGCACCCGATCCCGGACTCGCTCACCCGCGCCGCCGCCGACCAGAACGCCGGCCTGTGCCCGACGTGCCTGAACCCGGTGCCGGACCCGATCCCGCCGGTGCCTCCGCCGCTGGCCGTGGGCGGCGGGCGGCTGTCCGGCGACGGGTACGCGGTCGAGGTGATCGACCGGCCGACCGGCCGGACGGTGCGGGTGACCACCCCGAAGGGGGACGAGGTGGACGTGCCGCCGGCGTTCACCCGGCGGTTCGACCCGCGGGCGTTCGGCGTGCTGGTAGCCGCCCCGCTGCTGCTCGCCGCCGGCGTGGTGGTCGCCGTCCTGCCGCCGCGGTTCGGCCCGCCGGTGCTGTACGCCCTGCTTGCCGCGTTCGCCGGCTGGGTGGTGTACCTGATCGGCCGGTACGCCCGCGGACCGCTGCCGAACCCGGACGCGACCGCCGTGGATGCGGCGTGGCGGGAGATCGCCCCGAACCGCGGGGCGAGAAAGTCGGCCGCCCGCTGGCTGACGCGGCTGTGCCGGGCGAGCGTCGGCCGCGGCGACCCGACCAGGCGGGCGCGGGAGTTGTACGAGGTGGTGGAGAACGCGGCGGTGTGGGCGGACAAGGGCGGGGTGTACCTGCCGCTGTTCGCCGCCGCCCGGCTGCTGCAAACGTGCGACAACTCCGACCTGGGGCGGGACCGGGTGACCAGCCTGCTGGACGTGTTCGAGCCGTTCTTCATGGGCGAGCTGCCGGCCGCCTACGCCGAGTCCGCCGCCGAGATCGTCACCACCGACGGCCTGCTCACCCCGGCCGACGCCCGCCGGTTCGCGGTGCTGCTGACTTCTCTGGCGTTCGACGCCTCGCTCACCCCGCACGACCTGATCCGCGTGCTGCGGTTCCTGCCGCACCTGCGGGTGCTGTTCGGCACGCCCACCGCTGACGGGCTGAAGTCGGGGTATGTGATCTGGAAGGGGCGGCGGTCCGACCTGTGGGCTGAGGCCGGGCACGCCACCACCATCTTCGACCTGGCCCGCACGTCGCCGGGGGCGTGCCGCCGGCTGCTCACCGCCCACCTGGACGCGCTGCTGCGGATCGACCTGCCGGACGCGGCGGTGCGGGAACTGGGCGAAGTCGTCCTCACCCCGCGGGGGGTGATCGCCGTCGACAAGGTGCTGGCCGAACCGGGCGGCGAGGCCGAGGTGGTCCGCTCGCCCCGCGGGTCCGGGTGGATGCTCGCCCTCGGCGCCCAGCGGATCAACCTGGATCGCAAGCTGGACTGGAACACGGTTGACACGCTCGTGCGGTGGATCCGATTCCGGACGGAAAAGCTGATCCCGCAGGCGGAAGCGGCCGACCGGGTACACGCCGACCGCGTGCGGCAGGTGCTGACGCCACTCGTGCGAACCTGCCCGCTGTGCGGGGCAGAGTGCGTGTGCCGCTCCGGACGGGTGGGCGAGCCGTGGCCGGTGGGGTGAGGAGATATGTTGGTGTCCCGGCTTCAGCCGGTCTGCGTGGTGAACCGCGGGCGTCAGCCCGTCGGGTGTGATCCCACCCAGGCGGCTCACACCGCCGGTTCACCCAAGACCGCCTGAAGGCGGGACACCAGCAAAATTCCCCGACGCGCTTCCGCCGGCGTGGGATTATCCCGGCGAGTGCCGTCCCCGAGGGCAGTCATGGCGACGACCGGCCTGGGCGGGTTCCTCACCCGCGTCCGTCACACCCTGGCCCCGGACGACCGCACCGACGCGGACCTGGTCCGCACGTTCGCCGACACCCGGAGCGATCCGGCGTTCGCCGAACTGGTGCGGCGGTTCGCCCCGATGGTGTGGGGGGTGTGCCGGCGGACGGTCGGCCACCACCAGCACGCCGAGGATGCGTTCCAGGCGGTGTTCCTGGTGCTCGCCCGCAAGCCGGCGGCGGTCCGCCCGCCGGCAGCGGTCGGCGGGTGGCTGCACGCGGTGGCCGTTCACACCTCCCGGCGGGCGCGAGCGATGGCCGACCGACGACGCAAGCGGGAAGCCGTCACCCGCACCCCGCCCGAACCGTTCGCAGAAGAACTTGCGCCGACCGACCCGGCCGCCCTGCGGGCGCTGGACGAGGAGATCGCCCGGCTGCCGGACAAGCTGCGGACCGCCGTGGTGCTGTGCGAACTGGACGGGCTGAGCCGGCGGTCGGCGGCTGTTCGGTTGGGCATCCCCGAAGGCACCTTGAGCAGCCGGCTGGCGGCGGCCCGCAAGGAACTGGCCGAGCGGCTGCGGCTCCGCGGCGTGTCGCTCGGCGTGTTCGCCCTGCTGTCCGCCGGGGCCGTGTCCGCCGCTCCGTCGGTTCGATCCGCCGTTTCACAAACTGCAACCGCTCTCGCGGAAGGAGTGATCCGAACCATGTTCCTGAAGAAGCTGACCCTGGCCGGGCTGGTGGCGGTGCTGGTGGGCGTGGGCGTGTTCGCGGTGCCGGCGTGGGCGGGCGAGCGGACCACCCCGCACGTCCGCCGCAACGCCCCGCCGCCGAAGGCGGCAGCGAAGGAGGGCCGCATTCTGTTCTGGGTGGACGACAAGCCGCTGCTGCTCAAGCCGGACGGCACCGAACTGGAATCCCCGCTGCCGATGAAGGACTCGATCCGGGGCGTCGGCTGGGGGAACGCGCACCTGTCGCCGGACGGCAAGCGGGTGGCGTTCCACCGTCAGGGGCGGGCAGCGAACATGCCGGTGCCGAAGAACCGGCCGGCGGGGGTGGCGTTCGCCACCAACAGCACCATCCTTCACGTCCTCGACCTGGACGGCGAACGCACGATCCAGGCGCTGGACTCGGTCAACCTGAACGCCGCCTTCTGGATGGGCGACGGCAAGACGCTGCTCGTCCGCGGGAACGAGATCAACGACAACGTGGTGAGCCAGAAGCTGGAGAACTGGGTGTACGACGTGACCACCGACAAGCGGACGCCGCTGACGGTGCCCGAACACTTCCACGTGCGGGCGGTCGGCCCGGACGGGAAGACGGCGGTGCTGGACGAGTGGAAGATGTCGGCCGACACCTGGCACCAGCACGCCCACCTGTGGACAATCGGCACGGACAAGCCGACCCCACTGTTGGAGTTGAACCACAGCTTCGAGAACAAGGCGCCACAGTTCTCTCCGGACGGCAAGAAGGTGCTGTGCCAGGTGTCGTACCACGCCAAGCGAACCCCGCTGGGGAACGGCGGCTGGTCGTTCGACGACTTCAAGTACAACAACCTGCTGGTGATCGACCTGGCGACGAAGAAGCAGACGGTGGTGAAGGAGTACGGGGAGAACCCGGAGTGGCGGATCGGCGGGTTCGCGTGGTCGCCGGACGGGAAGAAGATCGCCTACGTCGAGTCGATGCGGCTGCCGGCCGTGGCGCGGGCCGCCGACCCGTTCCGGGTGATGATCGCCGACGCCGACGGGAAGAACGAGAAAGAGGTGTACACCGCCACCGGCTCGTGGCTGATCGGGTTCGACTGGAAGTGAGTCTCGGATCGGGTGGGTCGCTCTCTCCGAGAGCGACACGGAACCGACTCCCGGAGGGAGTCGGCCACCCGTGCGGCACCTACTTCCCCAGCACCGCGTCCAGCGCCCAGCAGCCGCGGGCGTGCGGGCCGGCACTCCGCAGGTGGGCGAGCAGCTCGGCGTCGGTGCAGCCGTCGTCCTCCAGCGCGTCGGCCAGGATGGGCAGGCGGTCGAACGCCTGCTCGGCCTGCACCCCGGCGGCGATCAGCCGGGCCGTCTCGCCCACCCGCGTCATCCACCCGGCCACCCCCCCGCCGCTCTGCTCCCACTCCGGCCCGACCACCGTTCGCTCGGCGAACGGGTTGCCGATCACCTCGCGGAACAGGTCGCACACCGGGCCGGAAATATCTTGCGGGAATTCGCACCGCTCATCGAAACCCCGGATGCGGGCGACATTGATGGCCCACTGAATCGCCCGCTCCGCCCCCTGCGCCACACGCTCACTCACTACCGCCTGCATCAAAAGCCTTGCTGGATACACATGTGGTGCGAATGTAGCACGGACCGTCCGTCCGGGCTGGTGGGTGATTAGCGGTCGCGTGCATTCGACTCTTGCGGCATGGTAATCCTCGGGATCGCCCAGCCCGTCTACGTGCCGTTCAACGATCCCGAGGATTTCGCGCTGCCGTTCTGTCAGCAGCGGCGACACCAGTCGGGCGCACCCGCACGAGATGAGCTGGAGTTTCCGCGCCGACGCCTTCGTCCGCACATGCCGGAGCATGTCCGCCGGGCGGGTGGTGGTCGTCAGCCATTCGGATTCGGTCATGCGAGCATCCAGATCGGGTGAACCCCGACCGCAAGGTCGGTGGGTGCAGACCACAACTGGCTCGCACCCGCGGCCCTGGCGGGCCGGGTTCACCAAAAACCCTGGCGCCACCAATCCGGTTGCATCTTACCCGCTTCCCGCGTACCGTCGGAACGCCGATCCGTCCCCGCCCCCCGGAACGCCCAATGAGTACGACCGCAGCCCCCGCCCCGCCCCGCGTGCCGGCGATCGACGCCTACCGCGGGTTCGTCATGTTCCTCATGCTGGCCGAGGTACTGCACCTGCCGGCGGTGGCGAAGCAGTTCCCGGACAGCCCGTTCTGGCAGGCGGTGCGGTTCCACACCACCCACGTCGAGTGGGTCGGGTGTTCGCTGCACGACCTGATCCAGCCGTCGTTCTCGTTCCTGGTCGGGGTGGCGATGGTGTTCTCGCTGGCCGCCCGCAAGGCCCGCGGCGAACCGTTCTGGAAGTCGGCCGTCCACGCCGGCTGGCGGTCGGTGGCGCTCGTCGCCCTCGGCGTCCTCATGCGGTCGATCGGCGACGGCCACAAGCGGACGTACTTCACGTTCGAGGACACGCTCAGCCAGATCGGGCTGGGATACTTCCTGCTGTTCCTCATCGGCTATCTGAAGCCGCGGTGGTGGTGGGTGGCGCTTGGGGTGATCCTGGTCGGGTACTGGGCGGCGTTCGTGGCGTACCCGCCGCCGGCGCCGGACTTCAACTACGATGGCGTCGGGGTGTCGGCGAAGTGGGCGGAGAAGTACCAAGACAGCCTCACCGGGCTGGCCGCCCACTGGAAGAAGAATAGCAACCTGGCGTGGGCGGCGGACACCTGGTTCCTGAACCTGTTCCCGCGGAAGGCCGAGTTCACCCACAACGGCGGCGGGTACGCCACCGCCAGCTTCATCCCCACGCTGGGCACCATGATCCTCGGGCTGATCGCCGGCGGGTGGCTGCGGCGGCCGGAGTCGGCGTGGCGGCAGGTGCTGTGGCTGACCGCGGCCGGGGCGGTCGGGCTGGCGGTCGGGCGGGCGCTGGGCGACTTCGGCGTGTGCCCGGTGGTGAAGCGGATCTGGACGCCGAGTTGGGTGCTGTTCAGCGGCGGGTGGTGCTTCCTGATTCTGGCGGTGTTCCACGCCCTCACCGCCGGCATCGGCTACGCCGGGTGGACGTACCCGCTGCGGGTGATCGGGGCGAACTCCATCCTCATCTACGTGATCGCCGAGGTGCCGCTGGGCGGGTGGCTGCTCACGCAGTTGCAGAAGCACCTGCCGCCGGACACGTTCGCGGAACTCAGTCGGAAGGTGTCGGAGTGGGTCGGCGGAGCCAGTCCAGAAGCGATCAGCGGGGCGATGAAGGGAGCGGTGCTGCTGGTGGTGTACTGGCTACTGCTGTGGTGGCTGTACGCGAAGCGGGTGTTCGTGCGGATTTGAACCCACGTCTTCGCCGCGACCTCCGGGAGCGGGGTTCGCAAACCCGCTCCCGGAGGTCGCGGCGAAGAAATGTGGTCAGTTGTCCTTCTTCTCCTTCTTGGCGTACTCGCCCTCGACCGCGTTCTTGCCCTGCTCCTCGCCCTCGTTGGCGGTGTAGTCCGAGATGGTCGCCTTCTTCCCGTCGATCTTGATCTTGAACGAGAACTCGTACCCGTCCATCGGCTTGAACGGGAAGTCGCCCTTCACCTCGCTCTTGGTCATCTTCGCCTTCACCGTGCCGTCCTTCTCGACGGTGGTTTTCGAGGTGATGACGAGGGCGTTGTCGCCGATGGCGGCGGTCACCACCAGCACGTCCGCCTTGCTGAAGTCGAGGGTCAGGGTGATCTGGTCGGCCTCCTTCGTCCACACCCCCTCCGGCTTCACGTCCTTCTTGTCTTCCTTCTTGTCGTCGGCCAACATCACCCCGCCGAGCAGGGCAACCACGGCCACCGCGGACAGCAGACGGAACATGCGGGAGAACCTCCTGTGATTCGGAAGGGGCGAACGCCCCACCGCAAAGGGTATGGGGCGGGTCAACCGTCGCCCAGCTAAAGACAACCTCACCCCCCCGGCCCCCTCTCCAAAGTGGAGAGGGGGTGTTCAAGAGCGGAATGCTTCTGCGCGGTTGCCGACGGCCGCCGGAGGGCTGACGTGACACATGGTCCGGCGCCTCGCTTGAACACCCCCTCTCCGGCTCGGAGAGGGGGCCGGGGGGTGAGGTCTCGTCTGCACCCGCGGTTGCCACCCGCCCGCCGGGCGGTTACAGTTTCCGCGACCCACATCTGTTCGCGGAGGATTCGCCCATGTCCGGTCATGCCGCCGAAGTCGAAGTGCCGCACGACGAGAACGACCCGTTCGTCAAGAAGGTGGCCCTGAGCGTGGCCATCTACGCCGTCATCCTGGTGATCGCCGGGGCGGGCGGGAACAACGCCGGCAAGGACATGCTGATGGGCCAGATGCAGGCGAGCAACGAGTGGAGCCGGTACCAGGCGAAGGTGCAGCGGGAGGTGCTGTACACGCAGGAGCGGGAGACGCTGGAACAGATCGTCGGGGTGCCGTCGAAGGAGGAACTGGAAACCCTGGCGAAGGCGTACCAGGCGGCGCAGAAGGACCGCAAGCTGACCGCGGCGGACGCGGGCGAGCGGCAGAAGCAGCGGCTGGCGTTCATCTCCACCAAAATCGCCGAGTACGAGGCGGAGAAGAAGGAGATTTCCGACACGGCCCGGACGAAGGAGGCCGACCGCGACACCGCCCACCGCAAGGACCCGTACTTCGACTTCGCCGAGATGCTGCTGCAAATCGGGGTGGTGCTGGCGTCCATCTCCATGCTGTCGAAGGCCAAGTGGCCGTATGCCGTCAGCCTGCTGCTGGCGTTCGTGGGGTTGTTGCTCACCCTGAACGGGTACTTCCTGGTGGCGAAGGTGCCGTTCATCGACTCCGCCGCCGGCGGGCACTGACCGGCGGCTCCAGAAGCCGAACACCTGCGGTGTTCGGCGGGCCGCCCCACGTGGCGGCCCCCCCAAACCCCCGCGGGCGTGTGGGGGCGCCCGCCGTGGCGGGCCCGGGT
>JALHQU010000100.1:0-7589 GCA_022841795.1 Fimbriiglobus sp.
CGGCCTATGTTGGTGTCCGGCCTTCAGGCCGTCTTCTGCCGGGCGAAGAACGGCCTGAAGGCCGGACACCAACACAGACCACTCGCTTCACCTTCCCTCGCGGGAGATGCCAAACGCCCTCGTAGCCTATCCGGGTCGAAATCCCCGACCCGGGGGGCCGTTCGTGCGAGTGCATTCCGCCTGCCTGCTCCTCCTGCTCGTCGCCGGCTGTTCCGGCACCCGCACCGCGGACGAGCGGGTGGTGGTGTACTGCGCCCAGGATCAGGAGTTCGCCGACGGGGTGTTCGCCGACTACCACGCGGCCACCGGCCAGTCCGTCGTGCCCAAGTTCGACACGGAGGCGAACAAGTCGGTCAGTCTTGCGGCGGAGTTGGAAGCCGAAGCGGCCCGCCCGCGGTGCGACGTCCACTGGAACAACGAAATCCTGGGCACCATCCGGCTCGCCCGCAAAGGGGTGTACGAGCCGTACTCGTCGCCGGCCGCCGCCCCGTTCCCAGGCTGGTCGAAGGCGACGGACGGCACCTGGCAGGCGTTCGCTTCCCGTGCCCGCGTGCTGATCGTGAACACCGACCTGGTGCCCGAAGCGGAGCGACCCAAAAGTCTGCTCGACCTGACCGACCCGAAGTGGAAGGGGAAGGTGGCCATCGCCAAGCCGCAGTTCGGCACCACCGCCACGCAGGCGGCGTGCCTGTTCGAGGTGCTCGGGCCGGACGCGACCAAGGCGTTCTACCGCGGGCTGAAGGCGAACGACGTGGCGGTGGTGGCGGGGAACAAGCAGACGGCCACCGGGGTGAGCGCGGGGAAGTTCGCCGTCGGCCTCACCGACACCGACGACGCGCTCATCGAGCTGAACGCCGGCAAGCCGGTGGCGATCATCTTCCCGGACAAGGACGGTCACCCGGCCCACCCGCGGCTGGGGGTGCTGTACATCCCGAACACGCTGGCGGTGGTGAAGGGGTGCCCGAACCCGGCCGGGGCGCGGCGGCTGATCGACTTCCTGCTGGCGCCGACGACGGAGGCGAAACTGGCCGCCGGCGGCGGGTTCCAGATCCCGCTGAACCCGCACGTGACGGCGAAGCTGCCGCCGACGCTCCTCACCCCGAGTCAGGTGAAGCCGATGGCGGTCAACTTCGACACGGCCGCCGACCTGTGGGACGACACTCAGGCGTTCCTGCGGGACGAGTTCGCCAGATGAACCGCGGGCGTCAGCCCGGCGCGGGAAGCGCTTTCCGGAAAATCACCTTGTCGTCGCCCGCCTTATAGAAGTCGCGGATTCGCGCTTCCTCGTCGTACCCGCAGTTGCGGTAGAACGCCCGCGTCCGCTCGAAACTCGCCAGCCCGGACGTTTCGACCAGCAGGATACGCGCGCCGCGGGCGGCCAGCGCCGCCTCGACGTGTCGCACCAGGACCGCCCCCCGCCCCTGCCGCTGGCGGTCCGGCCGCACGGCGATCATGTACAGGTTCCAGGTGCCGTCGGTCATCCGCTCGGGCGCGTAGTACGCCACCCCGACCGGCCCGCCGTCGTCGTCCGTCACCCAGTGGTGATCCGGACCCGCGGTCCCGTCGAGGCAGCCTGCCAGCACCCCGGCCACCTCCTCGGTCGCGCCCGGCGGGAACAGGCCGGAGGAGACGGCCAGGTCCAGGATGGCGGCGGTGTCGTCCGGGGTGGTCGGTCGGATCACGGCGAACTCCGAGGGCGGGTGCGGTGGTGTGCCGACACGGCTCCCCCGTCGGGGGTTCGCGCCGTCACCCTCATTTGAGTTGCCCCGCCACCTGCTGCGGGGTGAGGTTGAACACCGCCCGGCCGTCGGTCGCCCACCGGCCCCGCTCCCACCGGAACACCGCCACCACCGCCCGCGGCTCCCGCGCCTGTGGCACGTCGTCCAACGGAGCGCCCGGCACCGGCTCGAACCGCACCACCACCGGCACCAGGGCGAACGCCCCGGCGAACACCGGCTCGCCGGCCGGCTCCCACCCCGCCCACGTCAGCCACTTCGGCCTGCCGGTCCCGGCCGCGGTGCGGAACCAGTGATCCAGTAACTCACCCCGAGCGGCCTCGAACGCCGCCGGTGAGGCGGGACGGCGGAACAGCGAGCGGAGCCAGCGGAGCACTGAAATTCCTTCCGTCGTCTTGTCGGCGGTCGGCCGCACCGCTAGTGTAATCACTCTTTTCGTCACCGACAGGCGACCGACACCGGAGACCGTGGGCCATGATCGAGCGGCAGATGGAGTTGAAGCGGCGGTACCACCGCAAGGCCAAGATGCGGAAGCTGAAGGCGAAGCTGGCCACCGCCACCGGCGCGGACCGGGAGAAGGTGCTGTACAAGATCAAGCGGCTCAGCCCGTGGTGGACGGAAGCCAGCCTGACGCAGAAGCACAACACACCGAAAGCGGCCGCCGACCCGGCGAAGGAGAAGAAGGAGCGGCCGGCGGCCAAGCCGAAGGCCGAGGGCGGCCCGAAAGGCCCGCCCAAGCCGAAGGCGGAGAAGAAGTAGCCGATTTGAAGGTAGTAGGCACACTCCGTGTGCCGTTCTGGGTGAACCCCGATCGCCAGGGAGGGGGTGCAAACCACCCACGGCCCTTGCGGGCCGGGTTCACCCAGAGACAGAACGGCACACGGAGTGTGCCTACTACTTACAACCCCACTCCGTCTTGCGCACATCCGTTCCCTACTCGGCTTGAGCTTTTCCGCCCGTTCCGCATAATTCCCGTGCCCGCCGGACGAACTCCCCGTCAGCCCGGTCCGCCGGAACGGTCATGGTCTTCTCTTGCCCTCGCTGTTCGCGCCAGGTGATCGACGCCGCCGACCCGGCGGCCCCGCCCCCGTTCTGCATGTACTGCGGGCAGAAGATCCGCGGGCCGGCGACGGACGACACCCTGCCGCCGGTCGCCCAGCCGGCGGCGGTGAACGCCCTGCTGTCGTTCGACCCGGACCCGCCGGCCGACGGCCAGCCGGACTACGCCGCCACCCGGTCCGTCGATGCCGACTCGTCCGCCACCGACCCGACGGGCAGCACCGAGTCCGCGCCGGCGAGCGTGGGCGGGTTCCGGCTGATGCGGTACATCGGCGGCGGCGGCATGGGGAACGTGTACGAAGCGGAGGCGCCCGAAACCGGCGAGCGGGTGGCGGTGAAGCTGCTGTCCCGCCGGCTGAGTACCAACCCGGCGTCGGTCGAGCGGTTCCGCCAGGAGGGGCGGCTGGCCAGTCAGATCAGCCACCCGCGGTGCGTGTTCGTGCTGCGGGCGGACGCGGACAACGGCCGCCCGTTCATCGTCATGGAGCTGATGCCGGGGAAGACGCTCAAGGACGTGGTGGACGACCGCGGGCCGATGAAAGTGGAGGAGGCGATCGCCCGCATCCTGGACGTGATCGACGGGCTGATCGAGGCCCACCGGCTGGGGGTGATCCACCGGGACGTGAAGCCGTCCAACTGCTTCCTGACGGACGACGACCGGGTGAAGGTGGGCGACTTCGGGCTGAGCAAGTCGCTCGCCGGCAGCACCCCGGACAAGCAGTTGACGCACTCGGGCACGTTCCTCGGCACCATCCTGTTCGCCCCGCCCGAGCAGATCCGGCACGAGCCGGTGGGGTACGACTCGGACGTGTACGCGGTGAGCGCTACCCTGTACTACCTGCTCGCCGGCCGCGCCCCGCACCAGCACGACAGCCTGACCGCGGTGCTGGCCAAGGTGATTTCCGAGCCGGCCCCGTCGCTGCGGCCGAAGCGGCCGGACGTGCCGGCCGAACTCGACCGCATCGTGTTGAAGGGGCTGGAGCGGGACCGCGGGCGGCGGTACCAGTCGCTCGAAGAACTCCGCGACGCCCTGCTCGACCAACTGCCGGCCAGCCAGCGGCCGGCGGACGTGCGGAGCCTGGTGCTGGCGTACCTGATCGACTGGGTGGTGGTCACCGCCGTCGCCATCCCGCTGGAGGTGCTGTACCACCTGACCGCCGGCGAGTGGGACACGTTCCGGTACATGGCCGGCGAGTTCAACTGGACGTCCCTGGTGGTCACCCTGCTGTACTTCGTCGTCGGCGAGGGGGTGTTCGGCACCACCCCGGGCAAGCGGCTGCTGCGGCTGCGGGTGGTGCGGCTGGGGCGGTCCGGCCCGCCGGGGCTGCTGTGGGCCGGGGTGCGGACGCTGGTGTTCAACGCCGTCTGGCTGCTCATGTTCGGAACCGCCGGCCTGCTCACCGTGTTCCGCGCGCCGGCGGCGGCGGCCGGGGTGGTCGCGGTGGGGGCGTTCGTCGCCGGGCTGGTGGTCATCCTGCTGCAACTGCGGCGGAGCGAACACGGCCACCGCGGGGTGCACGACTTCGCCGCCGGCACCCGCGTCGTCCGCCGGCTGGCCGCCGCCCGGCGGCACCGGCTGGTCAGCCCGTACCCGAACCCGCTCGACCGGGTGATGAAGTCGGTCGTCCCGCTGCCGCCGGCGGTCGGCGGGTTCGTGGTCACCGGCAAGGTGTGCGAGATCGACGACGGCGGGGAGGTGTGGGCGGGCGAGGACCGCTCGCTCGGCCGGCGGGTGATCGTGAAGGTGGAGCCGCCCGGCGGCGGCGACGACTCGGTGTTCGACGAGCCGGTGGTGCGGCCCACCCGCCTGCGGGCGGTCGGGCACGGCACGCTCACCTGGGGCGGCGGGGAGCGGGCGTGGGTGGCGTACGTCGCCCCGGCCGGCGCCCCCCTGCCGGACGTGGTGTCGCCGACCGCCCCCCTGCCCTGGGCGTGTGCCGGCGGCATCCTGGAGCAGCTGGTGGGCGAGCTGATCGACGCGCGGGAGGACGGGTCGCAGCCGAAGGTGCTGAGCGCCGAGCAGGTGTGGGTGGAGGCCGGCGGGCGGGCGCAGCTGCTCGACTTCCCGCTGCCCACCGGCCAGGCGGTGGCCGCCGGCGAGACGAAATCCCGCTACCCCGGCGGGGCGTTCGACGCCATGAAGTTCGTCAAGCAGATCACCGCCCTCACCCTGGAGGGGGTGGCCCGGCATGGCAAAGAGCCGGTGCGGGCGCCGCTCCCGCCGCGGGCGAAGGCGATCGCCGACGGGGTGTTCGCCGGCGGGTACTACCGCGACCTGGACGAGCTGCACGCCGACCTGAAGGAGAACCGCCAGCACCCGCCCGAGGTGACCACCGGCACCCGCGCCGGCCACCTGACCGTGCAGGGGTTCCTGCTGGCGGTCGGGCTGATCGTCATGCTGTGGGCCGGCGGGTTCCTGTCCTTCCAACTGGCCGTCATCTCGCAGTTCCAGTTCGACCGGCAGGAGCGGTACGAGGCGTGGATCGACACCCCGGAGAAGCGGGAGCGGCTGGTCGCCGAGTTGCGGAAGCCCGCCCCGACCGGGGCGGAGAAGCGGCGGGTGCAGGTCGGCCGGCTCACCTACCAGCTCTCGGCGGACGGCCGGGAGCGGGCGATGGCCGCCCTGTCGGACGAGCGGTCCGGTGAGACGGCCGCCGCCCTCCACCGGCTGGCCGAAGCCGAGGCGGCCGGCACGGACGAGGTGAAAAAGTGGCTGAACCGCCCGGAGGCGGCGGTGCTGCGGACGCTCGACGAGCAGGTGAACGCGGAGGACGCGGACGGCCGGACGGACGAGCAGCGGGCGTTCATCCTGGCCGAGCGGATCGCACTGGCGATGAACCCGCCGGCCGACCACGCGACCATCCCGAGGGTGGCGGTCAGCGGCCTGTTCGTCGCGTTCCTCGTCTTCCTGCTCGTGTGGCCGCTGGTCATCTGGCCGCTGTTCGCGGTCGTCTTCCGCGGCGGGGTGGCGTACTGGTTCGCCGGCCTCACCCTGGTGAAGCGGGACGGCCGCAAGGCCGGGCGGCTGCTGTGCGGGCTGCGGGAACTGCTCGTGTGGCTGCCGTTCACCCTGCTCCTCGTCCTGTCCCTGTTCGTCCAGTGGCAGGCGCCGACGTGGGTGGTGTTCCGCACCGGCTGCTGGCTGCTGGCCGTCGCCGCCCTGCCGCTGATGGTCGGCCTCGCCCTCCGCCACCCGGCCGCCGGCCCGCACGACCGGCTGCTCGGCCTCCGCCTCGTCCCGGTGTGAAAAGCTGGGGTCCGCGGTTTACCCCGGCCGATACCACTTCCGAACTTTGCGCCCGCCCCGGCACTCCCGTAATCTGCCCGTAACCCGCCGTTACCCCCGTCCCGGCGGTGACGGGTAGAATTCGGCACACCGTCGCGCAAGCCGACCGCTTCGCCCCGGTTCCGATCCCGCACACCCACCCCGGACGGATCGGCCATGCTCGCCCGCCTGCACCTCGAACGGCTCGACGACCGCCGCACCCCGGCGGCGTGGCCGACCGACATTCGGGCGGTGGTGGCCGCCGACGCCGGCCAGCTGCCCGTCCTGCACCTGTTCGACGCCGCCGGCACCGACACCCCGCTGACCGCGTTCGACCCGGCGTTCCGCGGCGGGGTGCGGTACGCCACCGGCGACGTGACCGGCGACGGGCGGGACGACCTGGTGGTGGCTGCCGGGCCGGGCGGCGGGCCGCACGTCAAGGTGTACGACGGGGCGACCGGGGACGTGGTCCGCCAGTTCATGGCGTTCGACCCGGCGTTCCGCGGCGGGGTCGAGATCGCCGTCGGGGATGTGAACCGGGACGGCATCGGCGACATCATCACCGGGGCCGGGGCCGGCGGCGGGCCGCACGTGCGGGCGTTCGACGCCAAAACCGGGCGGGTGCTGAGCGAGTTCTTCGCGTTCGAGCCGGCGTTCCGCGGCGGGGTGTTCGTGGCCGCCGGCGACCTGAACCGGGACGGCATCGACGACGTGATCGTCGGGGCCGGGTCTACCGGCGGGCCGCGGGTGATCGCCTGGGATCCGGCCACCGGCGGACAGTTGGTGAACTTCTTCCCGTTCGAGCCGGGGTTCCGCGGCGGGGTGCGGGTGGCGGCGGCGGACACGACCGGCGACGGGGTGGACGAGATCGTCACCGCCGCCGGTCCGACCGGCGGGCCGCGGGTGCGGGTGTTCGACGTGAGCCGCGGGGTTACGGTTCTCGACCGCTTCGTCGCCGACGCGACCAACACCGGCGGGGTGCGGCTGGCCGCTATCGACCAGAACCGCGACGGCCGGGCCGAAGTGGTCGCCCAGACCACCGCCGCCGGGGTAAACACCGCCACCGTGTTCAGCCAGAACGAACCGGACTGGCTGTACTCGGTGTGGGCGGGCGACGGCCCGGCCCCGGCGAGCTACGTCGGCCGGGCGAACGCCCTGCCGGTGGTGGTCGGCACGCCGAACCCCGTCCGCACCCTGGCCGGGACGGTGGAGGCGGTGGCGGCGGACGGCAAGTCGCTCACCCTCCGCCGCGGGGACGGCGCCCGCATCCTCATCGACCTGGACGGCGACGACCCGCCCCCGCCGGGCACGGTGTTCATCGACACAATGCAATTACCGCCGGCCGACATTGTTATCGGCGACCGGGCGGGTGCGGTTTCCGATCTGCCCGCCGGCAGTTGGGTGGCGGTGCGAGTGGCGCGGGCGTGGAACCCGTCGGCCGACCGCCTCACCGCCCTGTCCGTGCGGCGGTATTAGCAGACACCGGCGGGGCGCCCGGGGCACCAAACAATTAGTACCGGGCCACCCCC
>JALHQU010000100.1:7599-17959 GCA_022841795.1 Fimbriiglobus sp.
GGGCCGCCGGTGCCACGAACCTTTTCTTCCGTGGCACCGGCGGCCCGCCGGTGTTCGCCCATGCGTCGCCTGGCCGTCGCCTACCTCGCCGTGCAAGCGGTCGGCGCATCCGTGTGGTGGGTCATCCTCCTCGCCGTCCCGTCGTCCCGCCCGTACTTCCGCGCCGCCGACGCCCCGGACGCCACCCTGCTCGCGTTCGGCGTGGCCGATGCGGTGCTGTACATCGGCACGTCCGCCCTGGCCGCGGTCGGGCTGCACCTCCGCCGACAGTGGGCGTGGCCGGTGTTGTGTGTTCACGCCGGCGCCGCGGGGTACGCAGCCCTGTACTGCTGGACGCTCACCGCCCTCACCGGCGATGCCGCACTCGGGACGGCGCTGATGACCCCGTCGCTGGTCGTGCCCGGCCTGCTCGTGTGGCGGTTCCGACCGCGGGAGGGATCGCCGTGATGGGCTACATCCGCGGGCGGGAAGCGCGGCCGGCGTCGACCGGGTGGAACGTGCTCAAGACGCTCGCCCAGTTGGTCGTGTTCTGGACGGTGTTCCTGTTCGTACTGCCGACCGGGGTGTACTGGGTCGAATCCGCCATCGGACTGGACGGGTGGCGGTTCCCGTCGGCGGTTCACCTCTGGTTCGGCGCCGGCCTGTTCGCCCTCGGCGGGTCGCTCGGCGTCACCAGTGGGGTGCTGATGGCGGTCCGCGGCGGGGGCACGCCGATGCCGACGGACTGCCCGCGGGAGCTGGTGGTGGTCGGACCGTATCGATACATCCGGAACCCGATGGCGGTGGCCGGCCTGACGCAGGGGATCGCGGTCGGGCTGATGCTCGGCTCGCCGGCGGTGATCCTGTACGCGGCGGCCGGCGGGCCGGTGTGGCACCTGCTCGTCCGCCCGTGGGAGGAGGCCGACCTGGAGCGGCGGTTCGGCGCCCCGTACCGCCGCTACCGAGCTGCCGTTCGCTGCTGGCTGCCGCGGTTCCCCGGCTACCGGACCGATGAAGCTCACACCGGCTCGGTCGGGTAGTCGTCGGCCGCGGTCTCCGGCAGGTGCTTGGCCTTCACCGCTGCCGCGATCAGGTCGGCGGTGGCCGCTTCGCCCAGTCGCCCGGAGTTGAGCACCAGGTCGTACTGCGTCAGGTCGGCCGGGTCGCGGTCGGTGAGCGCCTGGTGCAACTCGGCCCGCACCCGGTCGCGAGCGGCCACCTCGGCCGCCGCCTCGGGGATCGGCAGCCGCAGCCACTGGCTCATGTACGCCACCCGCTCGGCCGGCGGGGCGATCACCCGCACGTTCAGCGTGCTGTCCGCCGGCAGCAGCACCCCGCCGCCGCGGCCGACCAGCACCACCTCCCCGCGGGCGGCCAGGGCGAACACCAGCCGGACGAACTCGGCCAGGTCAGGGCTGACGGCGGTGCGGGTGCGGAGCAGTTGGTCGGCGAGCGCGTCCGCCCACGCCCGCGCGTCGGCCGGCACGTCCGCCAGCGCCTCCCGGCGGGCGGCCTCGTCCTGCGTCAGGTACCCGAGCATCTCCTGGTCAAACACCTGCCAGCCGAGCTGCCGGCCGACCCGCCGGGCGATGCTGTTGCCGCGGGCGCCGGACTCGCGGCTGACGGCCACGGTCAGCCCGCGGGGGCGACCGGGCGGGGGCGGGGTGGCGTCCCCGCGGAACCCGTGCAGCGGCGGCGGGGTGAGCGAGTGGGTGAATGACATGGTGCTATTTTAGCTGACGGATCGGGGCGGTGGCGCTGCAAAGCCGCTAGCGGCTTCGCGTCACCCCGTCTCCTTCGGCTCGATCCGGCCGAACAGCCACGCCCCCAGCGCCGTCGCCACCGCCGCCACCACCAGCACCGTCGCCCACGCGGTGGCCTCGTCGGTCGGGACGTACAGGTCCAGGTTCGACGCCCGCTGATTCGGCACGTCCGCCGTCAGCCGGGCGTAGAACAGCGACCGGATGTAGTAGTTCAGGGTGAACTGCTTCAGGCTGCCGAGCAGGTTCGCCACCAGCGTCTCGTAGAAGAACACGTACACCAGCCCGATGACGGTGGGGTAGCGGAACACCGCCCCGATCAGGTGGAATAGGCAGCCGAACCCGACGGCCGCGGCCACCGCCACCGGCCAGTACACCGCCGCCGCGTGCCGCCCCAGTTCCCCACCCGCCAGGCACAGGATGCCGAACGCCAGCAGGCACCCGCCCACGCACCACGGCAGCACGGCCAGCAGCTTGGCCAGGTACACCGCCCACCGCGGCAGCGGACGGGTGAGCAGCCAGATGAGGGTGCGGCCCTCCCGCTCGGCGTCGATCGCCCCGCCGGCGTAGGACAGGGCGAACAGCGGCAGCAGGAACGCCAGGAACATGGCCCACACCACCGACCGGGCGAACTCCTGCCGGGCGTAGGCGTCGAGGAACTCGTTCTCCTGCGGGGCGGCCGGGTCGCCGTTCACCGTCGCCCAGTACGGGGCGAACACCGCCGTCTTGATGGCGAACTCTTCGTGCTGGCCGGGCAGGGCGGCGTAGTACGTCAGCCGTTCCTCGCCGTACCGGGTGTACGTCATCCGGGTGGTGGAGGTGGTGCGGACGGCTGCAGAGAACGCGCCGGCCACGGCGAACTTGATCCCTGCGGCGTCCGCCGGGCCGGGGGCGGCGAGCGCCACGGTCAGCGGCCCCGCCCGGTTGCTCAGGTCCTGCACCTGCCGCTCCCGCGTCTCGATCCGCCACCGGGGCGGATCGCGGCTGAGGATGGCCACCACCAGCGCGAGGATGCCGCACAGGGCGAACGCCACCCAGGTGACCGCCCGCGCCCGCCCCTGCCGCCGCACCGAGAACCACACCAGCGCGGCGAACGCCCGCAGGGGGGAAGTGCCGGCGATTGAAGATTTTGGATTGATGATCGCAGATTGCGAAACCATCGACGGCTCACCTCGGTCCGGTATCGGGTGATCGCCGCTCAAATCGGCAATCTTCAATCGGCAATCGAAAATCCTAAGTCTTCCCACTTCCGCCGAGCAAATGCCCGAGCAGGGCGTGCATGGCGTCGTCCAGCGGCTCCAGTTGCCGCACGTCGTACCCGCCGGCCAGCACCAGCCCGCCGAACTGCCGGTAGAACACGTTCGGCTGCCGCGCCCGGATCGTCACCACGTCGCCGTCCGAATCCACCCCGAGTACACCGTCCAGGTCCAGCACCGCCTTCGCCATCTCCCGCGGGCGGTCGGTCTCCACCCGCACGCGGAACGGGCGGTCGTCGAGCAGTTGGCGAATCTGTTCGAGCGTGCCCACGGCGGCGATCCGCCCGCGGGCCATCACCGCCACATGGCTGGTCAGCTTCTCCAGCTCTTCGAGTTCGTGGCTGGAGATGAGCAGGCACTTCCCCGCCTGGGCCAGCCCGCGGAACAGCGTCAGCAACTCCGCCCGGCCGACCGGGTCGATGCCGGACAGCGGTTCGTCGAGAATCAGCAGAGGCGGGTCGTGCAGCAGCGCCTGGGCCAGCTTCACCCGCTGCCGCATGCCCTTCGAGTACCCCCGCAGCTTGCGGTCGGCCCGGTCGGTCATGCCCACCCGCTCCAACACTTCCTCGGTCAACCGGCGGGCGTCCGGGCGGGCGAACCCGAACAACTTGGCCATCTCGAACACGAACTGGCGGCCGGACAGGTCCTCGTAGAAGGCATCGTGGTCCGGGCAGTACCCGACCAGCCGCCGCGCGTGCCAGTCGGAGGCGTCCAGCCCGCCCACCGTCACCCGCCCGAGGGTGGGGGCGATCAGCCCGGCGGCCAGCCGGATGAGGGTGGACTTGCCCGCCCCGTTCCCGCCCACCAGCCCGGTGATGCCGCTGGTGAGGGTGAGCGTCACCTGGTTGAGCGCGAGCACCTGCCCGTACCACTTGGAGGCATGCTCGAAGAGCAGCAGGGGATTTTCGATTGGCGATTGATGACTGATGATTGGAGACGGGGCGGGCGCGTGGTGGGGCACCGTGTCGAGTGAATCGGTGATCGCGTTCGTCTCCGACATCCGGCACTCCGGGGGGGGACGCATACCTCTCACAACCACAGTTGATCTATCCCGCCAAGCCCCACCTCGCCCCCGGAGGGGGGAGAGGTCGTCGCCGGGAGCCAAGCGACGGCGGCGGGTGAGGGGGTGGAACCTCCTCCGCGGTAGGCTTCGGTTGGAGGGAACGCCCCCTCACCCGCCGAGTCTGCTTCGCAGACAC
Organism: Fimbriiglobus sp.; assembly: GCA_022841795.1. GTDB lineage: Bacteria > Planctomycetota > Planctomycetia > Gemmatales > Gemmataceae > JALHQU01. The sequence continues at coordinate 11,794 of JALHQU010000100.1, forward strand.
CGGCGACCTCTCCCCCGCTCCGCAGGGGAGAGGTGGAGCGCACCGGAACGGATCACTCGTCACCGCGAATGGAAACAATCACGAAACCACCTCCACCGCCCGAATCCTACGCCGCAGGAGCAGCAGCGAGCCGACGCACACACCGACCGCCACGCACCCCGCCGCCCACACCGGCGGCTGTGGCCCGCCGATGCGGGACGGCACGAACTCCGCCCCGAGCAGCCACAGGCCGATCAGGTACAGGTCGTTCCACAGGTCCAAGAGCCGCCACCACGGCGACTCGAACACCTCGGCCAGCAGCTCGCCGACGATGCGGGTGAGGACGAACACGGCCGTCCAGATCATCACCAGCGGGACGGTGCGGCGGACGACCACGGCGGTGGCCACCAGCAGCAGCCCGAGTACCACCGTCAGCACCGCCCCGTACCCGAGCGACCCGAGCAGCAGGCGGACGTGGTCGAAGTACCACGTCTTCCAGTCGTTCAACAGCCCGGCCTGGAGGAAGAGTACGACGGCCGGCACGGTGGTCATCAGGTTGACGAACCCGCCGACGCCCAGCACCTTGCCCAGCACGTAGTGCCGCCGGCCGATCGGCTTGGACAAATAGTACGCCAGGCTGCCGTGGTGGAAGTCGTTGCCCACCAGCACCGCCCCGGCCAGGGCCAGGACGATCATGGCGATGTACCCCTCGATCCAGAAGAAGTTGGCGAACGTGTACGCCGACCCGGTCAGGCCGAGGCCGTCCAGCCGGTCGATGAACTCGGACAGCCGCACCTGCCCGCCGAGGATCGTCATCGTCCGCTCGGCGAACTGCTGCTTCAGCCAGACGATCAGGAACAGGCAGTAGAAGTAGAAGAAGAACAGGAGCAGGGCGAGGCCGTACAGCGCCCAGAACAGCTTGCGACGGAACAGCAATTTCAGCGACGACCGGGCGATGGCGACGGCGGCGTAGGCCGGCGGGCGGAGGGTGCCCCGCCACGGGCGGTACCGCAGGTGCGCTTCGGTCGGGGTGGGCATACGTTTGCTCCCTCTCCCGCCAGGGGAGAGGGGAGTCGAAATCATTTGTCGATCGCTTGCAGCGGGAAGTCCTTGTTCGGCGTGTGCTGCTCGGTCATCCGCTGTTCCAGCCGCTTCACCACCTCCGGATTCTTCGCCGCCACGTCGGTGGTCTCGTTCGGGTCGGCTTTCAAATCATAAAGCTCCGTCACGATCTTCTTCTGCCCGAGCTTCTGCCGCACCGCCTTCCAGTCGCCCTCTCGCACCGCCTGCTGCCCGCCGTAGCCGGGGAACTCCCAGTACAGGAAGTCGTGCGCCGTCTGACCACCCTTGCCGAGCAGTGTGGGCAGGAACGACAGGCCGTCGATCCCCTTCGGCGTGTCCGCCCCGGTCAGTTCGCACAGCGTCGGCAACACGTCCCAGAAGGCGAACGGGGTGTCGCACGTCGTGCCCGGTTTGATTTTACCCGGCCAGTACGCCAGCAGCGGCACGCGGATGCCCCCCTCGTACAGGCTGCCCTTCAGCCCCCGCAGATCGCCGGCGGACTTGAAGAACGTGCTGTCCGCCCCGCCGACGTTGTGCGTCGGCCCGTTGTCGCTGGTGAACAGCACGAGGGTGTTGTCGTCGAGTTTCAGTTCCTTCAGCTTGTCCAGGATGCGGCCGACGGTGCGGTCCATCCGCGACACCATCGCCGCGTACCCGGCGTGCGGGGAGGGGTGGACGCGATACCCCTTCTTGCCGTCGTAGGCCGGGTCGTCGCCGAGCTTGCCCTGGTACTCCTTCAGCGAATCCTCCGGCACCTGCACCGCGACGTGCGGGACGACGAACGGCAGGAACAGGAAGAACGGCTTCGCCGTGTTCGTGTCCAGGAACGCCAGCGCCTCCTTCTCGAACAGGTCTTGCGTGTAGCTGTCGCCCTTCGCCCCGTCGTTGCCTTTCAGGTCGAACCGTTCGGCGTTGCGGTACAGGAACGTCGGGTAGTGGCTGTGGGCGTGCCGCTGGCAGTTGTACCCGTAGAAGGTGTCGAACCCGTGCTTCAGCGGGTCGCCGCTGGTGCCGAACATCCCCAGACCCCACTTGCCCATTGCCGCGGTGGTGTACCCCTTCTTCTTCAGCAGCGTGGCGACGGTGATTTCGTCCGCCGGCATGGGCAGTTGCCCCTCGGCCTTGTTCGGCGCCTCACGGTTGTCGCGGACGGCGGCGTGCCCGGTGTGCTTGCCGGTCATGAGGGTACACCGCGACGGGGCGCACACCGCCTGCCCCGAATAGAAGCGGGTGAACTTCATCCCGCCGGCGGCCATCTTGTCGAGGTGCGGGGTTTTGATGTGCGCCTGGCCGTAGCACCCGAGTTCGGCCCAGCCGAGATCGTCGGCGACGATGAGGACGACGTTCGGCGGCGCAGCCAGGGCCGAGGTTGTTACGACCAGCAGGGCGACAAGGGAGAGACGAACGGGCATCGGGCACCTCCGGGAGCGGTCAAGCGCGAAGCCGCAAGCGGCTTCAACGCGGCTTCGCGAATCACCCCACACTCTTCAGGAACACCTCTTCCAGCGTCTCGTCGTCGCGGCGGAGGCTGCGGACGGTCACGGCGTGTGCTTCGGCCAGGCGGAAGAACTCGGCGTTCGCCCACCCGGCCGGCACGCGGATCTGCCACTCGCCGTTCTGCTCGCCCAGCACCGCCACCCCGCGGGCGGTCAGTTGGGCGCGGAACCCGTCGGCCTCGCCCTGCACCCGCAGCTTGAACCGATCGGCCCGGACGGCGAGCAACTCGTGTACCTCGCCCACGCCCCGCACCTTCCCCCCCGCAATAATCACCACCCGCTCGCACACCGCCTGCACGTCGGCCAGCAGGTGCGTGCTGAGCAGCACCGACTTGCCGTGGTCGGTGCCGAGTTCGCCGACCAGCCGCAGCATGGCGTCCCGGCCGGCCGGGTCGAGGCCGCTGGTCGGCTCGTCCAGCAGCAGCACCGGCGGGTCGTGGACGAGCGCCTGGGCCAGCTTCACCCGCTGCTTCATGCCGGCGCTGTACTGTTCCACCCGGCGGTACCGCGCCTCCTCCAGTTCCAGGTACGACAGCACCTCGTGCGCCCGCCGTTGCGCCTGCCGGCGGCTCATGCCGTACAGTTCGCCGGCCAGCGCCACATACTCCACCCCGGTCAGGCCGGGCACCAGCGCGTCCGCCTCGGGCATGAACCCGATGAGCTGCCGCAGCCGCCAGTTGGCGGCGGTGTCGTTGTCCCCGCCGAGCGGCTGGTCGAGCACGAACCCGCTGCCGCCGGTCGGCGGGAGCAGGCCCATGAGCAGCTTGAGCAGCGTGGACTTGCCCGCCCCGTTCGGCCCGAGCACGCCGATGCGGCCCGGCGGCAGCGACAGCGTCACCCCGTCCAGGGCGACGACCGCGCCGAACGTGCGAGAGATCGATTCGAGACGGATCAGGTCAGGCATGAGTTCCATCGAAGCAGACTAACCACAGAGGCACAGAGACACAGAGAGGGCAAGTGCGAGTCCGAAGATCGATCTTTGCCTTCTGGCTTTCTCCGTGTCTCTGTGCCTCTGTGGTTAGTCTTTGGGCTGCTCAGGTCGTGTAGTCCGCGTTCAGGGTGACGTACTCGTGGGTCAGGTCGCAGGTGTAGAACCGGACGCGGCCGGTGCCCAGCTTGAACACCAGCCGGAAGTGCACCTCGCGGTTCCGCTTCAGGTACGCCGACGCGGTGGCCGCGTCGAACGGCAGCGGGGTGCCGTCGCGGTACAGCAGCATGTCGCCCATCCACAGGCTCAGGTCCTTCTCGTCGAACGGCACGCCGCTGTACCCGGCCGCGCTCACCACCCGCCCCCAGTTCGGGTCGGCCCCGAACACCGCCGTCTTCACCAGCGCGCTGTCGGCGACGGTCTTGGCGACGGTGCGGGCGTCGGCGTCGGAGCGGCACCCCTCCACGTCAATGGTGATGAGGTGGTTCGCCCCCTCCGCGTCGGCGGCGATCTGCCGCGCGAGGTCGGCGCACACGGCGTGAACGGCCTCGGCGAAGCGGTGCGCCGCGTCCCCGCTCAGCGGCGGGCCGGAGCCGTTCGCCAGCAGGAACACCGTGTCGTTGGTGCTGGTGTGCCCTTCCACGCTGATGCAGTTGAACGTGTCGTCGGCGGCCCGTTTCAGGCAGTCGTGGGCGAAGTGCGGGGCCACCGCCGCGTCGGTGACGACGAACCCGAGCATGGTCGCCATGTTCGGGCCGATCATCGCCGCGCCCTTGGCGAACCCGGTGACGGTGTGCCCGTCCACCACGCGGGTGTTCACCTTGATCTTCGTGTCCGTCGTCAGGATGGCGTGGGCGGCGTCGGACAGCGCGTCCTTCCCCTCCCGCGCGGCGGCCACCGCCTTCGGGATGCCGGCTTCCAGCACCGGCATGGGCAGCGGGCGGCCGATCACCCCGGTGCTCGCCACCAACACCTGCTTCGGATCACAACCGATGTCCCGCGCCACCAGTTCGGCCATCCGCTCGGCGTCCCGCAGCCCCTGCTCGCCGGTGCAGGCGTTGGCGTTCCCGGAGCAGATGACGACGGCCCGGATCGAATCGCCCGGCAGCCGCGCCCGGCTGACCTGTACCGGCGCCGCGCACACCCGGTTCTGGGTGAACACGCCGGCGGCGGCGGCGGGGGTGTCGGAGATAATGACGGCCAGATCGCGGCGGTCGGGTTCCGTCCGCAGGTTGCTCACGACCCCGGCGTAACGAAACCCGCGGGCCAGGTGCCAGTCGTTCATGAGGGAGGTGGTCGGGGTGAACGGACCGGCACATTGTACGGCGGCGGCGTGTGGACGATCCCCGGCGGCGCCGTTTGATACACCGTATGCCCGCCCCGCCCGCCCGCACTGTTGGCCTCGTCGCGTTCGTCCTCACCGCCGGCTGGCTGTTCGTTCTCTCCGGGTTACTCGGGGCGGTGCCGGGGGAGCCGGTCGGCACCCGCATCGACGCCTACTTCCAGCACGACGCCGGCGGGCGGATCGCCGACGCCGCCACCGGCGGCGGCGGCCGCGGAGCGATCATCCACCCGCTGTTCCCGTTCGTGTTCACCTGGCCGGTCCACCAGCTCACCCGACTGCTCGCCGGGGTGGTGTCGCCGGACCTCACCGCCCTGTACGCCTGCCGGGTGTATGTGGCGGTGGCCGTGGGGCTGGGGGTCGGCCACCTGACGGCGGCCCTGGTGCGGTTCGGCGTGCCCCCGCTCCGGTTGGCCGCGTGCGGCCCGCTGTTCCTGCTCGGCACCGCCCAAACCCTCGTCGCCCTGCCGGATCACTTCTCGCTGTCCGTTGCGTTGCTCGCCAGCTCGTTCGCCGTGTTCCTGGACGACCGCACCGGCGTCGGCCGGCAGACCGGGTGGAAGCTGGGCGTCCTCACGCTGGTGTGCGGCGGAATTACGGTGACGAACGCCATCTTCCCGGCCGCGCTGCTGGCGTGGCGGTGGGTGGCGATGCGGGGGGCGATCCCGCGGTGGGTGTGGCCGGCCGCAGCCGTGGTCGTGGCCGGCGGGGTGGCGTTCGGCGCATGGGTGGCCCGGTTCGACCCGGCCGACCACAGCAACCCGCTGGTGTGGCGGGTCCGCGGCTACCTCACCGGGCGGGTGCTAGACGACCCGGCCGGGGCGGCCGCCCGGGCGTTCCGCGGGATCACCGACATCACCGTCGGCCCGACCCCCGCTACCGACACGAACAACTACGACCGCCGGCCGATGCTCACCTACGAGCCGACCGGCGTGGCGTACCCGGCGTGGCCCTACGACGCGGTGCAAGGGGTGGCCGTCGGCGTGTGGCTGGCGGTACTGGCCGCGGCGGTGTGGGGTGGAATCCGTGACCCGCACACCCGCTGGCCGACGGTGGTGCTGCTCGGCTGGGCGGGCGGGAACGTCGCGTTCCATGTGCTGTGGGGCGACGAGTTCTTCCTGTACACCCAGCACCACACCTGGGCGGTGGCGGCCGTCGTCCCGCTCGGCCTGCGGCGGGTGCCGGTGTGGGTCATCCTCCCCGCGGTGGCGATGGTCGCCGTCGGCCAGGTGTGGACGCTGATCCGCATCCGCGAGGTGCTGGCGACGCTGGCGGGGTGAAGAAATGGTCCGGCGGTGCCGGACCAGGGCCGCCACAGAGGGCGGCCCCTACAAGCCGAGCTGGTTTGTAGGGGCCGCC
>JALHQU010000100.1:17969-24330 GCA_022841795.1 Fimbriiglobus sp.
CCCGCCGATCGCCCCCGGCGATCGGCTTTCTTCGAGTCGCTTGACACCCGCCGCCCCGCCCTCGATAGTGTGTCCGCACCCCTCCCCTTCGGGCACTCGTCATGCGCACCCTCGCCGCCCTGCTGCTGCTGTCCGCCCCCGCCTTCGCCGACGGCCTCACCGCCACCAAGTCGAAAGACGCCGTCGAGTTCAAGGACGGCGACAAGGTGGTCACGAAATACCTCATCGGGCCGGACGTGCCGAAGCCGCACCTGTGGCCGCTGCACGCCCCCGGCGGCACCCCGGTGACGGCCCACTCGCCGGCCGACCACAAGCACCACAAGTCGGTGTGGTTCTGCCACGGGGACGTGATCCCGGACGGGGTGGAGCTGAAGACGAAGTCGTCCGACAAGCGGGTGGCCGGGGTGGATTTCTGGAGCGAACACGCCGGGCACGGGAAGATCGTGTGCGTGGAGGCGAAGGAGCCGACGGCGAGCGAGAAGGGGGTGAGCCTGTCCACGAAGAACGAGTGGCGGACGCCGGACGGGGTGAACATCCTGGACGAGGCCCGCACCATCACCGTGATGAAGCACGGCAAGGGCTACCTGATCGCGTTCGACATCGACCTGCACGCCGGCGTGTGCGGCATCACCTTCGGGGACACCAAAGAGGGGGCGTTCGGCACCCGCGTGCACGAGTCCATCGGCACCGCCAAGATGTTCAACGGCACCCTGACGGCGGACGGCGACCGCACCGGCGAGAAGCCAATCTGGGGTCAGCCGATCGACTGGATGGACTACAGCGGCAAGGTGGACGGCAAGGATGTGGGGCTGTCCGTGTTCGACCACCCGAAGAACCCGGTACGGGCGACCAGCCACGGCCGGGCGTACGGGCTGGTGGCCGCCAACCCGTTCGGCCGGGACAAATCGTTCCCGTCGCAGAAGGGGAAGACGGAGCTGGTGACGCTGAAAAAGGGCGACCACCTGAAGCTGCGGTACGCGGTGTACGCGCACACCGGCGACGCGAAGGGCGGCGGGGTGGTCGAGGCGTACAAGGCATTCAGCGGCGGGAAGTAGGGCCGGTCGCCGGTCTCTCATTGGTTCCGGCCGGGTGGGGGGACCACTCGCCGGAACCATCCCCATTCGGCCGGACGAAATGTCGTTGGAATGAGCAGCCGGGCGGCGGCGAATGGGGCGTTGGCGGGTGGGCGTCGCTCGCTCACCCCCCGGCCAGCGGACGACCGCCGAACGTGAGTAGATCGACTGCCCAGCAGTGGTGGGCATGGTCGTAAGGTTCGCGGAGGTGGGCGAGGATCAGCGGGTGATCGCACCCGGCCTCTTCGAGCGCGTCGGCCAGGATGGGCAGGCGGTCGAACGCCCGCTCCACCACGATGCCGTTTCGCAAGCCGATCACGGGTTCGGTCAGCCAGTTCGGGTCGAAGAACCCCGGCACATGCGACACCGCGACGGCGACCTCCCGCCGCCAGTCGGCGAAGTACGCCAACCAGTCGTGCGGGGTGGTCCAACGGCCTTGGATGTCGGCGAACACAACCCGACCACGGTGCCGGTGAATGTCACGGAGAAGCGATTCGAACTGCCTCAGCGTCGTAGAGATCGTGCCGTCCGAAAGCACCCGCATCCAACCGTGGATCGATTCCGCATCCGGCTGGAAGAGTTCCAACGGAACCGTCCGTTGCCCCCGCGTGTGCCACGCACAACTGGCGAGCAACCCCCACAGCGGGTTCTCGATCACGAGGTTCAGCGTCGGCGGCGGGAACGCGGCCACGGGACGGGCCTCGGCAGATGGGTCTTCGTCTTCCCCCTCTCCCCTTGAGGGAGAGGGCAAGCTCGCCGCAGGCGAGCGCGGGTGAGGGGTTCTTCCACAACACCCCTCTCCCCGTCCGGTCCGGACGGACCGTCCGACCCTCTCCCTCAAGGGGAGAGGGTGGAAATACACTCACCGCGGCTTCTTCGGCTTCGCCTCCTTCGCCTTCGCCTTGGCCAGCACCTCCTGCCCGTAGGGGCAGTCCGGCCGCATCGGGCACGACTCGCAGTGCGGGTGGTCCTCGGTACACACCGTCGCCGCGAACACGGCCATGCGGTCGGTGAACTCCGGCCCGCTCGCCTTCGGGATGAAGTGCTCCAGCGTGCCGCGGACGGCTTCCAGCTCGTCCGTCTCCGGGTCGATGACGCCCAGCCGGTGCAGCACCCGCACCGTCGGGTGGTCGAGCGGGATGGCGTGCCCGCCGAGCGCCCGCTGCACCGCCCACGCCACCCCGAAGTCGGTCACCCCGGTCTTGTACCGGGCGAGTTGCTTGGCCGCCTGCTTGACGCCCTTCTTGGCGATGTCCCCCAGGTCGAACCCGTACAGTTCCTCGAACACCTCTTGCAGGAACTTGATCAGCCGCTCGCCCTTCGCCCCGGCCTCGGGCAGCCCGTGGACGGCGTCGGCCACCTCGCTCACCGAACTCACCCGCACCTCGTTCCAGTCGAAGAACACCTCCTTGTCCTTCAGCTTGGCGAACGCCGCGTCCGCCTGGTCCGGGGTGGCGCCCTCCCGCAGGATGGCGTACACCACCTCCTCCAGCACCGGCCGGTCGGCGGCCGGCGGGGGCGGGGCGGGGAACTTCTTCTTCAGGACCGATTGCAGGTGTGCGAGCACGGTCTGCTTGTGGGTGGCGGCCGCCATGGTGCGCTCGCGGGGATCGGACGCGGGGGATCGGCGGTAAGTAGTAGGCACACTCCGTGTGCCGTCATCCGGAACGGCACACGGAGTGTGCCTACTACTTACGATCAGGGGGCGGCGTGCCGGGGGCGTCCTCACCGCCGGCGTCCGCATCCGCGTCCGCGGATTCGTCGTCATCTTCGGCACTGTCGGTATCGTCGTCAACCACCGGAGCTTCGTCCGCCTCCCCGCGGAGCCGCTTTTCCTCGGCCAGGATGCGGGCCACCTCGATGCTCTTCTTCACCCCCTCGTCGGGCACGAACGTGAGCACCGGCAGGAAGCGGGTCATCAGCCGGTCGGCCAGCTTGCTCTGGATGAACCCGGCGGCGTTCTTCAGCCCGACGAGCGCGTCCCGCTGCTGCTTCTCCGTGCCCATGACGGACACGAACACCTTGGCGTGCTGCAGGTCGGCCGCCACCTCGCACCGGGTGACGGTCACGTTCTTCACCCGCGGGTCGCGGATCTCGAACAGGATGGTGGTGGCGGCCACCTCGCGGACGACTTCGGCGACGCGGGCCAGGCGGTGGGTTTTCATGGTCGGATCACCCCGTTTTTGGGAGCGGGGATTTTGTTAGCCCGACGCGCCAGCGAGGGGCGAGCTAGTTCGACCCTCGCTGGCGCGTCGGGCTAACCGGGTTCGTACCGGGCAATCCACCCCGCCTGTTCGGGCGTCTCCGGCACCGGCCGGCCGCGGGCGGCGGACGCCCGGCGGACGGCCTCGTCGGTGGTCAGCCCGAGCGTTTTCAGCACGGCCAGCACGAGCAGCCCGGACCGGCCGATGCCCTGCCGGCAGTGGGCGGCAACCCGGATGCCGGCGGCGACCGCGGACGCCACGTCCGCAACCGCCGCGTTCCATCGGTCCGGGTCGGGCGGGAGCGAGCGGTCCGGCACCGGAAGGGACACGAACCGCACGCCCCGGCTCGCGCACCCGGCGGCTTCGGCGGTCAGGTCGAGTTCGGTTTCCTCGTCCGGGGTGAGGAGCGAGACCACCAGCCCGACGCCGGCCCGCTGCCACCCGGCCACTTCGTCCGGCAGCCAGTCCCCGCCCCGCGGCCGGGCGGAGATCGCCAGCCGGCCGGGGGCGTCGAGCGGAATCCAGAACAGGTCGGGCGTCATGGCGAGCCGGGAGCGTGAGCGACCGGAGTGTTGTTCGCGCTCCGGTCGCTCACGCTCCCGGCTCGCCTTCAGACGACCTCGCGGCCCAGGCTGATCTCCCCGCCCAGGTACTCGGCGATCGGGTGTGCCCGCAGCGCGTTCTGGATGGCCTGCAACACGCCCCGGACGAGGTCCGTCTCCGGGCCGACGGCGGCGACCGCGAGCGTCGCCTGCCGGTGGTCGTCGAGCGTGCCCACCTCGGCGGCGGACACGTTGAACTGCCCCTTCAGCCGGTCCAGGACGGACCGCACCACCTGCCGCTTGTCCTTGAGCGAGCGGGCCTCGCGGACCAGGAGCCGAACTTCAAGAAGACCCAAAGTCATCGGATGAAGTGACAAGGAGCAAGTGGCAAGGAACAAATGGAAGAAGAACCGAGCTCTTCACTTGTTCCTTGTTCCTTGCCACTTGCTCCTTCCCTTAGAGGGTTCGCTGCTTGATGTCGATGCGGTAGGCTTCGATCACGTCGCCCACCTTCACGTCGTCGAACCCGGTGATCTTCATCCCGCACTCGAACCCTTCGCGGACCTCCTTGGCGTCGTCCTTGAACCGCTTCAGGCTGTCCAGGCCGAGCGACTTCTCGGCCGGCGGGTAGATGACCGTGCCCTCGCGGATGATCCGCACCCGGTTGCTCCGCTCGATGACGCCACTGGTGACGTAGCACCCGGCGATGGTGCCCACCTTGCTCACCTTGAACGTCTCGCGGATGACCGCCCGGCCGAGGTGCACCACCTCCTCGATCGGCTTCAGCCGCCCTTCCAGCGCCGCCTTCACGTCGTCCACCAGGTTGTAGATGATCTGGTACTCGCGGAGGCTGATGCCGCGGCTCTCGGCCAGCCGCAGGGCGGCGTCGTCGGCGGTCACGTTGAACCCGATGACCAGCGTGTCCGCCGGGCTGGTGAGGGCGAGCGTCACGTCCGACTCGCTGATGGCCCCGATGCCGGCGCTCAACACCTTGCACCGCACCTCCTCGTGCACCAGCTTCTCCAGCTCCTTCTTGATGGCCTCCACCGACCCGCGGGCTTCGGCCTTCAGGATCACCTTCAGTTCGGTGATCTTGATCTTGGCGTTCTGCGTCCGCAGGCTGTCCAGCGACACCGGGCTGAACTTGAACAGCTCGGCCTCGCGGATGAGCTGCCGCTCCTGCTCGGCGATCTCGGCCGCCTTCTTGATGTCGTCCACGTAGTAGAACGGGTCGTCCGCGTCCGGCACCACGTCCAGCCCGTACACCTTCACCGGGGTGCTCGGCCCGGCCTCCTCGATCGGCCGGCCGAGGTCGTCGAACATGGCCCGCACCTTGCCGTGGCTGGCCCCGCACAGGATGATGTCCCCTTTGCGGAGCGTCCCCTGCTGCACCAGCAGGGTGGCCATCACCCCCTTCTCGCCGTCCAGGTACGCCTCCAGGCAGGTGCCGGACGGCTTGTGCTCCGGGTCGGCCGTGAGCGGCGGGTCGGACAGTTCGGCCTGCACGCCGATGGCGTCGAGCAGCTCGCCCACCCCCTGGCCGGTGACGGCGCTGGTCTCGATGAACTGCACGTCCCCGCCCATGTTGTCCGGCAGCAGTTCGAGTTGGAACAGCTGCCGCCGCGTCTTATCCAGGTTCGCGTTCGGCATGTCCACTTTGTTGATGGCCACGATGATGTCCACGCCGGCCGCCTTGGCGTGGGCCACCGCCTCCTCCGTCTGCGGCATGACGCCGTCCGTCGCGGCGACCACGATGACCGCGATGTCGGTCACGTTCGCCCCCCGCGCCCGCATCTTGGTGAACGCCTCGTGGCCGGGGGTGTCGAGGAACGTGACCGGCTTGCCGTCCTTCTCCACCCGCCACGCCCGCAGCACCTGGGTGATGCCGCCGGCCTCGGTGCTCACCACGTCCGACTGCAGGCCGTACTCCTGGCGGATCTTGTCCAGGAGTGACGTCTTGCCGTGGTCCACGTGGCCCATGATGACCACGATCGGCGGCCGCGGCAGCAGCTTCGCCGGGTCGAGGTTCTCCTCCTGCTCCTTGAACTTCTCCATGAGCAGGTCTTTGGCCGTCTTCGCCTTCTTCGCCACCAGGGTGATGCCCTTGTTGATGGCGATCAGCTCGGCCACGTCGAACTCGACCTGGGACGCCGCCCCGTACAGCTGCTGCGTCTCCTTGAGCAGCTGCTTGGACAGCTCGCCCAGCTTCACCCCGATCGCCTCGGACAGGGTCCGCAGGGTGATCGGCAGGGTGATCTCGACCGGCCCCTCCTTCTTCACCGCCACCTGCGCGCCCTTGCGGCGCATCTTCGCCAGCAGGTGCGCGCGGGGGCCTTTCCGCGACCCCCACTGCTGCTCGCTCATCTCCACCCCGCCGGCGCCGATGATCACCGACCCCTTGTCCGCCGCCCCGCGGCCGCGGTCGCGGGTCTGGCGGGCGGCGTGCCGGCCGTCCCGGCCGACCACCCCGCTGCCGCCGGCGCCCTTCTTCTTGTCCTCTTCCGACCCGCCTTCCGGCCCGCGGCCGACGCCAACCCCGACC
>JALHQU010000101.1 GCA_022841795.1 Fimbriiglobus sp.
ACGTCGCCGCCCCCGGCGGTGGGCGGTGGCTGCTTGGGCCCCCGGGGTGGGCCGGCTACTTTGTGCCCGCTTGAACCGCCGCCCCCTGCAACTAGGGTAAATCGGACACCGACCGCCCTCTCCGAGGTGATTCTGTGAGCGCCGACACGACCGCCCCCGACCCCGCCCCGGTCGTACCGCCGCCGGCCGGCGAACTCACCCCGACCACGCCGGTGAGCTGGCCCCGCTGGTTCGCGGGGTTCGACCTGGCGCTCGGGGTGATGGCCGTCGTACTGGCGTTCCTCACCGCCTCGTTCGTCGCCCGCAACTCGGACATCTGGCGGCATCTGGCGACCGGCCGGCTGACGGTGCAGGGGAACTACCCGCTCGGCAAGGACCCGTTCACGTTCACCGCCGCCGACCGGGCGTGGGTGAATCCGAGCTGGCTGACCGAGGTGGCGTTCTACGCGCTGTACTCGATGGACACGTCCGGGGCGGTGCTGGTCGCGGTGAAGGCGATGATGTTCGCCGGGGCGTTCGGGCTGCTGCTGCTCTTGCGGAAGCCGACCGCCCCGCTGTGGCCGTGGGCCGTCGCCCTGACCCTCGGGGCGATCGCCGCCAGCGCGCAGGCCCAACTCCGCCCGGTGGTGGTCGGCCTGCTGATGCAGGCGGTGGTGCTGGTGGTGCTGTTCCGCGGCAACTGGGCGACCGGCCACAAGTGGCGGATGCCGCTCATCCTGGGCGGGGTGACGGCGGCGTGGGCGAACCTGGATTCGTTCGCCTTCCTCGCCCCGCTGACCGTCGCCCTGCTGCTGGTCGGTGAGCTGGTCCACACCCGGTTCCTGGCCACGACCGCCGACCCGGACGACCCGTTCCCGCCCGTTCCCCCGATGCCCGCCCTCGGCAAGGCGCTGCTCGCGTCGCTGGTCGGGCTGCTGCTCAACCCGACGTTCCTGGCCGCGGCGGTGACCCAGCCGGGCGAGGCAGTCGCCCAACTGATCCCGACCGAGCTGGACCTCGCCGGCACGGCCGTGCTGCAACAGGACGACGACTTCGTTCGCGGCACCTACTCCGCCCTGAACCGCGAGTACACCAAGAGCCAGCTGCTGGGGGACAACCCGCCCGGGTACGCGGCCCTGATGCTGACCGCCCTGGCCGCCGTCCTGTCGGCCGTCGGGTACAAGGCCGGGCGGGCGTCGCACCTGCTGCTGTGGCTCGGGCTGGCGGCCCTGGCCGCCCTGCTGCACCACCGCTACCTGCCGTTCCTGGCGGTGGTGAGCGTGCCGTATGTGGCCGCCCACCTGAACGGCCTGGGCCGGCTGCTCGGGCGGCTGCCCCTCACCCCGCAGGCCGCCCGCCTGCTGGTGTTCGGCAGCGGTGGCGGGCGGGTGCTGTCGGCGGTGGCCCTGGTCGTCCTCGGGCTGGTCGCGTTCCCCGGCCGGCTCCAGATCCACATCGAGGAGCGGACGCACGCGCGGTGGGTGGCGTGGGGGATGGAGGCGGACGAGGGGATGACTCGGGCCGGCGAGCTGATCCAGGGGTGGCGGACGGAGCAGCCGAACCGGCTGGGCGGGGTGCGGGGGGTGTGCGGCAGCCCGGAGTTCGGCGACTACCTGTGCTGGTCCGCCCCGGCCGAGCGGTCGTTCGTCACCACCCGCTTCCGCCTGCACCGGGCCGAGTTGGACGACCTGGTGCGGTTCCGGGCGGCGGTCCACGGGAAGAAGGACGCGGACCCGGCGGCCATCGACGAGGTGATGCGGAAGTACGACGCCGGGTTCGTGTGCGTCGGCCTGCACTGGCTGCAGTTGAAGCCGGAGGCGGTGTACGCCGTCCGCGGGCGGTTCGAGCGGCGGCCGGACGAGTTCGCCCAGGAGTCGCTGAACGAGTCGTTGTGGCACCTGGACGGGCGGATGGCGGTGCTCGGCCGGGCGGACACCCTGGAGGGGAAGGAGCTGTGCCGGCAGATGGCGTGGGACGTGACCCGGCAGGCGTTCGGCCCGGCCCGGCGGGCGGCCGACCCGCCGGCCGACGGGGGCGATTCGGCGGCCAAACTGGACCCCGGCGTGCCCCCGGCGGACGGGTGGGAGTTCGAGTACTTCGCCCGCCCGGCCACCCGCCCGGTGGCGCTGGACGACGCCCGCCTGTTCGGCGACTACGCCATGACCCGGCAGGCGAACATCACCGCCCTCAGCCAGCGGCGGATGGCGGTGTGGCGGGGGCTGTTCCCGTTCCGCGCGTGGGCGGCGGCCGGCGGCCCGGCGGCCGTGGCGGCGGTGCTCCGCGGGCCGCCGCCGGTGATGCTCGGGGACCACGACCTGGCCCTGCCGGTGGTCACCCACCGGGCCGCCCGTACGGCGGTGGCGCTCAAGCCGGACGAGCCGGACGGGTACCTGACGTACGGGTTCATCGTGTCCCTCGGGCAGACCCCGGAGGCGGCCATCTCGGACGCCACCCAACTGCTCACCGGCAGCGGCGGCGGGCGGGACGAGATCCGCCAGCAGGCGATCACCGCCTTCACCCGCGCGCTGGCCCGCATGCCGGAGGTGGCCGAGGGGGTGCCGCAGCGGAACCCGCAGCAGGCGCTGGCGGTGCGGACGGCGCTCGTCCAGTTTCACCTGGTGGCCGACGGCGAGATCAACCTGGACGTGGCCCGGCGGCTGGTCGGGGAGATGGCCAAGATCGCCGCCGCCGGCGGGCAGATGGACCCGGGGCAGGTGTCGGTCGAGCGGCTGTGGGACGGGTGGTTCAGCATCCTCGCGCGGATGGCCACCGCCCGCGCCCGCCCGACCGATCCCCGCCCGACCGCCGAGCAACTGCTCGGGCAGTTCCAGGCGGCCGGGGTGATCCAGAAGGACGACCACCCGGGCCAGTGGAAGGAGACGGACACCCCCGCCGCCCGGCGGGAGTTCGTGGTCACCCGTCTGGTCCGCCTGGAGGCGTCGATGAAGGAGGTGGAGCGGCAGACGAACGACGGGGTGGAGCAAATGACGGCCAAGATGGCGGCGGGGCCGCCGGGGCCGCGGGCGCAGGAGTTCGCCCGGAACGGGCTGCCCCGCCGGGGCATCGAACTCATCCTGGAGGCCGGCGACAAGGCGAAGGGGCAGACGGTCGGCCGGCAGGACTTGCTCATCCTGGTCGGGCTGCTCCAGCGGGTCGGGCGGCTGGAAGAGGCGGCGTTCCACCGCCGCAACCTGGAGGCCGACCTGGAGAAGACGCCCGACCCGTCCGGCCAGTTCGCCGGCCTGCGGCTGGGCCGCCAGACGCTCGAGTTCCAGGAGGCGTACCTGGCCGGCGACTACCGCCGGGCGGACACGCTGATCGAGCAGATCTGGAAGAACCAGTCCCTCGCCCCGCTGTCGGACGTGCAGAAGAAGATGGCCGTGGCCAGCCCGCTGGCGTTGCCGGCCGCCGCCGGCTGGGCGCCCACCTTCCCGGTGGTCGAGGACAGCGTGGCCCTCCGCACCCGGCTGCAACTGGAGGCGGTGTACTGGTGCCGCCGCGGGCTGTTCGCGCTGTACGACGGGGACGTGGCGCGGGCGAAGCAGATGTTCGACGCGGCGGCCGAGCCGCAGGGGGTGAAGCTGGCCGACCTCGGGGTGTCGCGGGACCTCGCCATCCTGACCGACTTTCTGCCCCGCTACCGGGCGCTGCTGGACAAGTACGCCACCGACCGAAAGTAGCAGGCACACTCCGTGTGCCGTCCGCCAGCGGCACCGGCGATGTAAAGGGGACTGGCTCCGTTTCGACGCCGGCGCAACTCCGACGGGGGGAATGCCGAAACGGTGCCTGTCCCCGTGTACCCTCTGTTTGCAGGACCGGGGACAGGCACATTTTCGACACTCGCCACATTCGGCGGTAGGCCGGGGCGAAAATGAGCCAGTCCCCGGTCCGACCGCGGACGGCACACGGAGTGTGCCTGCTACTGTGTGAACCCCGAGGGCCGAACTCATGCCGAACTGGCGAATCGCGGTGGTGCAGACCGACTGCCGGCTGGCCGACCCGCCGGCCAACCGTGACACCGTCGTCCGCCGGCTGCACGAGGCGGCGGACGGTGAGGCCGGGCTGGTGGTGTTCCCCGAGTGCGTCATCAGCGGGTACGGGTTCACCAGCCTCGCCGACGCCCGCCGGTCGGCCGAGCCGGTGCCCGGCTCGAGCGTGGCGGCGGTGGCTGCCGCGTGTGCCTCCCGCCGGGTGTGGTGCGTGTTCGGGCTGCTCGAAGCGGACGGCGACCGGCTGTACAACACCGCCGCGCTGGTCGGCCCGCACGGGTTCGCCGCCAAGTACCGCAAGACACACCTGCCGTGCCTGGGCGCCGACCGCTTCACCACCCCCGGTGCGGAACCGCCGGCCGTGATCGACATCGGCGGGCTGAAGGTGGGCATCGGCATCTGCTTCGACGGCGGGTTCCCGGAGTTCCCTCGCGTGCTCACCCTGATGGGGGCCGACCTGATCGTGCTGCCGACCAACTGGGCGGAGCAGGCGATGAAGACGGCCACCCTGGTGCCGCCGGTGCGGGCGCTGGAGAACGCGGTGTACTTCGCCGCCTGCAACCGCATCGGCACCGAGGCCGGGTTCCGGTACATCGGCCGCAGTTCGATCTTCTCCCCGTCCGCCGACCCGCTGGCGGTCGCCGACCACGACCGGGAGGCCATCCTGTACGCCGACATCGATCCGGAGAAGGCCAGGCGGAAGCGGGTGGTACACTGCGTCGGCGAGTACGAGATCGACCGGGTGAACTGGCGGCGGCCGGACCTGTACGGCCCGTTGGTGCAGGGGGCGGTGTTCACCGGGCACGGCGGGTCATGACCGTGCGGATCGTGTGCGTCAGCGACACGCACGCCCACCACTGGGAGGTGGACGTGCCCGCCGGCGACGTGCTGCTGCACGCCGGGGACATCTCCACCCGCGGCACCCTGGCGGCCGTCGAGGACTTCGACCGCTGGCTCGGCACCCTGCCGCACCCGCACAAGGTGATGATCTGCGGGAACCACGACTTCGCGTTCGAGCGGCAGCCGGCCGAGGCCGTCCGGCGGATCACCCACGCCACCTACCTGCAAGACTCGGGCATCACGATCGGCGGACTGAGGATCTGGGGCAGCCCGTGGCAGCCGTGGTTCCACGACTGGGCGTTCAACCTGCCCCGCGGGCCGGAACTGGCCGCCAAGTGGGCGCTCATCCCGCCCGACACCGACATCTTGCTCACGCACGGCCCACCGCTCGGCATCGGGGATGTGACGTTCCGCGGCGAGGTGGTCGGGTGTGCCGACCTGCTCGCACGGGTGCGGCAGGTGCGGCCGAAGCTGCACGTGTTCGGGCACATCCACGAGGCGGCCGGCATGTTCCCGACGGAACACACCCTGTTCGTGAACGCCAGCGCCGGACCAGGCGGCGGCCGCCCGGTGGTGATCGAATGGGACGGCGAGACGATGCGGGTGACAAGGTAGTCGGCACACTCCGTGTGCCGATCGGCGGCACACTCCGTGTGTCGGCTACCTTCTGCCGGATTGCCGCCGCATCTAGAGGGAGCGCCCCCTCACCCGCCGCCGTCGCTCCGCTCCCGGCGACGACCTCTCCCCCTCCAGGGGAGAGGTGATGGCTCGCCGGCTCTCGGGTTTACGCTCCTCGAATCCCGACCGCACCCCACCTCCCCCCGCGGAGCGGGGGAGAGGTCGATCCGGAGAGCGAAGCGACCGGATCGGGTGAGGGGTCTTCTCCAGCGCCCGCAAATCGCGGCTGAACACTCACGGGGAAAGGTGGGTGCCACCCGTAAAATACCGTCATGCGGGTGTACCAGGCCAGCTTGCTCCGCGTGGCGCGGGTCCGGTTCACCCAGGACGCGAGCGCCCTGTCGGTCATCCACCGGCGGAGTAATCGGGTCGCTCAACTCGAACTGCAAACGGGAACAACTCGGCCGAACGTGCGATTCGACCACGGCGAAATCTCTGCGGTGGCACACGCCGCAGACGGCCATCTGGCGATCGGAACCACCTCGGGGTTCGTGCAGGTCGTCGTCGGCGAGAACGAGCGGCCGCTGCTGAATTTGAGGATCGGGACGGATCCGGATCGGGAGGCGGACATCCCGGTGTCCGCGGTCGAGTTCACGGCAGGTTCGGAACCGAAGCGGTTCTGGCTGGCCATGGCGTCGGTCAACTTCAGCCTGTGGAACCCGCTTACGCAGGAATACATCTACGCCGAGGCCGACGGCGACTACCGCGGCGTTTCCTTCGGGCCGGACGGGTCGTTCGTCGCGTCCATCGAGGCGCACGCCCACCGCCTGACGGCGTGGGACGTGAAGCCGTTCCGGGTGCGGTTCCGCACCGAACTGGCCGACATCGGCGAGTTCGCCAACGGGTCCGTTGCGGTGCTGCCGGACGGCGACCGGATCGTGTACGCCGCCGCCGACCAACTGCGGTGCGTGTCGATGTCAGGCGGGCCGGGGTGGGAGGCGACGCTGAAGCGGCCGGCGGTCGATCTGGCCCTGCACCCGAACGGGCACGCCCTGCTCGTCGCCGACGGGTCGAAGCGGGTGACGCAGTTCGACACCGACAGCGGGCGGCCGGTGAACTCGTTCGATTGGGGCGTGGGCAAGGTGTCGTGCGTGGACGTCAGCCGCGACGGCACCCTCGCCGCCGCCGGCGGGGAGAAGGGGCAGGTGGTGGTGTGGGACGCGGAGTGACGGGCGGGCCGCCGGTGATGCCATCTCTTACCGCAGCATCCGGAACGAGTTCAGAAACTTATCCCGGTCGGCCGCCGACACGTTCCGCCCGCCGGCGAAGATGACCAGCATCCGCGGTCGGCCGCGGTCGGCCATGTACACCAGTCGGTACACCCCGCGGCTGTTCCCGGACGCGAACTCGGCCTCCTTGCACGGGTAGCCGGCCACGGTGATCTGCGTCTCCCGCACCACCGCCGCCCCGGTCGCCTTCTTCAACTCGGCCAGTTCCGCCTGGTACGCGTCCTCGAACAGGCCGGGGGTGTGGACCGGGGCGTCGATGTACCCGAACGCGAACGCGGCGTCCGGCGGCCACACCTCCTCCAGCAAGTATTTGGTGCCGGCCACCCCGGACAACGGTTCGCTCAGGTCTTCCGTCTTCGGCTTCCGCGGGAAGTCCATCGCGCACGACCCGTCGGGCAGGGGCTGCGTCACCCACGGCCCGCTGTAGTCGATCGGCGACACGAACTTGTACACGCCCCACCCGCCGCACCCCAGACAGACGAGGCCGACCAGCCCGAGCAGGCTGAGGACGACGAACAGGCCGCGGTTCCGCGGGGCCGGCTGTTCGCGGCGGCTCCGGCGGCGGGGGCGGTCATCGTCATCGAAGCGCGATCGCTTCCGTCGCGGCCGGTCGTCGTCGAACTCGTCCCGCCGGCGGTCGAACGGGTCTTCGGCGACGAACCTGTGGTCGCAGTTCGGGCACACCACCCGCCGGCCGTACCAGTCGGATTCGATCTCCACCGCGTCGTTGCAGCTCGGGCAGGTGACGGTCGGCACGGGCGGTCCTCGGCTTGTTGCTTTTGTTAGCCCGACGCGCGAGCGAGGGTCAGGCGGCTCGGCCCGCACTCGCGCGTCGGGCGAACCCAGACATCCGGCAGTGTACGTCAGAACGGGGCGGGCGGCGGGGCGGCGGCGGCGATGACGATGCGGGCACACGCCTCGGCATCCGACGCGGCGTCGTGGTGCAGCAGGCCGATGCCCAGCCGCCGGCACACGCTCGGCAGGTCGTTCGGCTTCAGCCCCCACTTCTTTCGGGACAGTTGCACGGTGCAGACGAACGGCAGCGGCGGCGGCGGCAGGCCGGCGGCGGCGCAGCAGGCGTGCAGCACCCGCTTGTCGAACCCGCTGTTGTGTGCGGCGAGGAAGGCGGCGCCGTCGAGCAGCGGGAGCAGCCGCGGCCACACGTCGGCGAACGCCGGGGCGGCGGCCACCATCGGCCAGGTGATGCCGTGGACGCGGGTGAACAGGATGCGGGGCCGCGGCGGGCGGATCAGGATGCCTTCGCGGTGGATCACCTTCCCGGCTTCCACCCGTACCACGCCGATCGCGCACGCGCTGTCCGGACCGTGGTCGGCCGTCTCGAAGTCGAGGGCGACGAAGGAGGAATGGGGGGGGAGCATGGGTGCCCTTTCGGGTGGGTCGCTCTCTCCGAGAGCGACATTCGGACCGACTCTCGGAGAGAGTCGGCCACCCTACCAGCCTACTCTTCATCCCCCCGCAACTTGGCGAGCACGCTGAAGTCTTCCAGCGTCGTCGTGTCCTGTTTCCCCTCGCGGCCGGCGGCGATGTCGCGCAAGAGCCGTCGCATGATCTTCCCGGACCGCGTCTTGGGCAACGAATCGGTGAACCGCACCTCGTCCGGCCGGGCGAGCGCGCCGATCTCCTTCGCCACGTGCTTCTTCAGCTCGTCCTTCAGGCTGTCAGACACCGTCACGCCCTGCTTGACGGTCACGAAGCAGCAGATCGCCTCGCCCTTGATCTCGTCCGGTTTGCCCACCACCGCAGCTTCGGCCACCTTCGGGTGGTTCACCAGCGCGCTCTCCACCTCCATCGTGCTCAGCCGGTGGCCGCTCACGTTCAGCACGTCGTCCACCCGGCCCATCACCCAGATGAACCCGTCCTCGTCCTGGCGGGCGCCGTCGGCGGTGAAGTAGTACCCCTGCGGGTACTGGCTCCAGTAGGTGGCTTTGAACCGCTCGTCGTCGCCGTAGATGGTCCGCATCAGGCTCGGCCACGGCCGCTTCACCACCAGGAACCCACCGCTGTTCGCCGGCACGTCGTTGCCGTCCTTGTCCACCACCGCGGCGGCGATGCCGGGCAACGGCTTGGTCGCGCTGCCGGGCTTGGTGGGGATGGCGCCGGGCAGCGGGGCGATCAAGATCGCCCCGGTTTCGGTTTGCCACCAGGTGTCCACGATCGGGCATCGGCCCTTGCCGATCACGTCGTGGTACCACATCCACGCCTCCGGGTTGATCGGCTCGCCGACGCTGCCCAGCAGCCGGAGCGAACTCAGGTCGTGGGCGTTCGGGTGCTGGTCGCCCCACTTGATGAACGCGCGGATGGCGGTCGGGGCGGTGTACAGGATGGTGACGCCGTACTTGGCGATGATGCCCCAGAAGCGGTCCTCTTTCGGGTGGTTCGGTGCGCCCTCGTACATCACCACGGTGGCGGCGTTCGCCAGCGGGCCGTACACGATGTAGCTGTGCCCGGTCACCCACCCGACATCGGCCGTACACCAGTACACGTCGTCGTCGCGGAGGTCGAACACCCAGCGGTGCGTCAGGCTCGCCCCGAGCAGGTACCCGCCGGTGGTGTGCAGCACCCCCTTCGGCTTGCCGGTGCTGCCGGACGTGTACAGGACGAACAGCGGGTGTTCGCTGTCCAACTCCTCCGCCGGGCAGTCGGCCGACACGTCCGACATCAGGTCGTGCCACCAGATGTCGCGGCCGGGCTTCATGTGGACGGACGTGTTGCGGGCGCGGTTGAACACCACGCACTTCTCGACCGTCGGCGACTTCGCCAGCGCCTCGTCCACGTTCTGCTTCAGGTGAACCGCGTTCCCCCGCCGCCAGCCGATGTCGGCGGTGATGATGAGCTTGGCCTTGGCGTCGTTGTTCCGGTCGGCCACGGCCTCCGCGCTGAACCCGCCGAACACCACCGAATGCACCGCCCCGATGCGGGCGCACGCCAGCATGGCGATGGCCGCCTCCGGCGTCATCGGCATGTAGATGGTGACGCGGTCGCCCTTGCCCACGCCGAGCTGCTTCAGCCCGTTGGCGAACTTGCACACCTGGTGGTGCAGTTGCTGGTACGTCAGCGTGCGGGTGTCGCCCGGCTCGCCCTCCCA
Source organism: Fimbriiglobus sp. (assembly GCA_022841795.1). Classification (GTDB taxonomy): domain Bacteria; phylum Planctomycetota; class Planctomycetia; order Gemmatales; family Gemmataceae; genus JALHQU01. Next base: position 9,822 of record JALHQU010000101.1, read on the forward strand.
GATGATCGCCGCCTTGTTCTTGTGCGGGCCGTTCAGGTGCCGGTCGAGGCAGTTGTAGCTGGCGTTCGTCGTCCCGCCGGTGAACCACTTGAAGAACGGCGGGTTCGACCCGTCGAACACCCGGTCCCACTTCTGGAACCAGTGCAGGCTCTCCGCGTGGTGGCCCCAGAACCCGTCCGGGTCGCGGTCGGCCCACTCGGTCAGCCGCCGGTGTTCGTCGGCGGTCACGTGCGCCGCTGCCGCGAACGCCTCCGGCACCGGGAACACGCGGGTTTCCTTCAGCACGCTGGTGATGTTCGGCGTCGTCATGAGTCGTCAGCCGTCGGGGAGAGATCGTGCCACCGCTTCGGTATAAAGTACGCGGAGAACCGCCCCCGTCGCGGAGTCCGCGTTGGCCCGACGCCGTCAGCCCGCCGGCCGCAAGCGCCGCACCCGCGAGCATGTGATCGCGGACCTGAGTGTGAATTACCTGGAACGTGCCGTGCTGGAGTGCGGGTACGTTCTGGAGGTGAAGGCGCACGACTACGGGTTCGACGCCACCCTCGTTACGTTCGACGCGGGTGGTGAGGTCGAGAACGGCTTGTGCGAAATCCAACTGAAAGCGACCGATCACCTGAAGCTGTCGGCCGACGGCGGGAGCGTCCTGCAACGGGTCTCCGGCCGTGATCTGAAGTTGTGGCTGTTCGAGTTGTTCCCGGTCTTCCTGGTGGTGTACGATGCGAACGGAGACCGGGCGTTTTGGCTCGATCTCCAAGAGTACGCCCGGAACCCCGGCATCGACGCCGACCACCTTCGCACGGTGACGCTCCGCATCCCGGTGGGGAACGTGCTGAACGCGGCCGCGGTCCGCCGCTGGCGGGAAACGAAGAACCTGATCGTTCCGGGCACCGCCGGCGGGAGGAAGGCGACATGAGACCGCACACCGTTACCAACGGCCAGCTCGTTCAACTCCTCACCGCGTTGGGGTTCACCCGGACGAACCTGAACGAGCGGTACGACCTGTTCACGGAGCCGAAATCGGACATGGCGTTCCCGCTTCCGAAGAGCGATCCGACCGCCCCGGCACGGGCCTCGCATGTAGACGGCCTCCGCGTCCAACTCGCGTACCGCGGGTTGATGGACGAAGCCGACTTCGACGCCCACTTCGCCAACCTCGTCGCTGTGAAAGCCTGAACCCCTGAGGAACTTGATCGAATGGCGGACACGTTCAACATCGGCCTGGTGCAGATGGGCTGCGACGCCGACCGCGACACCAACCTGGGGAAGGCCGAGGCGGCCATCGCCGACGCGGCCAAGAAGGGCGCGCAGATCGTGTGCCTGCCGGAGTTGTTCACCGGCCCGTACTTCTGCCAGACGGAAGACGTCAAGCTGTTCGACCTGGCCGAGCCGATCCCCGGCCCGAGTTCGGAGCGGCTGGGGAAGGCGGCGAAGGCGAACAACGTGGTGGTCATCGGCTCGCTGTTCGAGCGGCGGATGGCTGGGGTGTACCACAACACCGCCACCGTGCATGATGCCGACGGCACGTTCCTGGGCATGTACCGCAAAATGCACATCCCGGACGACCCGCTGTTCCTCGAAAAATACTACTTCACCCCCGGCGACCTGGGCTGGCGGGTGTTCGACACCAAGTACGCGAAGGTGGGCACGCTGGTGTGCTGGGACCAGTGGTACCCGGAGGCGGCGCGGCTGACCGCGCTGCGGGGGGCGGAGGTGATCTTCTACCCGACCGCCATCGGCTGGCACCCGAAGGAGAAGGCCGAGTACGGCGAGGCCCAGCACAGCGCGTGGCAGACCAGCATGCGGGGGCACGCCATCGCCAACGGGGTGTACGTCGGGGCGGTGAACCGCATCGGGCACGAGAAACTGACCGCCGACGGGCTGGAGTTCTGGGGCCAGTCGTTCGTGAGCGACCCGTTCGGCCGGTTGCTCCAGGTGGGCAGTGCGGACCGCGAAGAGGTCATCGTCATCGAGTGCAGCCGCAAGCACGCCGAGGAGATCCGGCGGAACTGGCCGTTCTTCCGCGACCGCCGGATCGACTACTACGGCGGCATCACGAAGCGGGTGGCGGACTGAGGCGGGCGTTCGAGCGGCCGACCAGTCGCCGGACCAGCAGGACCGCCAGCCCGCCGTACCCCACCACCGTAGCACACACGGTCGTCGTCGAGACGTGGTTCCGGACGTCCCCGCCGATCAGCGCCTCCGAGGTGTAGTCGCGGAAGCCGACGCCGGCCAGCACCATCACCCAGGCGAACGCCGCCACGAGGCGGAGCGGCCAGCCCCAGCGGCGGATCACGCCGGCCACCACCACCGCCGACACCACGCCGAGGGCGGCCAACCGGAGCCACGGCAACGGCTGGCCGAACAGGAGCATGACCGGAACGGCCGCGAACAGCAGCAGGCCGAGCGGGACGGCGGTGGCGACCGTGAGTTCGAAGTACGAGAACAGCTTCGCCCACCGCGACCCGCCGCGGCGGAGCAGCCACGCGGCCGCCAGCGTCCCGCAGAACGCGGGCAGGCCGACGACCGCCGCGGACACGATCCCGCCGACCCAAACACCGTACGCGCTGCCGACCACCTGGTCCGACACGATCTTCGGGAACAGCAGGTCGCCGCGGGCGTCCGCCGGCGTCGCCTTCAAATCCGGGTACGGGCCGGTCATCAAGTCGGACGGGTGCGCGGTCGCTTCGGCCGGCGTGCGGGTCGAGCTGGCGAACAGCGTCAGGTCGTGGATCGACGGCACCACCACCGTCGCCACCGTCACCGCCCAGCCGATCCACAGCAGATAGGCCGCGACGCTGGCGGTCGTGGCCGTCGTCAGCCCGGCGGACACCGCCTCCCACCCGTCCTTCGGCCGCACCAGTCGGGCCGACACATACCCCATCACGAACGGGGCGGCGACTGCCACGAAGAAGAGTGGAATGAGTACGGCGATGTGCGGCGTGAAATCCCTCATCAGCCACGGGGCCTGGAGGCTGGGGAACTTGGCGTAGGTCTCCCCGCACGCCCGAAGAACCGGCGTGAAACTGACGGACGCGATGCCCACCGTCAGCGCCCCGCCGAACAGGCCGACCGCGGCCGGTCCGTATGTTGCGTGAAATCGCGGCCAGAAGGTGAGCGTGTTGCCCGGCGTTTGCGCCGCCGGCGGCGAACTGATCGGATCGTTCACGCGGTTGCCCTCGGAGGGACGACGATGCCCGTCCGAGACTAGAACAAATCGCGGTGCGTGCGGGGAATTGTGCGGCACGAGTGGATTGACGTAGCCGCGAGCCGCAGGCGAGCGCGTCGGAACGCGCTCGCCTGCGGCTCGCGGCTACACACGGTTACTTCTTCTTGTCGTCCTTCTTATCATCCCCCCGCGTCGGCCGGGATGGAACGCCCGGCCCCTTCGGCGGGTTCGACTTCGGGGCGTCCACCTTCGGCGGTGCGGCCGGCGGGGGCGAGGCCGGCGGTTTCGGCGGATCGACCTTCGGCGGCGGGGCCGCCGGCGGCTGCGGCTTGGGCGGGTCCACTTTCGGCGGCGGCGGCGGGGCCTTCGGTGGGTCGGTCTTCGGCGGCATGATCGGCGGAGCCGTCGGCGGTTGCGGTTTCGGCGGATCCTGCTTGGGCGGATCCTTCGGCTTCGGCGGGTTGCTCGGCTTCGGCCCGACCGGGGGCACCGTCGGCGGGGTCACCGGCGGACCCTTCGGTGGATCCGTTTTCGGAGGATCTTTCGGCTTGGGCGGATCAGCCGGTTTCGGCCCAACCGGCGGCGTCGCAGGCGGCCCCTTTGGCGGATCGACCTTCGGCGGGTCCGACTTCGGGGGCACCGTCGGCGGTCCCTTCGGCGGGTCGGTTTTGGGCGGGGTGGCCGGCGGCCCTTTCGGCGGATCACCCGGCTTGGGCGGATCGACCTTCGGCGGGTTCACCGGCGGTTTCGGATCGGCCGGCTTCGGCCCGACCGGGGGCATCGGCGTGCCCGGCCCCGACTTGGGCGGGTCGTTCTTGGCCGGCGGCCCTTTCAGTGGGTCGCCCGGCTTCGGTGGCACGGTCGGGACGGTCGGCTTGTCGCCCGGCTTCGCCCCCGTCGGCGGCGCGGTCGGGGCGTCCGGCTTCTTGGCGATCGGAGCCGGGGCGGGCGGCGGGGCCTTGTCCTTCGTCGGCTGCTGCTGGGCGCGGGCCACCGCCGTTTTCGCCATGTCCACCTTCACCTGCTGCGGCTTGTCGTCCGCCTTCACCGGCACCTGCCCGCGGGCCACCAGTTGGGTCTCCGCCTTCCGCCGCTCGCTACCCACCTGCCGCAGTTCCCTCGCCGCCGACTGTTCCTTCGTGCGGTCTTCCACGGCTACCGGCTTGAGTGCCACCGTCGGGCTGGACTTCTTCAGGTCGGCCAGCGGCGCCAGCATCGTCACCTGGGCGGCGGTCGGCGGGGCGGTGTTCACCGTCTTGTTGTTCACCACCGTGGTGTTGTTGTTGTTCACCACCGTGTTGTTCGTGATGTTGTTGATGATGGTGGTCTGCTGCACCAGGGTGCGGGGCGGACGGGCCACCGTGCCGTTGAACCGGCCGGCGTACACGTCGCCGATGTTCCGCTGCCACGCCGGCTCCCGCCGGTACGCCTGGCTGTAGTAGCTCCACAGCGGGTCGTACGCGAACCCGCGGCCGCCGCTGATGCCGACGGCGAAGTTGCTGCCGCGGATGCCCACCGCCCACGAGTTGAACCCGGCGGTGGCGTACCGCTGCTCGAAGTAGTCGCCGAAGTAGTACCCGCTGTACCCGGTGCGGACGAACAGCGAGGTGTACAGGCTGGGGGCGGGCACGGCGTACACCGGGGTGTATACGAACCGCGGGCGGAGCACCACCGCCGGGCGGAAGAACACCGGGGCGAACAGCACCCCCCGGCGCTCCAGCGGCACGTCCCAGAACCCGGGCACGAACACGAACCCGCACGGCGTCCAGCGGTACTGGTCCGGCACCCACACCCAGTTCGGCCGGTGCTCCACCCAGAACCCCGGCCGCCACACGTACCTGTTCACCCGGTACACCCAGCAGCCCGGGGTGTAGAAGTAGTCGTCGCCGGGCGACACCAGGGTCGGGCCGGTCTCCAGGGTGACCGGCGGCGGCGGCAGGTACTCCAGCTGCGCCTGCGGGGCCACCCCCGGCTGCACCACCGGGGCGGGCACGTTCCAGAACCCGCTCACCCACTGGAACCCGCCCTTCACCTCCTGCCACCCGCCGGGCACCCACACCCGGCCGGGCGGGGCGTCCCGCCAGAACCCGCTGATCCAGATGAAGTCCTTCCGCTCCTCGTCGAAGTGCCAATACCCCGGCATCCACTGCACGTTGTCCCCGTCCGGCTTCTGGTCCGGGGGCAGTTCCTCCACCGGGTCGGGCGGCCGCTTGTCCACCACCGGCCCGCCGGCCGGCATCTCGGCGGTGGCGGCGAACGCCTCGTGGATCGGCCCGCGGGCCAGCACCTCGATATCGTCCTGCCTGTCCGCCGGCGCTTGCACGGGCGGCAACCCGGACCGCGGCGGCAGTTGCCCCGGCTGGGCCAGGCCCAACCCGCCGGCCAGGACGGCCAGCGGCAGCGTGAACAGGAGGCGGCGCAACGGAGAGCGTTTCATGACGGTGTGCCTCAGAGGTAGCGAATCGTTTGGCTACCAGGAAACGGGCGCCGTTGGGAGAACTTGCGCACGCGGGGGCAGACCGGTTCCCCTATGCAACCCCTGTACCGACTTGGGACTTGCGAAGCAACGTCAGGCCGATTCCCCAACAGCATCGGCAGTTGACGCGGTGGAATTTGGCGGTTGTGACAAGGCAGTCGCTCCAACAATATTTCTTCCACACGAACCGGATGGTTCCACAGGAGGGGTGGCGCACCCGTGGAAGAATCAATTCTGGGCGGTGCGTCACCCCAGCTCGGCGATTGATTGCGGCTGGAAGTCCACCATTTCAATCTCGACTTTGCGGAACCCGTTCCACTCGTTCACCTTCGGGGTGAACGCCAGGCTGCACGCCCCGCCGCCGGCCATCAGGTCGTCCAGCCGGTCGCCGAACCCCCACCCGACCGCCCGGATGGACGTGCCCCCCTGCTTCACCCGGAACGACAGGTGCCGCTCGCCGGTGCCGATCCGCCGCGGGGTGCCCTCGATGGTCAAGCCGGACGCCAGGAACCGCGGCCGCGGGTTGTCCGCCCCGTAGGGTTCCAGCTTGTCGATGTCCCGCAGCAGGGCGAACGTGAGGGCGGACAGCGGCACCTCGGCGTCGAGCATGAGTTGGCGGGCCGGCGGGCCGCCGGCCGGGAACGCCCCCGCCGCGACCGCGCAGAACCGCTCCCGCAGCGCGGCCAGCTTCGACGGCCGCACCCGGAACCCGACCGCCGCCGCGTGCCCGCCGTGCCCTTCGAGCAGGTCGCCGCACGCCTCCAGCGCCGTGTGCAGTTCGAACCCCGGCACCGACCGCCCGGACCCGGTACTCGGCTCGTCGTTCTCCTTCAGCGCCGCCAGCAGCACCGGCTTGCCGAACTGGTCCGCCAGCCGCCCGGCGACAATGCCCACCACGCCCTGATGCCATTCGGTCGAGCCGAGGACCAGCGCCGGGGCGTCGGCGAACCCGCTCGCCTCCACCGTCTCCTTCGCCTCGGCGGTGATCTTGCGTTCGAGCGCCTGCCGCTGGCTGTTCTGCTTTTCCAGGAACTGGGCGATCTCCTGCGCCTTCCGCGGGTTGGTGGTGGTGAGCAGCTCGACCACCAGCCGGGCGCACCCGAGCCGGCCGGCGGCGTTGATCCGCGGGCCGAGTTTGAAGCTCACGTCCTCCGCCTTCACCGTGTCGGTCAGCTTGGCCTCGTCGAGCAGCGCCTTGATGCCGACGCTCGGTCGGGCCACCAGCCGGCTCAGCCCGTGGCGGGTGAAGATGCGGTTCTCGTCCCGCAGCGGCACCACGTCGGCCACCAGCCCGAGGGCGGCCAGCCCCATCGCGTCCAGCAGGTACTCCCGCAGCTCCGGCGTCACCCGCTCCCCGCCGCTCGCCCGCTGGCCGATCGCCCACGCCAGCTTGAACGCCACGCACGACCCGGACAGTCCGGCGAACGGGTACACCGACCCCGGCAGCCGCGGGTGGACCAGCACCGCGGCGTTCGGTAATCGGTCCTTCATCTCGTGGTGGTCGGTCACGATCAGCTCGATGCCGACTTCCTTCGCCACGTCCGCCTCGTCCAGGCTGGCGATGCCGCAGTCCACGGTGACGAGCATCTGAACGCCCTGATCGGCCAGCTCGCGGACGGCGGCGGAGTTCAGCCCGTACCCCTCCTCCAGCCGGAGCGGGACGTAGAAGGTGGCGTCCGCCCCGAGCCGCTGGAGCAGCCCGAGCAGCACGGCGGTGCCGGTGGTGCCGTCCACGTCGTAGTCGCCGTACACGCAGATTTTTTTGCCGTCGCGGACGGCGGCGGCGATGCGGTCGGCGGCGTCGGTCACGCCCGGCAGCAGGGCCGGCGGGTGCAGGCCGGACAGCGGCGCGTCCATGAACAGCTTGGCCGTCTGTGGGTCGGCCACGCCGCGGTTGAGCAGCAGTTGGGCGACGACGGCGTTCGTGCTCAGGGCAGCGGCCAGACTCCGGGCGGCCCGGTCGTCGTGCGGGTGCAGGCACCACAGCTTGCGGGGCGGGGGCAACCGGAATCCTCGGCGAAAGCGTGAACCCCCACATTGATGACATCCACCGGCGGCGGCAAGGTCAATCGCGGAATCCGGTCGTGGCTGCGATCCCGCTCGCAGGCTCGCGGCGACGACAAGCCCTCACGCGCCACATTGCCGACTTGACCGGCACGACACGACCCATAGCCGATCCATTTATGCTTTTCACTGACCCGCCCTTCACACCTCAGCCGCACCCCGGTCGATGTTACTCCGATAACTTCGGACACTTCGCCCATTTCCGGAGACGCCCTCATTCGGGAGGCGACGCTCGGCCTCATCGCACCCACGTTCCTGCACCCTGATCCGAGGAGGTTCTTCGCGTGAACGCTTCCGTCTTACTCCTCAGCTCCGCCCTGCTGGCCGGGGCCGACCCGGTTCCGGTGGTGACAGCCGCACCGATCGCCGGGGTTGCCGTCGGCTGCGGCGGATGCTCCTCCGCTCCGGCGGTGGCGTGCGCGCCGGACTGCGCCCCGTCGTGCGGTCGGGTGGGTCTGCTCGACCGACTCCGCGCACGGCTCGCCGCCCGCCGGGCGCCGAAGTGCCAGCCGGCGTGTACACCCGCTCCGGCCCCGTGCTGCGCTCCGGCCGCGGCTCCCGCGCCCGCCCCGTGCTGCGGCACGCCGGTCTTCACCGGGTTCACCACCAGCTGCGCTGATCCGTGCGACCGCGGCGGCCTGCTGGCCCGGTTGCGGGCGAGGTTCCACGGGTCGCGGAATTGCGACGCCGGCACGGCGCCGCACGTCGCCTGCTCGGTCGGCTGCGGAGCGGTGCCGACCGGGTGCGCCCCGGCCGTCGGCACGGTGCTACCTACCACACCCGGTACGCCCGCCCCGACTCCGACGACCACCCCGCCGGCCAACATGCCGAAGCCGGACGCGGGGAAGTAGTGACCGTGTCCAACACACGCACCCCGGCGCCGGGCGATCCGGCGCCGGGGTGTCGTTCATTCCGTCACCTTCTGCGGAACGGGCGGCCCATTTTCGCACATTGGTCTGGATGACGGCCGGGCGGGATGTAGGATGGCGATCGGGACAGCCCGCCTCAAACACCTTCCGAGTGACGACGATGCCCACGGGACCGGACACCGGGTCGGCGGACCTGGCGTTCAAGATTTCCAAGCTGGTGGAAGAGCGGGGGTGGAACCAGGAAGAGTTCGCCAAGTTCTCGCGGCTGAACCGGCACACGGTGCGGCAGATCCTACACGCCGGGCCGCAGCGGCGGCTGCGGAACGTGACCGTCCGCAGCTGCGCTGACGCCCTCGGGCTGACGGTGAACGAGCTCCGCACCCTGCCGCTGGAGCGGCTGCTGCCGCGGATGCACGGCAAGCCGCCGGCGGACGAGGGCGCGCTCAAACTCTTGCACTCGTCCGCCACCCTGCCCGAACTGGTGGCGTGGCTGGAGCGGAACGCCGAGCGGGCGGCCGAGTTCCGGGCGGACGAGATCACCGACCTGCTGGCCATGCAGGAGGCGGGCGGGGCGATGGAGCGGCTCGGGGTGGAGCAGTGCGTGGAGAACATCGAGCGGCGGCGGGAACTGACGCTGAAGGTGAAGATGATCCTGAACACCGAGTACATCGACCTGCTGGAGCAAGTGGTCGAGTTGGTGTGCGAGAAGGTGAACGCGAGCAAGCAGCAGGTCGGGCCGCGGCCGTCGCGGAACGGGGCGTAAAGCTGGCGAGCCGGGAGCGTGAGCGACCGGAGGTTTCATTCCTCCGGTCGCTCACGCTCCCGGCTCGCCAAACTCACTTCCCGTTCGCCAGCTCCTTCACCCGCGCCTCCCACGCCTTCACCCCCGCCGCCCGCACCTCGGCCGAGCCGGCGGTGTCGAAGAACAGCCCCGGCCTGGGCGGCATCGACGGGTCTTCCACCCCGGTGATCAGGGCGAACAGCGCTACCTCACGCTCGGCCACCTCCTCCCCTTTCAGTTGTTCCACCAACTCGTCCAGGGTCACCCGATCGGTCCGCTCGGCCTCGGCCACCCCGCGGAGGGAGCGGAGCAGGCGGTCCACCTTCTTCTTGTCAGCCAGCCGCAGCTTGGTGGCCGCCAACTCGCGGAATTTCTCCTCCTGGTCCGGGTAGGCGGCGAGCAGGTACTGGAGGGCGATGACGGCGGCCTGCCGGTGGTCCGGACGAGCGCCGTCGTTCAGCGCGTCGGCGACGGCCGGCAGGTCGAGCAGCCCGGCGGCGGCCAGAATCGAGAACCGCCCGCCGGCGAAGTACTCGGGGGTGGGCGGGGCGTTCGGCTCGGCCCGCAACTCGGTCAGGGCCGACGCCACCGACTTGGCGTCCTTCAGTCGGGTGGCGAACCCGTCCAGCGCCTTGAGCATCGGCTGGGCGGTCTTGGCGTTCGGGTACACCGGCGCCTTGCCGAACCCGAGGTCGTTCTGCATCAGCCGGTCGGCCGGGTCCGGCTTCTTCGGCCCGGCCGTCTTCCCGCCCTTGCTGTCCCACAGCAGCACCTCGCCGGTGGCGATCTTCGGCACCGCCTTGTACCGCTCCTTCACCCCGGCCGACCCCTTCACCGCGTACACCGCCGCCGACGCCACCGGCGACTCGGGCAGTTTGCCGGGGGAGGGCTGGTGGACCAACTGCACCAGCACCTCGCTGGCCGCGTCCGGTAGAGCCACGTCCCACACCTCGCCGCGGAACCGCACCCGGAACACCGCCCCGTTCGCCTTGCCCGCACTCAGGTACACCCGCCCGGCGTGCAGGGTGAGGTCGGCGTCGTACCCGTCGTTCGGGGCGTGCAGGGTGACGGCGGTGTCGAGCAGCGGCAGCGGCAGCAGGTCCGGGACGACGTTCCCCCACAGCTCGGCCGTCGCCCCGCTGCCGAACGTCAGCTTGGCGGTGAACCCCGGCGGGCACACCACCCGATCAGCGCTGTTCACCGCCTCCCCTTTGGCGATCCGCACCCACGGGTCGGCGTCGGTCTTGCGGGCGAGCAGCACTTTCTCGCCCGGCGAGTCCAGCTTGGCGACCGCCAGCCGGTCGGCCCGCGGCGGCTCTGGGGCGGGCACGAGGTCGCCCATCGGCTTCTTCTCCGGCTCGGCCTTCTTCTCCGGCTCCTTGTCCGGCTCCTTCTTCTCCGGCTCCTTGTCCGGCTCCTTCTTCTCCGGCTCGGCCTTCTTCTCCGGCTCCGGGGCGCTGGTCGGGACGGCGGCGTCCGGTGCTTTCGCCACCGGCCCGACGGGGGCGACTGGCCCCTTCGGCCACGCCAGCCAGGTGGTGACCGCGAACCCGACCGCGAGCAGCGCCGCCACCGCCCACCGCGCCGCCTTCTGGCCGACCGACTGGCTCTGCGAGTACGGGGTCATGCCGAGCAGGTACTGGGCGTCGGCGTCGGCCGCGTCCGCCGCCTTCTCGGCCGCCACCACCCCGCCGACCGGCACCGTCCGCCCGCCGGGCGCGCGGCCGGGGATCGATTCTTTGCCCTTCACCAGCGAGTACATGCGGCGGTACGCCGTCGGCGGCACCCGCATCTGCTCGGACAGCAGCAGGGTGAGGATCTGGTGGCACGCCGCCACGTCCGCCAGGTGAACGTCGGATTCAAGGGCCAGCGTTTCGAACTGCGTCACCTGCTCGCCGGTGAGGGTGTCGGACAGGTACGCGGCCACCGTGTTCGGGTCGGCCGGCCCGCCGTCCGGCCCGGCGGGCGGGGTGCTCAGGCTCCGCTTCCGTGTCACCTTCTTGATGCGGTCCATCAGTTCCAGGGCCTGCGGGCTTTCGGCCAGCTTGTGGCCGATCGCCTTCGCCTCGGCCGGTGGCAGGGTGTCGTCCAGGTACGCGAGCAGGGTGCGGAGGGTGAGTCGGAGCATAACAGCCTCGTAACGGGGTCGAAACTGTTAGTGGCGATCCGCCCGCCGTTTCGTGCATAATTCCGGGAGGAATTTTTGGGTCGGAGACCTCACCCCCCGGCCCCCTCTCCAAAGTGGAGAGGGGGAGACTCTTCGCCGCGACCTCCGAGAGCGGTGAAAGCTATGCCGCTCTGGAGATCGCAGCGAAAACGGAAGTGGTCCGCTCTTGAACACCCCATCTCCCCGTGGGAGAGGGGGCCGGGGGGTGAGGTCCAACGCTCCCACTCCCGATACGCTCACTCTTCATCATCCGCGTGATGCATCAGCCATGAACGTTCCGCTCCTCGCCGCCTTGCTCGCCTGCTCCGCCGACCCGACCGCCGGCCTGAAGGTGCCGGACGGGTTCGTCATTTCGCAGTTCGCCGGCCCGGAACTGGCGAACGACATCTACTGCCTGCACATCGACGGGGCAGGCCGGGTACTGGTAGCCGGGAAGGGGTACGTGCGGCACCTGACCGACACCGACGGCGACGGCAAGGCGGACACGGCCACGGACGTGATCCCCCCGCCGGCGGACGGGCCGATGGGCCTGCTGTGGGAGGACGACACGCTGTACGTGGTGAGCGACGGTGGGCTGAAGCGGTTCCGCGGGGTGGACGGGAAAGGCCCGACCAAACAGAAGCCGGACCTGCTGGTGAAGCTGACGACGGGCGGGGAGCACGCCGCCCATGCGGTGAAGCGGGGACCGGACGGCAAGCTGTGGGTGCTGTGCGGGAACAACGCCGGGGTGAGCGAGAAGACGATCACCGCCAAGGACTCGCCGGTGAAGAAGCCGGTGGCCGGCGCCCTGCTGCGGTTGGCCGACGACGGCACCGAGGTGGAGGTGATCGCCGACGGGTTCCGCAACCCGTACGACTTCGACTTCGACTACAGGTGCGTGCCGTACACGTTCGACTCGGACAACGAGCGGTGTGCGGGGTTGCCGTGGTACGAGCCGGCGCGGGTGTACGGCATCGCGGCCGGGGCGAACTACGGCTGGCTGAACCCGCAGCACGCGCAGACGTGGAAGCTGCCGCCGGCCTTCTCCGCCCGCCCGCTCGTCGCCCCCGGTCGCGGGTCGCCCACCGGGGTGGCGTACTACCGGCACTTCACCTTCCCCCGGCCGTTCCGCCGCCAACTCTTCTACGCCGACTGGACGTTCGGCAAGATCTACTGCACGCACCCGGACGCCGCCCTGCCGACGCCGCGGGTGTTCCTGGAGGCGACCGGGGAGAACGGGTTCGCCCCGACCGGGCTGGCCGTCCACCCGGCGACCGGCGAGATGTACGTGAGCATCGGCGGGCGGGGCACCCGCGGGGCGGTGTACCGCATCGCCGCCGAGAAGCCGGAGAAGGGGCAGGTGGAGCCATACCGTAGGGGAGGCGACCTGCCGAAGGTCAAGCCGATCGAGCCGGGGCTGAACCCGGAGGCCTTCACGACCGCGAAGTTCCCGTACTACAAGGTGCAAGCCATCCGATCGTGGGAACTGGCGATCGGCGATCTGGTCGATCCGAAGCTGTCCGGCACGGTGTGGGAGGGGTACTCGCCGCGGAAGCCGGTGAAATGGACCGACGTGGCGGCGGTAGCCAAAGTGGCCCGCGAGGCGTTCCCGGCCAAACAGGCCGACCTGAACCGCGAACTCGTCCGCTTCCTGGCTGTGGTGCAGGACGGCGAACACGATCTGATTCCAAAAGTGACCGCCCACCTGGGCACACTGGCGGACCCGGTCGAGCGGGTTCACTACCTGATCGCCCTCGGGCGGTTGGGCGGGAACCGCACCGCCGACGACACCGCCCGCGTCGCCAACGAACTCGTCACCCTCGACGCCGAGTACGAGCGGAAGCACATCCTGCGGGACCGGCACTGGCCGCTGCGGCTGGCCGAGGCGGCGGCCGGGCTGTGCGAGAAGGACCCGCGGCTGTTGCCAGCGATCCTGGCCCACCCGCAGTTCGGGCAGGCTGATCACCTGTGGCTGGCGAAGCTGCCGGGCGCGGACCGGGTGAAGGTGGCGAAGGCGTTCGCGGCGAAGGCGGCGGACGACGCCGGTTACCGCTGGGCGGCCGGGCACGTCGAGTTCGTCGCCGAGTTGCCGGAGGCCGACCGCCGCCCGCTGCTGCTCAAGCTGTACGACCGCGGGCTGACCGACGCGGTGGTGACGCAACTGGCGAAGCAGCCGAAGGCGGAGGACCGCGAGCGGTTCGTGGCCGGGCTGTCGTCGACGGCGGCCGGGGTGACGGCGACGAGCGCGACGGCGCTGGCGAAGCTGCCGGCCGACGGTACCGGCGAACTCGTTCCCCTCATCCGTGCCCTGCGGCGGTACCCGGACCCGAAGACCGACGTGGCCGTGCGGAAGGAGGTGGTCACGCTGCTGCAAGCTCGCACCGGCCAGAAGCTCGACGACGTGGCGAAGTGGGAGGCGTGGCTGACCGAGAATCACCCGGAGCTGGCGAAGAAGCTGACCACCGGCGGGTACGACTCGGCGGCGTGGAAGAAGCGGTTGGCCGAGGTACACTGGGACGCCGGCGACGCCACGCGGGGGAAGGCGGTGTACGCCAAGGCGCAGTGTGCGGCGTGCCACACCGGCGGGTCGGCGGTCGGGCCGGCGCTGGCCGGGGTGGGCAAGCGGTTCGGCCGCGACGACCTGCTGACGGCCATCCTCGACCCGAGCCGCGACATCCCCGCCCGCTACCGCACCACCAAGGTGTACACCACCGACGACCGGGCGTTCGAGGGGGTCATCATCTACGAGGCGACGGACGGGGTGATTCTGCAAACCGGAGCGGACGCCACCGTCCGCGTCGCCGGCAAGAACATCGAGTCGATGAAGTCGGGTACGCTGTCGCTCATGCCGGTCGGGCTATTGGATGCGCTCACCGCGGCCGAGATCGCCGACCTGCTGGCGTACTTGAAGGGGCTGGAGAATTAGCGGGTCTTCGTAGCCGCGACCCAACGGGGAGCGCGACCCGAACGCGCTC
>JALHQU010000102.1 GCA_022841795.1 Fimbriiglobus sp.
CCCCTCGCGGGCTGGGTGAGGGGGCCGGGGGGTGAGGTCCGACACAACACCGTCGCTCGCGCTCCGAGTTCCAGCCGGACGGCCGAACCTCCCGCCTGCCCGCCGCGTCCGCTAGAAAGACGACACGACCCGCACGCAGGACGGCCCATGACCGCCAAGCCGAAGTGGTTCCAGACGACCGCCATCGACTACCCGAACAGCCGCCCGCACATCGGCACGGCGTTCGAGAAGCTGGGGGCCGACGTGCAGGCCCGGTACCGGCGGATGGAGGGGTACGACGTCTGCTTCCTGATGGGGAACGACGAGAACACGCTGAAGGTGGCGGACAAGGCGAAGGAACTCGGCCGGGACGTGCAAGAGTATTGCGACGACATGGCCCGCCAGTTCCGCGAGGTGTGGGACGCGCTCGACATCTCTTACGACGTGTTCATCCAGACCAGCCACGAGCGACACAAGCAGTGCTGCCGCAAGTTCATTCAGAAGGTGTACGACAACGGGTACATCTACAAGGGGAGTTACGAGGGCTGGTTCTGCCCCGGCTGCGAGGAGTTCAAGAGCGATAAGAACTACGCCGAGAACAACGGCCAGTGCCCGAACCACAACCGCCCGTTGGTGCGGCGGTCGGAGCCGTGCTACAAGTTCAAACTGTCTGAATTCAAGGATCGGCTGCTCGAGCACCTGAAGGAGAACCCGGAGTTCGTCCAGCCGGACAGTCGGCGGAACGAGATGATCGGGTTCATCGAGGCGGAAGGGCTGGACGACCTGAACATCTCCCGGCACGGCAAGGAGTGGGGCATTCCGCTGCCCTTCGACCCGGAATTCACCACGTTCGTTTGGTTCGACGCCCTGCTCACGTACGTCACCGGCATCGGGTACGGCGACGACGAGGCCATGTTCGCCAAGAACTGGCCGTGCGACACGCACTTCATCGGCAAGGACATCACCCGCTTCCACACGCACATCTGGCCGGCCATGCTGTGGGCCGCCGGGTTGGAAGCCCCCAAGAAGGTGTTCAGCCACGGGTTCGTCTACTTCGACGGCGGCAAGATTGGCAAGGCCCGCACGGAGGAGTTGAAGGCGAAGGGGCTGGACTACCTGCTCGAACCGATGGAGATCATCAAGAAGTTCTCGGCCGAGGCGTTCCGCTACTACTTCATGCGGGAGTGCCCGTACCCGTCGGACGGGGAACTCAGCCCGGAGCGGTTCATCGAGGTGTACAACTCCGAGCTGGCGAACAACCTGGGCAACCTGTTCAGCCGGGAGATGACCATCACCTACAAGAACTTCGGCGGGGTGTTCGACGGCACCGCCGGGGTGACGCCGGACGCGGTGGTGCCGAACCTGAACCTGGCCGAGTTCGTGGCGACGGTCCGCGGGCACGTCGAGGCGTGCCGGTACAACACCGCCCTCCAGGCGATCGTGCAGGACTTCCTCACCCCGACCAACCAGTACCTCGAAGCGAACGCCCCGTGGAAGCTGGTGAAGACGGACAAGGAGGCGGCGAAGAAGGTGCTGTTCAACGCCGTGCAGTCGCTGCGGGTGGCGGCCATCCTGCTCAAGCCGTTCATCCCGAAGTCGGCGGAGGCCATCTACACCAGCTTCAACTTCCCGACCCCGTGGGCGGACGTGCGGTACGCCGACGCCGCCGAGCTGACGGCCCAGCCGGACGACCTGCGGGTGACGGCCGAGCTGATCGACGGCAAGCCGAAGCCGTTGTTCCCGCGGATCGGGTAGGGCGAACGGCGCGACGTGAGTCCGCCGGTGGTTTTTTCAGGCGAACCCCGACCGCAAGGTCGGTGGGTGCGTGGGGCGACTGGCTTGCACCCGCGGCCCTGGCGGGCCGGGTTCACCCAGAACCGGCGGACTCACGTCGCGCCGTTCGCCTTCTCCTGTTCCGCCCGCCGGGGTACGATGCCCCCGTAATCCCCGCAGGACCGCGGCCGATGGCGAAGAAGCCGACCAAGCCCGACCCCGTTCCCCCACCGCCGCCGGCCCAGCCCAGCTACACCGTCGTCGCCCGGCGGTACCGGCCGCAGCAGTTCGCCGACCTGATCGGGCAGGAACACGTGGCGACGGCGTTGACGAACGCCATCACCTCCGGCCGCATCGCCCACGCCTACCTGTTCACCGGCGCCCGCGGCACCGGCAAGACGTCCACCGCCCGCATCCTGGCGAAAGCGCTGAACTGCGAGAAGGGGCCGACCGCTACCCCGTGCGACACGTGCGACATCTGCAAGAGCATCATCCGCGGGGACGACGTGGACGTGGTGGAGATCGACGGGGCGAGCAACAACAAGGTGGACGAGGCCCGCGACCTGCGGAGCAACGTCGGCTTCCGCCCCACCCGCGGGCGGTTCAAGATCTACATCATTGACGAAGTCCACATGCTCAGTACCGGCGCGTTCAACGCCCTGCTGAAGACGATGGAGGAGCCGCCGCCGCACGTCAAGTTCGTCCTCGCCACCACCGAGGTGCAGAAGATCCCGATCACGATTCTCAGCCGCTGCCAGCGGTACGATTTCGCCACCGTCGGCCCGGCGAAGATGCTGGCGACGCTCCGGCACATCGCCGCGAAGGAGGGCATCGACGCGGACGAAGACGCCCTGCGGATCATCGCCCGGCGGGCGAACGGGTCCATGCGAGACTCGCAGACGCTGCTCGAACAACTGCTCGGGGCGGCGGACGGCAAGCTGACCGCGGATAAAGTGCATGCCCTGCTCGGCAGCTCGTCCGACGAGCGGGTGCTGGAACTGGCCGGGGCGATCCTCGGCGGGGATGCGAAGCGGGCGGTGGAGGTGGTCGGGGCGTCGGCCGAGCAGGGGCTGCAACTGGGCGAGCTGCTCGACCAACTGGTGGACTACTGGCGGGGGCTGATGCTGGTGGCGGTCGGCGGGGGCGACCCGGATTCGCTGGGGGTGTCGGCGGCGGTGCGGGAGCAGATGGCGGCCCACGCCGCCGGCACGAATTTAGATTCGATCCTCGCCGGCATCGACATCCTGGCGGCGACGAAAACGAAGATGCGGGGCAGCCCGCACACCCAGGTGCTGTGCGAAGTCGCCACAATTCGCCTCGCCCGGCTGGCGGATTTGCTCAGTGTGGCACAAATCGCGCAGTGGGTTTCCGACGGAAAGGCTACTGCTCTCTCAGCCCCAACGGGCAAGATTCCGGCCCACGGCCCGCCCCCCGCGGCGGCTGGTTCGACGGCCGAGGTCAAAAAAAAAGTAGTTAGCCCGCCAGAGGTTACGGCGAAAGCGAGGGATGACGACGGGAAGCCGGCGGAGGCGAATTTCGACGTGCTGTGGGAGCGGGTGCTGGTGCAGGTGGGGCCGATGCTGGCGGCGCAACTCCGACAATCCTCGAAGTTACAAGCAAATTTCAAGCCAAACTCTCTGGTCATCGAATACGATCCGGGTTATAGTTCGTCTTGCGAGATGGTCCGAACCGAGCGGAATCTGGACACCCTGCGAAAAGCGCTGCGGGTGGTGTCCGGTGACGAGTGGCTGGTGCGGGTGGAACTGAACCCGCTCCGGGTGCCCTCTGCGAACGGTGTCGGCCACTCGAATGTGGCCGACCCGCCGCGGCCGTCGGCGTCGTCCCCGCGGGGGCGGAACGCCCTGCTCACCCTACCGATGTTCCAGGCGGCGAGCGAGGTACTCGGCGCCCAACTGATGCGGGCGGACGACGGGTTCGACCCGACCGGCGAAGTCGCCGCCCCGACCGAAGCGGCCCCGACCACGGACGACGACACCCCTGCCCCACCCGACCCCGACGAGGTGTGAGCGATGTTCGAGAAACTCGGCGCCCTGATGAACCTGATGGGGAACCAGGGCAAGCTCCAGGAGCAGATGCAGAAGTTCCAGGCCACCGTGCCCACGCTCATCGGCGAGGGGACGGCCGGCGGCGGGCTGGTGACGGTGAAGGTGAACGGGCGGATGGAGGTGCTGGGGGTGAAGATCAGCGAGGACGCGGTGCGGCTGAACGACCGCGAGATGCTCGAAGACCTGGTGGCCGCCGCCACCAACACGGCGCTCACCAAGGCGAAGGAGTTGGTCGCCGCCGAGACGCAGAAGATGGCCGCCACCATGGGCCTCCCGCCGGGCATGCTCGGCGGGCTGCCCGGTTTTGGATGACGTCTGGTAGGGTGGGCACCGCCCACCGTTTTGAATCACGGTGGGCGGTGCCCACCCTACAAGAGCCGGCCTTCGCCCCGGAGGGGCCGTCGGACGTAGCCCAGGGCGGAAGCCCTGGGTCAGGAAGCGCTGGGAGTGTTCGCCGTGCCTGACGGACAAGGGCCGATCCAGAGCCTGTTGCAGGAGTTCGCCAAGCTCCCGGGCATCGGGCCGAAGAGCGCCGAGCGGATCGTCCACTTCCTGCTGTCCGGCGAGCGGCGGGTGGCGGTCGGGCTGCGGCAGGCGCTGCAATCGGTGCTCGACCAGGTCCGCCCGTGCCGCGAGTGCTTCAACCTGACCGACGGCGGCGAGCTGTGCGCGATCTGTAGCGACCCGCGGCGGGACGGGTCGGCGCTGTGCGTGGTGGAGACCCCGCGGGACGTGACTCTGTTCGAGCGGACCGGCAGCTTCCGCGGGCTGTACCACGTGCTCGGCGGGCGGCTGGCTCCACTCGATGGGGTGGGTCCGGAGCGGCTGACGCTCACCGCCCTGGTGGACCGCGTCCGCCGCGGCGGGGTGCGGGAGGTGATCCTGGCGACCAGCCCGACGCTGGAGGGCGACGGCACGGCGCTGTTCGTGTCGGGATTGTTGGCAGGGACGGTGTCGGTGACGAAACTGGCACGCGGTTTGCCTACCGGGGCATCGTTGGAATTAACGAATTCACAGATTTTGGCGGACGCGCTGGAGGCGCGGCGGGCGGTGTGATTGTGAGTCTGAGAGTGGTAGGCACACTCCGTGTGCCGTTCTTCGGAATCACGACGGCACACGGAGTGTGCCTACCACTCTCAGAACAACGGGAGGGTTGAATGAGCGGCATTGGCATGAACCTGGGGATGCGGACGGCTCAGGTGCAGGGGCAGTACCTGGCCCCGCGCATGATCCAGTCGATGGAAATCCTCCAGATGCCGGTGACCGACCTGCTGGAGAAGGTGCAGGCCGAACTGCAAGAGAACCCGTTCCTGGAGGTGCAGGAGAAGAAGGCCGGCGACACGCCCGAGGAGGCCGAGTTCAACCCGGACGGGGTGCTCAAGCACGACGACACCGGCGACCTGGAGTTCAACCGGCTGGAGGAGATGAACCGCGACTGGAACGACCACTTCGACGCCGAGCACCGGCCCAGCCGCGGGGCGATGGAGGAGATGTCGGATCGCAAACTGGACGCCATGCAGAACGCGGCCGACGACCCGCCCAGTCTGCAGGAACACCTGGTCGAACAACTCGCGTACCAGGAGCTGGACCCGGACGTCCACGAGCTGGCCGAGTTCGTCATCAGCCACCTGGACGACAACGGGTACCTGCTGCGGCACGACCCGGACTCGCGGGCGCTACAGCCGATCGAGGCGGCGGACCTGGCCCGCGACTTCCACGCCCGAGAGGTGCCGTTGGACGTGATGGAAGAAGCCGTGCGGGTGGTGCAGGGGCTGGACCCGGCCGGGGTCGGCGCCCGCGACACGAAGGAGTGCCTGCTCTTGCAGGTGACGGACGAGACGCCGCACGCCGAGTTGGTCCGCACGCTCATCCGCGACCACCTGGAGGACGTGGCGTACAACCGCCTGCCGCTCATCCAGAAGAAGACCGGGTTCGCCCTGGACGACATCGGCGAGGCGATCGACGAGTTGAAGAAGCTGGACCCGAAGCCGGGCGCCCGCTTCGCCGCCGACCCCACCCGGTACGTGGTGCCGGACGTGATCGTCGAGCGGACGGACGACGGCGAGTTCACCGTCCGGCTGACCGACGACTGGCTGCCGCGGGTGCGGATCAGCAAGCAGTATGTGGCGGTGAAGAAGGACCGCTCCCAGCCGAAGCCGGTGCGGGAGATGCTCAAGGACAAGTTCCAGAAGGCGAACTGGCTGCTGTCCGCCATCGAGCAGCGGCGGACCACCCTGCGGCGGGTGACGGAGGAGATCGTCCGCCACCAGCGGGCGTTCTTCGACCTCGGCCCGGACCACATCCAGCCGCTGAAGATGGAGCAGATCGCCGACCGGGTGGGGGTTCACGTCACCACCGTCAGCCGGGCGGTGGACGACAAGTGGGTGCAGACGCCCCGCGGGGCGTTCCCGCTGCGGCGGTTCTTCGGCGGCGGCACCAAGGCGGCGGACGGGCACGACGTGGCGTGGGAGACGATCAAGAACAAGCTGCTGGAGATCATCGGCGAGGAGTGCAAGAAGACCCCGCTGTCGGACGAGGACATCGTCAAGCGGTTCACCGACGCCGGGCTGACCATCGCCCGCCGGACGGTGACCAAGTACCGCGAGGCGCTGAAGATCCCGTCCTCCCGGCAACGCCGGGACTGGACCGCGGCGTAGGAAATCAGGACTAACCACAGAGGCACAGGGACACAGAGAAGACGGAAGAGTGGGATACAATACCTCCTCTTCCGTCTTCTCTGTGTCCCTGTGCCTCTGTGGTTCAACCTCTTCATGTCCACCCTCTCCGACATCGAACAGCAGATCCGGCTCGGCGGCGGGGCGAAGGCCATCGCCCGCCAGCACGAGAAGAGCCGGCTCACCGCCCGCGAGCGGATCGACAAGCTGTGTTCCGCCTTCTTCGAACTCGGCCTGTGGGCGGCGCACGGCATGTACGCCGAGTGGGGCGGGGCGTCGTCCGCCGGCGTCGTCACCGGCGTGGGCACCGTCGCCGGGCGGCGGGTGATGGTGATCGCCAACGACGCCACGGTGAAGGCCGGGGCGTTCTTCCCGATGACCGCCAAGAAGGTGCTGCGGGCGCAGCGGATCGCGCTGGAGAACCGCCTGCCGCTGGTGTACCTGGTCGATTCCGCCGGTGTGTTCCTGCCGCTGCAAGACGAGGTGTTCCCGGACGAGGATGATTTCGGCCGCATCTTCCGCAACAACGCCGTCATCTCGGCCGAGGGCGTCCCGCAGTTCGCCGCCATCATGGGCAACTGCGTGGCCGGCGGCGGGTATCTGCCGGTGCTGTGCGACAAACTGCTGATGACCGAGGGCAGCGGGCTGTACCTGGCCGGGCCGGCGCTGGTGCGGGCGGCCATCGGGCAGGTGGTGGACTCGGAAACGCTCGGCGGGGCGAAGATGCACGCCGGCGTGAGCGGCACGATCGACTACCGCGAGGAGAACGACGAGGCGTGCATCGAGCGGTTGAAGCGGCTGGTCGGGAACCTGGCGAGCCGGGAGTATGCCGGCGAGCCGGGAGCGTCAGCGACCGGAGTTCAATCATCTCCGGTCGCTGACGCTCCCGGCTCGCCAATTTTCACCCCCTTCACCCAGCCCGGCGAGTACGACGTCCGCGACCTGCTCAAGCTGCTCCTCGACGACGCCCCGTTCGACGAGTACAAGGCCGAGTACGGCCAGTCGCTCGTGTGCGGCACGGGCCGGCTCGGCGGCAGGCCCATCGGCATCGTCGCCAACCAGCGGAAGCGGGTGAAGACGGCCGACGGGCAGTTGCAGTTCGGCGGGGTGCTGTACGTCGATTCGTCGGACAAGGCGGCGCGGTTCATCATGGACTGCAACCAGACCCGCATCCCGATCCTGTTCATCCAGAACGTGAACGGGTTCATGGTCGGCCGTGACAGTGAACAGGCGGGCATCATCCGCGCCGGGGCGAAGCTGGTGAACGTGATCAGCAACAGCGTGGTGCCGAAGTTGACGCTCATCACCGGCGGGTCGTTCGGGGCGGGCAACTACGCCCTGTGCGGGAAGGCGTTCGACCCGCGGTTCATCTTCGCCTGGCCGACCGCCAAGTACGCCGTCATGGGCGGCGACCAGGCCGCGAGTACGCTGTTGGACGTGCAGGTGCAGGCGCTCAAGCGGCAGGGGAAGGAACCGGACGCGGACGAGTTGGCGGCCCTCCGCGACAAGGTGAAGGCGAGCTACGACGAGCAGACCGACATCCGGTACGCCGCGGCCCGGTTGTGGGTGGACGCCATCGTCCCACCCGAAGACAGCCGCGCGGCCCTGCTCACGGCCGTCGAGGTGGCGACGCGGCACGACAGCGGAAAGGCGTTCAAGACCGGGGTGTTGCAAGTATAGGTGAACCCGGCCCGCAAGGGCCGCGGGTAAAACACACCCACGGCCCTTGCGGGCCGGGTTCACCCAGAAAGGAAACCCATGCCCCCGAAACCCACCCCCACCCCGCTGCACCAGCTCGCCGCCGGCCCGCCGGCCGACACGTTCGCCTTGCTCGCCGACAAGCAGAAGGGCACCACCCGCGACGGCAAGCCGTTCTTCACCTGCAAGTTCCGCGACCTGCGGCGGACGGTGTCCGTCATGGTGTGGGCCGACAGCTCGCACTTCGCCGCCGCCGAGAGTTGGCAGCCGGGCGGGTTCTTCAAGCTCCGCGGGGTGTACTCCGAACACGACAAGTACGGCCCGCAACTGGACGCTTCGCACATCCGCGAGGTGATCGACGCCGACCGGGCGGACGGGTTCCGCGAGGCCGACTTCTACGACCGCTCGCGGTTCGACTCCGACGCCATGTTCGCCGAGTTGCGGACGCTGGCCGAGAAGGAAATCAGCGACGAGCCGCTCCGCCGGTTGACGCTAACGCTGCTCGACACCCACGCCGCGCCGCTCAAGCAACTCCCCGCGTCCGACCGCCGCTTCTACCCGTTCCCCGGCGGGTGGCTGGAGCATGTGCTGAACGTGACGCGGAACTGCGTGTTCCTGGCCGACCGCTATACCGCCCACTACCCGGACCTGTCCCCGCCGCTCAACCGCGACCTGATCGTGTCCGCCGCCGTCCTGCACGACCTCGGCCGGGTGGCCGAACTGAGCCTGCCGGACGTGCCCGGCCAACCGCCGGAACAAACCGTGGACGGCCGGCTGTTCGGCCACATCTCGCTCGGGCGGGATTTGATCCGCGACGCCGCGGCCGACATCCCCGACCTGAACCCGGACCTGCTGACGCTGCTCGAACACGTCGTCGTGTCGCACCTGACGCTGCCCGAGTGGGGGTCGCCGCGGCTGCCGGCCATCCCGGAGGTGCTGGTGCTGCACCACGCCGACGACCTGGACGCGAAGCTGGAGATGTACGTACGGTGCCTCACCCGCGACACGTCCGCCGGCCCGTTCACCGACCCCGACCCGGTGCTGAAGAAGCCGCTGCTCAAGCGGCGGACGGTGTAGGCGACCACCCGCCGGGCGAGCCGGGAGCGTGAGCGACCGGAGATTCCGATTCCTCCGGTCGCTCACGCTCCCGGCTCGCCGGCAATGGGTCACGCCGCCTGCATGACCAGCGCGCCGTTCTGCCCGCCGAACCCGAAGCTGGTGCTCAGCCCGACCGCCGCCCGCCCGTCCTGGGCGGCGTTCGGCACGTAGTCCAGGTCGCACGTCGGGTCCGGGTGCGTCAGGTTAATCGTCGGCGGGTACACGTGCCCCTTCAGGCTCATCGCCAGGGCCGCCGCCTCGATCGCCCCGGCCGCCCCGATGCTGTGCCCGATCATGCTCTTGATGCTGCTCAGCTTCACCCGCCGGGCGTGGTCGCCGAACACCCGCTTCACCGCCGCCGTCTCCATCTGGTCGTTCAGCCGGGTGCTGGTGCCGTGCGCGTTGATGTACCCGATGTCGGTGGCGTTCACCCCGGCCTCGGTCAGGGCCAGCTTGATGGCGCGGGCGCCGCCGCGGCCCTCCGGGTCCGGCTTGGTCACACTGTAGGCGTCGAAGCTGCTGCCGAACCCGCGCACTTCGGCGTAGATGTCCGCCCCCCGGGCTTTGGCCCGCTCGTACTCCTCCAGCACCAGTACCGCCGCCCCTTCGGAAATGACGAACCCGTCGCGGAGGCGGTCGAACGGGCGGGACAACTCGTTCGCCGGGCGGTCGGCCCGGCTGAGTGTGCCCAGCGCCGTGTACGCCAGCAGCATGAGCGGGTCGATGCGGCTGTCCGCCCCGCCGGCCAGCATCACGTCGGCTTCGCCGCGGCCGATCATGCGGAACCCCTCGCCCACCGCCTGGGTGCCGGCCACGCACGCGGTGACGATGGTGTTGTTCGGCCCCTGGCAGTTGAACGCCATGCTGACGTGCGCGGCCACCATGTTCGGCAGGTGCTTGAGCAGCCACAGCGGGCCGAGCGGGGAGTGGCCGTCGGCGGTCGGCAGGCGGGTGGGGTCGAACTCGTCCTGCTCGCACGCGCGGGCCAGCATCGGGGCCAGCTCGCCCAGATCCACCGGCACCACCCCGGTGCCCATCACCACGCCCACCCGCTCCGGATCTTCGCGGGTCAGGTCAATCCCGCTGTCCTGCACGGCCAGCGCGGACGCCCCCAGGCCGAACTTGGCGGCGCGGCCCATCACCTTCAACTGCTTGCGGGCGTCCGGCGGGAGGAGCGGGGACGGGTCGAACTCGTGCACCTCGCCGGCCACGCGGACCGGGTGGCTGGTGGCGTTGAACGAGCGGATGGGGCCGATGCCGCTGGCGCCGCGGACGCACGCATCCCAGAACGGCTTGCGGCCGATGCCGTTCGGGGCAACCACGCCGATTCCCGTGACCACGACCCGTCGCATGGCGAACCCGGTAGGGTGCTTGCGAGCAGGCGTCCGTACCGAACCGGCACTTCCGTGCGCAGGCAGACTGGGTGGTCTGCGTAAACTACAGTTAGTAAAGCCCGTCCTGGGGGTTTGGGCAACACGAGTCCTGCACCAAACGGGCCGAAATAGGCGAAAGTGACCGTCACCGTCGGAACCGCAGAGTGTGTTATCGGCGGGTCGCGGGGGCGGACTTGGGCGGGTTCGGCGATTCCGGACGAACCCCGACCGCGAGGGGGCGGGGTTTCGCTGGTGTCCCGCCTTCAGGCGGTCGGCAAGTTGAATGAAGACCGGCTGAAGCCGGGACACCAACCCGACCTCCCGGCGAA
Organism: Fimbriiglobus sp.; assembly: GCA_022841795.1. Taxonomy (GTDB): domain Bacteria; phylum Planctomycetota; class Planctomycetia; order Gemmatales; family Gemmataceae; genus JALHQU01. The sequence goes on from JALHQU010000102.1 coordinate 10,992, forward strand.
TCTCGGTGAGTCGCGGGCGAACTGCTGATACCATGCCCGCAGCCGGCCCCGCGGGTCGTCGGGCGAATCCGGCGTTATAATCCTTTGCCCCCGCCCCGTTCCGCGGATCGGACCCGTTGAGGACCGCACGATGCCCCGTTGCCCCGCCCTGTTCACTGCACTCCTCGTGATCGTCGGCACGGCGTCCGGGCAGGACGGCGACCGCGGGCTGTTGGTGCCGGTGCCCGAACGGTTGGACAGCACCGCCGTCACCCGCATCAAGGGGCAGGTGGACGCGGCGCTGGGCAAACCGGACGAGCGGCCGGCGAAGGTGGTGTTCCACTTCACCCCGGCGGACAAGGACACCGAGCGGTCCGACTTCGGCCAGTGCTACGACCTGGCCGAGGCCATCGGCACCAAATGGAAGGACGTGTACACGGTGGCGCTCGTCACCCGCAAGGCGTCCGGGCACATCGTCCTGCCGATCCTGTGCTGCAACGAACTGGTGCTCGGCGACTCAGCCGCCCTCGGGCCGGTGGTCGGGCCGGGCGACCCGCCGCTCGGCGGGGTGCCGCTGAACGCCTACCAGAACCTGGTCGGCACGGCCAAGCCGGGGCAGTACGCGGTCGTGCGGCGGATGCTCGACCCGAAGGTGCAGTTGGCGAAGGGGACGAAGGACGGCGGGGACTTCTTCGTGGACCTGCGGGAGCGGGACAAGCTGCCGAAGGGGGTGACGGTGACGGACACCAAGCCACTCGCCCCGACCGACACCGCCGGCCAGTTCACCGCCGACCAGATGAAGCAGTTCGGGCTGACCAAGGTGCGGGCGAACACGGTGGCCGAGTTGGCCGCGCTGTTCGGCCTCGCCCCCGGCTCCCTCCGCGACGACCCGCTCGCCGGCCGCTCGCCGGTGGCGTTCCGGTACGTGCTGAAGGACGAGATCGACGCGGCGGCGAAGGGGTCGTTGGAGCGGAGCGTGCGGGAAGTGGTGCGGCAGGGCGGCAACCTGCTGTTCCTGCAACTGGAGTGCGACGGCGGGGACATCGAGGCCGCCAAGGATCTGGCGGCCGAACTCATCAAGTTCCAGCACCCCGAATCGGGCGACGGGCTGCGGATCGTGGCGTTCGTGCCGAATCATGCGGCGAACACGGCGGCGGTCATCGCGCTCGGCTGCTCCGAGATCGTGATGAGCAAGCGGGCGCAGAACGGGGATTCGGCCACCGAGGGGGTGTTCGGCGACTTCGAAGGGTACTTCAAGCAGTCCGGGCAGAACCCGGCGGCGGTGGCCGGGATGCTGGCCGACCTGGCCCGCGAGCAGGGGTACAACCCGCTGCTGGCCGAGGGGCTGGCGAACCGCGACGTGGAAATCCACCAGGTGCAGTCGAAGACCGACCGCCGCAAGCGGACGTTCATGACCCCGGAGGAACTTCAGCGGCAGAAGGCGGACTGGGAGTCGGTGGGCACGGTGAAGAAGAGGGGCGAGCTGCTGAAGCTGCCGGCCGGCCGGGCGAAGGAGTTCGGGTTCGCCAAGCACGTCCTGGACGGGGCCGACCCGGCCGAGCTGTACGGCAAATACGGGGTGGACCCGGCGCGGGTGAAGGAGGCCACACCGGGGTGGCTGGACGTGTTCCGCAACTTCCTCCGCGAGCCGGCCGTCACCGCCCTGCTGGTGCTGGTGGCGTTCATCGGCCTGATCCTGGAACTGAAGGTGCCCGGCACCACCGTCCCCGGCATCGTCGCCGCCCTGTGCTTCATCCTGGTGTTCTGGGCGTGGACCGGGTTCAGCGGGCAGTTGGCGGTGCTGGCCGGCCTGCTGTTCCTGCTCGGGCTGATCCTCATCCTGCTGGAGGTGTTCGTGCTGCCCGGGTTCGGGGTGGCCGGCATCATCGGCATCATTCTGATGCTCGGTTCGCTCGCCCTCGTCACCGTCGATAAGATTCCGGAGAGCGGGAAGGACTGGGTGGCGTTCGGCGGGCAGTTGGCCAAGCTGATGTTCCTGCTCATCGGGGCGGGCGTCGGCTCGTTCCTGATCGCCCGCTACCTGCCGAAGGTGCCCTACGCCAACCGCATGGTGCTGGCCCCGACGGCCGACCGCGAGGCCGCCGACCCGACGGTGATGCCGGGGGCGGCGCAGGCGGCCAACCTGCTCGGGGCGATCGGGGTGGCGACGACCGTGCTGCGGCCGGCCGGCACGGTGCAGTTCGGGGACGCGTTCGTGGACGTGGTGTCGGACGGCGGGTTCATCGCCCCCGGCACCCGCGTGCAGGTGGTGGAGGTGGAAGGCACGCGGATCGTGGTGAAAGAGGTGTGAAGAGTGTGGTCCGCACACGCCGTGTGCGGGTTCGTGAAGACCGCACACGGCGTGTGCGGACCACACTCCAGAACCGGACTCGCTCATGGAAACCTACCTGATCGTCGCGGTGGTGCTGGCCGGGGTGGGCGTCGCCCTGATGTTCGGCGAGTTCGCCTTCCCCACCGGCGGCATCTTCCTGGTCGGCGCACTCGCCCTGTTCGCGGTGGCCGTCGGGGTGGTGCTGTACCACGGCTCGCGGGTGGAGGCGACGGTGGCGGTGGCGGCGTTCTGCGTCGGCGTGCCGGCCATGGGGTGGGGGCTGGTGCAGGCATGGAAGACGCTGGCCATCCGCCGCGGGCTGGACCCGGACGCGGCCGGCGGCAGCATCACCCAGGCGCTGCCCGAGTTGAGCGAGCTGGACCAACTGAAAGGGCAGACGGGCAAGACCGTCACCCCCATGCGGCCGGCCGGGGCGGTGCTGTTCGGCGGGCGGCGGATCGACGCGCTCACCGAAGGCATGATGCTCGACCCCGGCGTGTGGGTGCGGTGCGTGGACGTGAAGGCCGGGCGGGTGATCGTCCGCCGGGTGGACGCGCCGGGCGAGCTGAGCGACATGGACCTGAACGAACTGAAATAGCCGGACTGATCCGACACCACCGAAAGGAACCTCCCGTGATCTGGGCCTTCACCGCGCTGTTCGCACAACCCGGCGAGCGGGGGAAAACCCCCGCCACCGCCCCGGCCGCCAGCAGCGGCGGGGACGACAACTTCAACCTGGTGCTGATCATCGCCGCCGGCGTCGCCGCGCTGGTGTTCCTGATCGTCCTGTTCATCTTCTTCAGCTTCGTCCGCCTGTGGATCCAGAGCCTGCTCACCGGGGCGAACATCTCCATCTGGAGCATGTTCGGGATGAAGCTGCGGAACGTGCCCTACGGCATGATCGTCAACCAGAAGATCGCGCTGGTGCAGGCCGGGGTGGCGGTGAACACCGAAGACCTGGAGGCGCACTTCCTGGCCGGCGGGCGGGTGCCGCAGACGGCGAAGGCGGTCATCGCGGCGCACAAGGCCGGCCTCGACCTGCCGTGGCGGACCGCCGCCGCCATCGACCTGGCCGGGCGGGACGTGCTGGACGCGGTGCGGACGAGCGTGAACCCGAAGGTGATCGACTGCCCCGACCCCGGCAAGGGCAAGCAGTACCTGGACGCGGTGTGCAAGAACGGCATCCAGCTGCTGGCCAAGGCGCGGGTGACGGTGCGGACCAAGCTGGAGCGGCTGGTGGGCGGGGCGACGGAGGAGACGATCATCGCCCGCGTCGGCGAGGGCATCGTGAAGGCCATCGGCTCGGCCCACGACCACCGCGAGGTGCTGGCCAACCCCGGCCTCATCAGCCAGACGGTGCTGCACTCCGGGCTGGACGCGCAGACGGCGTTCGAGATCGTGTCCATCGACATCGCCAACCTGGAGCCGGGCGAGAACGTGGGGGCGAAGCTGGCCGCCGACCAGGCGGCGTCCGACCTGCGGGTGGCCCAGGCCGAGGCGGAGAAGCGGCGGGCGGCGGCGGTGGCGCTGGAGCAGGAGATGCAGGCGGCCATCCAGGAGAACCGGGCGAAGGTGGTGCTGGCCGAGGCGGAGGTGCCGCTGGCCATCGCGTCCGCGTTCAAGGACGGGCGGCTGGGGGTGATGGAGTATTACAACATGAAGAACCTGCAGGCGGACACGTCCATGCGGCAGAGCATCGCCGGGCAGTCCAGCGGGTCGGCCGACACCGCCGGGCGGTAGGTCAACGAGAGCCGCGACCGCCAGGTCGGTGGGTGCGTGTGGAATCTGGTTCGCACCCCCTCCCTTGCGGTCGGGGTTCACCATCGAGGGGTTGCCATGCAGAACCTGCTCATCCCGCTCGGCATCATCGTGCTCATGAGCGTGCTCGGCTACCTCACCCAGGTGCTGAAGCGGGCGGCCGACAAGCGGCAGTTGGAGCGGGACCGCGGCCGCGCGACCGAGGAGCGGGCCCGCCGCGAGCCGCCGCGGGAGACGGTGCGGACCGGCGGGTCGGACATCGACCGCTTCCTGCGGGCGGTGGACGCCCAGCGGCAGAAGGGCGGGCCGGCCGCCCGCCCGGCCCCGCCGAAGAAGGCGGACATCCCGACCGCCACCCCGGTCCGCCGCCCGCGGCTGGCCGACACCGCCGGCACCGCGTTCCCGGAGGCGAAGAAGAAGGCCCCGCCGGCGAAGCGGCCGGCCGCCCCGCCGGACGGCCTGCCGGTGGCCACCGTGATCGGCGGGCTGTCGGCCGCCCCGGTGGTCACCGCCCCGGCCCAGTTGGTCAAGCCGGAGCGGGCGTCGGTCGCCCCGGTGAGCCTCGGGTCGGCCACCGCCACCCCGTTCGGCCGCCAGTTCGCCGGCCTGCTGAACGGGCCGAACGCGCTCGCCCTGGCGGTCGCGTTGCAGGAGGTGCTCGGCCCGCCGAAGTGCAAGCGGGGGTAGCCTGCTCACGCCGTGAGCGGGGCGAGTTGGTGTCCCGGCTTCAGCCGGTGTTCGCCGCACCCGCCGACCGCCTGAAGGCGGGACACCAGCGAAACCCCCGCTCCCGTTGGTCGCGGCGAAGACGACTCGGTTACTTATCAGCCAGCATTCCGCCCGTGCCTTCGACCAGTCGCACCCGCCGCCCCTGCAACTGCGCCACCACCTCCGGGTCGGCCGTCACCGCCTCGCTCAGCAGCACCTGCCCGCCGCCGGCCGCGTCGAACAGCCTCGCCGCCACCTTCACCGTCTGCCCGAAGTAGTCCAGCCGGTCGTTCACCGTGGCGATGCGGGCCAGCCCGCGGTGGACGCTCGCCTTCCACCGGGCGGAGGTGTCCGCCGCCGGCAGTACCGTCTCCACCAGCCGGTGGGCCACGCCCGCCGCCGCCGCCGCCCGGTCGAACGCCGCCACCGCCGTCTCGCCCACCGTCTTCACCAGCGTGCCGCCGGCCGCCTTCACCTCCGCCTCGACCTTTTGCACCGCCGTCTGGAGCCGCTGGAACGCCGCCGCCTCGCCCACCGTCTCCAGCCACCCGTCCGGGTCGTGGACGCCGACGTGCAGCAGGGTGACGGCCGACGCGGTCGCCAGTTGGCCGGGGGAGAGCAACTCGTCCGGGAACAGGTCGCGGAACGCCGGCAGGGCCGCCGCCCGTGCCGCCGTCAGCGCGTCGTCCCGCTCGGCGGATCGTTCCACCCGCACCACAGTCGGGTGCGGGCGGTCGTTGGTCAGCACCAGCACCTGCCCGCCGGCGGCCAGCGGGGGCACCGGCGACGGCATCGCCGACAGCCCCACCTCCCACCGCCGCACGGCCCCGCCGGCGGCCACCGGCACATCAAGCGTCCACGCCAGTTGCGGCCCGCGGAGGCGGTACCGGCCGGGGGTGAGCGACAGGTCCAACTCCAGCCGCTCGCCGGCGGCCAGCCGCACCTGGGCGACCACATGGGGTGAATGGGCCGGCCCGCCGGCGCAGTACCGCCCGACCTCGGCCGCCCGCACGTCCGGGTGGACGCGGAACACCAACTCCACCGACTTGGCGAACTCCGGCTGATACCCCACGTCGCACGCCTCGCACGTCTCGTGGTCCTTCAACTGGCGAAGGGTGTCGCGGCGGGCGGACGGCAGGCGGCACGACGGGCAGATCACGTCCCACCCGAGTTGCAAGAGGCCGGCCGGCACGGCCCGCAGGCAGGCGTCGGCCATCGCCGGCTCGCCCACCCCGGTCTTGCGGGCCAGGGCGAACGGGCGGACGCGGGCCACCTCCTGATCCGACGCCGTGCCCAGGTGCCGGAGCAGCGCCGCCACCGCCGCCGGGTCCGCTTGCAGCTTGCCCGCACCCGTCCGCAGCTTCGCTTTCAGTTGCGTCGAACCGGATTGCGACTCGAACACGTCGTCGGCCAACTCGCCCGACCCGGTCGTGGCGAGTACCTCGTCCATCCGCCGGTACACCCGATCCAGCTGGCGGTGGCCGTTCCCGCCCACCTGGAACGGCGCCGCCACCCGCCCGATCAGCCCGCGGGGTTGCACCGCCAGGGTGTGCGTCAGCGTCGTCCCGCCGGTGCCGTTCGGGGCCAACTCGACCACGCTCACGAACCACACGAACGGCCCCTTCTCGTACTCCCGCAGGATGCCCATCCGCCGCCCCTCCACCCACTCGAACGCGTGCTCCTCCCACGCCATGTCGAACCCGACCACCCGCGCGTGGCCGAACCGCCGCACCAGCCCGGTGGCCGGGTCCTTCCGCAGCTCGTACCGCACCGCCGGCAGGCCGGTGGCCTTGTTCAGTCGCTCGGTGTTCGACACGTGCGGCCACAACAGGGCCGGGCTGCTCTTCAGATCCCAGGTGAACGTGTACGTGCGGGAGGTGGGGGTGGGCGGGGGCAGGCTGGGGTGGGCAGACGCGACGGCCGGCTCGCCGTCGATCAGCCGGCTCAGGTCGCGGACCAGGGCGGCGGCGTCCGGCGGGCGGTCGTCCGGGTTCTTCGCCAGGCAGCGGGCGACCAGCGCGGCGGTGGCGGCGGTCACGTCCGGGTTGACCCGGTCGAGGGCCGGCGGCGGGTCGGTGGCGACCGCCTTCGCCACTGCCACCAGGCTGTCACCGGGGAACGGCGGGCGGCCGGCGAGCAGGTGGAACAGGGTGGCCCCGAGGCTGTACACGTCCGACCGGGCGTCCACCGCGGCCGACCCGAACTGCTCCGGCGGCATATACAGCGGGGTGCCGACGGTGGCCCCGGCGCGGGTGATGTCCAGCGACTCGGTCTGCACCAGTTGGCGGGCCAGGCCGAAGTCCGTCACCTTCACCCGCGGGCCGGACGCGGCCCCGGTGAGCAGCAGGTTGTCCGGCTTCAGGTCGCGGTGGACGATGCCGACGGCGTGGGCGGCGGCCACCCCGCGGGCGGCGTCGGCGATCAGCCCGAGGGCGGCGTTCTCGTCGTACTGCACCCCGCGGCGGACGGCCCGGCCGAGGCTCTCGCCGGGGACGAACTCCAGCGCCAGGAAACACCGCTCGCCGTCCGTGTTCGCCTCGATCACGCGGGTGACGAACGGGGTGTCCACGGCGGACGCCAGCCGCGCCTCCTTGACGAACCGCCGGCGGGCGGCGTCCGACGATGCGATCGACGCCCGCAGCACCTTCACCGCCACCACCGTGCCGTCGATCGGGTCGTCCGCCCGGTACACGGTGCCCATGCCGCCCTCGCCGAGCTGGTCACGGAGGACGAACCGGCCGACGCTGTCGCCGGGCTTCAGCGCGTTCGGGTCCGCCGGCGGCGGTTCGACGACATCGTCGTCTCCGATCACGTCGGTGATGGCGGTCACGTCCGCCCCGATGCTGCTGGTGTCGGGGCGGTTGAAGTGTGCGGCCACCTCGTTCGCCGTCGGCCGCTCGGCCGGGTCGGGGTGCGTCATCCGTTCGACCAGCGGTCGCACCCGAGGGTCGAGGTCGGCCCACCCGCGGAACGCCGCCCCGAGCCGGGCCACGTCGCCGGCCGGAGTGGGTTCGCCCGCCCCCGGTTCGCCCGGTCCAGTGCCGGTCAGGTCGAGTACGGGTCGGCCGTCGGCGGTGAGGTGGAGGGCGAGCGGCACGTCCGGGCCGAGGGTCCACCCGAGCCGGTGCGCCGCCGCGAGCGCCCCGGCGAGCGCGCGGGAGGCCTCCGGCGCCGAACCAGTGGTCAGGCGAAACGGGCAGGCAGGATCGACCGCGAGGAAGGGTGGATCGTGGTCCAGGTCGGCGGCGAACGGGCGGGGGGCGGCCGGGTGATCGAGCAGGTCGAGGAACCGCAGCCGGCGGAGGAGGGCGGCCCAGGCGTCCGGGTCGGCCTTCGCCCGGGACAGGGTTCGCACTTCCCAAGTGCGGCCGTCGGCGGTGGTGGCGGCGAACCGGAACCCGGCCGGGCCGGGGCCGACGCATTCGCCCAGCAGGAACGGGCCGAGGTGCATGACGGGTCGGGGGTCGGGGGTGTAGAAACTGTACGTCACGCCGCCCGGACGGGATGCCCATTATCGCTATAAACTCCTATGCCGGCCGCGAATACGGCGGTCGGTCGGACGAACAGCTTGTCACGCTTTCACATTCCGCGGAGTCTTCATCATGCGCTGCCTCCTGCCCGCCGTCCTACTGTTCCTCGCTGCTGTCGCACCGGCTGCTGACACGAAACGCGAGAGCCTGTGGGCGGCCGTCCGCACCGGCGACGTGAAGGCCATTCAGAAGGCCCTCGACGACGGGGCGGACGTGAACGCCAGGAACGAGTACGGCGTGTCCGCCCTGTGGATCGCCGTCGGCAAGGCCAAGCCGGAGGTGGTCGAGTTGCTGGTGAGCAAAGGGGCGGACGTGAACGCCCGCGACGACATCTGGTACAACACGCCGCTCAGTACGGCGGTGGGCAGCCGGCAACTGAAGGTTGTCGAAATGCTCCTCAAGGCCGGGGCGAAGGACACCGACGCCGCGTTCTTCGCCGCCGCCAACTCCGGCAACCTGACCCTGACCCAGGCCATCCTGGAGCAGGTGAAGAAGGTGGACCAGGAGACGCTGGACGCCGCCCTGCACGCCGCCGGCGGGCCGGAGATGAAAGCCCTGCTGGAGAAGGCCGGGGCGAAGCCGCTGCCGAAAATGTCGGCCGACGACCTGAAAAAGTGGGAGAAACTGGCCGGCAGCTACGACAGCGACGGCGGGCAGAAGCTGAGCATCGCCGTCAAGGACGACCGCCTGCTCATCGGCCGGCCGGTGAAGGCGACCGGGCCGGACACGTTCGCCCCCTACGGCCCGCCGGGCACCAGCTTCCGCATCGAGATGAAAGACGGGGCGGTCCACCGCATCTACATGAAGCGGTTCACCGCCGAGTACGCCTTCTACAAGTTCAAGGAGGTGGCGGTCAAGCCGGTGGTGTCGGCCGGCGGGCCGGAAGGGAGCGCCATCAAGCCGAGCAACTGGCCGAGCTTCCGCGGGCTGGACGGCACCGGCGTGGCGGACGGCCAGCACCCGCCGGTCACGTTCAACGGCAAGAAGAACGAGAACGTGCGGTGGAAGGCGGACATCCCCGGCCTGGGGCACTCGTGCCCGGTGGTGTGGGGCGACCGCATCTTCCTCACCACGGCGCTCAGCAGCAAGGACGCCGAGCAGAAGATCCGCGTCGGCAACTACGGCGACGTGTCGTCGGTGGACGACACCAGCAGGCACACCTGGCAGGTGCTGTGCCTGGACCGCGACACCGGCAAAATCCTGTGGACGAAGACCGCCCACGAGGGCACGCCGAAGATCAAGCGGCACCTGAAGGGCAGCCAGGCGAACTGCACGGTGGCGACGGACGGCACGCACGTCGTCGCCTGCTTCGGTTCCGAGGGGCTGTTCTGCTACGACTTCGCCGGCAAGCAGCTGTGGCAGCGCGACCTCAGCACGCTCGACTCGGCGTTCGCCCTGGACAAGGAGTACGAGTGGGGGTTCGGCAACTCGCCGGTGCTGCACGACGGGCTGTGCATCCTGCAGTGCGACCTGAGCCGCGACTCGTTCATCGCCGCGTTCAGCCTGACCAACGGGGAGAAGGTGTGGACCACCCCGCGGGACGAAATCCCGTCGTGGAGTTCGCCGGTGGTGTGGAAGAACACGGTGCGGACGGAGATCGTGACCAACGCCGCCCAGTACGCCCGCGGGTACGACCCGAAGACCGGGGCCGAACTGTGGCGGCTGGCGAAGAAATCCGAGGTGACGGTGCCGACGCCGGTGCTGGGCAAGGATCTGGCGTTCGTGTGCAGTGGCAACCGGCCGATCCAGCCGATCATCGCCATCAAGCCCGGCGCCATGGGTGACATCTCCCTTAAAGAGGGCGAGACGAAGAACAAGTTCGTGGCGTGGGGCACCATGCGGGGCGGGCCGTACATGCCCACGCCCATCCTGTACGGGGATTACTTCTACACCTGCTCGAACTCCGGCGTGCTGGCGTGCTACGAGGCGAAGACGGGCAAGGAGGTGTACAAGGAGCGGACCGGCGGGGCGGCGAGCATCAGCTACACCGCCAGCCCGGTGGCGGCCGACGGCCGCATCTACCTGACGTCCGAGCAGGGGGAGGTGCGGGTGGTGAAGGCCGGGCCGAACTTCGAACTGCTGGCGGTGAACGAGGTGGGCGACCTGTGCATGCCCACCCCGGCCATCGCCAACGGCATGCTGTTCGTCCGCAGCCAGCACCACCTGTGGGCGTTCGGGACGAAGTGAAACGAGAGGCCGGTGCCGCACGTTGAGCGGCACCGGCCAATTCTCAGGACTGGCTCCGCATCACATCCCAATCGTGGATACAGACGCCGACAACCGGTGTTTCCTTGACTGCATCTTCTGGAAACGCGACGAACCCGATACCTGACGGCACACCGGGGGACTTCTCCTGATCCGGGTAGTACATCTCGTCGCCGTCGTCGTAGAACACCGGAAACAGTGATTGCACTTCTTGGATAAGGCTGCCGATTCCGATCCGGCCGAACGCTCGTCCGCGATACCCCTGGAATGCCCAGATGCAGTACAACCTGCCAGCGGCGTTGAAGTCGAACCGGACAACATCCGGTCCGAAAAAGACGCCTGTATTCCCAGATCCAAGCGGGAGGTCGTTTCGCACGACCAACACGCCGACGTTGCGGTCGATCGCCTCGACAAGATTGAACCCTGGACGGTACTCAACTTCGGTGGCGCCCCGCAGTAACTCGCCGCATTCTGCGAGCTTAATGCCGATCCGCCAACCGGCCGCTGAGTTGCCTGGAATCAGGTCAGCGTCCAAATCTACCGCCGGCATCAGATGCCCTCCACCGCGTTTGAATTGGGCCGAACTACGTCATGGATGATGTTCGACCCCCCACCCGCTGCCGTCGCTGCGCTCCCGGCATCGACCTCCCCCGCAAGGGGGGAGGTGAAGAGGGCTGTCGGTCTACACGGCACGCTCCCCTGGAGTCGAACGCCCTCTTCACCTCCCCCCTTGCGGGGGAGGTCGTCAACTCCGCAGGAGTTGGCGGGTGGGGGGACATGACGCTTTCCGGCACCAACCTCAACACTCACTTCCCCTCGATCACCAGCTTCGCCACGTCGCCGATGTACGCCCGCAGGCCCTTCTTGAGCGACCGTTCGGCGTCGGTGTTGAACTGCACGGCGATCGCCACCTTGTGGTCGGCGAAGTACTCCACCTCCGACAGGTAGCCGGGGAACCACCCGCCGTGGCCGTAACTCGGCCCCCATTCGGACTCGCGGATCTGCACCCCGAGGCCGTACTTCACCCCCTTGCCGCCGCCCCGCCCGGTGCCCGCGTCCACCCCGGTGAGCATGGCCGTCAGCGTCTCCTTCTTCTGGAACGCCTTCCCCTCGTACACCGCCTTCGCCCACCGCGCCAGGTCTTCCGGCGTCGAGGCCAGCCCGCCGCCGGCGTACTCCATCTGCGGGTTCATCACGAACTTGCCGTCCACGATGGTCGGCCCCTGGTAGCCGAACGGGTTGCGGATGGCGGCGTGCCCGCTCACCAGCCCCGGAATCACCCGCCTGTCCGACGGCGTGGTCTTGTCCAAATTTAGCGGCTTGAGCAGCCGCCGCTCGATCTCGGCGAACAGGGGTTTCCCGCCCGCCTTCTCCGCCGCCATGCCGACCAGGATGTAGTCGGTGTCGGCGTAGGCGAACCCCTTGCCGGGGGCGAACGCCGGCTTGGCGTCGAGGACGTAGGCGACCAGTTCCTCCGGCTTCCACACACGGTCCGGGTCGGCCTTCACCGCCTCGGTGACGCCCTTCGCTTGGAAGTATTCGGGCAGCCCGGCGGTGTGGTTGAGCAGGTGGCGGATGGTCAGGTCCGGGCCGTTCGGCAGGCGGGGGTACCACGGCTCCTTCCCCAGCCACTTCTCCAGCTTGTCGTCCAGCCCGATCTTCCCCTCCTCCACCAGTTGCAGCACCACGGCGGCGACGTACGTCTTGCCGATGCTCCCCGCCAGCATCCGGTCGTCCGGCTTGAGCAGCACCTTCTTGGCGGCGTCGGCGAACCCGGACGACACCCCGGCCGAGCGGCCGTCGGCCAGGACGAACCCGACTGTCACGCCGGGGAACTCGGCGGTCGCCCGCAGGTCGTCGAGCTTGGCCTGCACCTTCCCGCGGAGCTGTTCGAACTGATGGTCGGTAAGCGGCTTCGGCCCGTCGGCGACGGCGGACCCGGCCCAGAGGAGCATCAGCAGGACGAGGAAGCGGGGCATAATGCACCTGTGGGGTTCTGGTAGGTGCCGCGAGCCGAGCGGCACTCCCGGCATGGCTTGAGTGCCGCTC
>JALHQU010000103.1 GCA_022841795.1 Fimbriiglobus sp.
GAGCCATCGTGGGGCTTCCTGGCCGGTGGATGTGGCGGTGACACCCTCATCCTCACCACCACGAAGCCCCACGCCTATCCCTCGACCACCAAAGGGGTTGCCCGCTCAGGAAGTGCCATTCCAATCAACGCAATCCAGTATCACTCCCTTCTGGTGGGCGTGCTGGATCGCCTGACACACGGGCACGAACAGCTCCAGCCGCTGGGCCGGGGTCAGCTTGCGGGCGTCGCAGAAGTCGGTGATGGGCACGCCCTTCACCAACTCCATGACGAAGAACGGCTGGCCGCCGTGGGGCAAGTTTCCAACTTGCCTCGGCTCGGATGGCAAGTTGGAAACTTGCCCCACGACGCCGCCGTCCAGCACCTTCGCAATATTCGGGTGGTCCATGAGCGCCAGCGCCTGCCGTTCCGCCTCGAACCGCGCCAGCACCTGCTTCGAGTCCAGCCCGGCCTTGATGAGCTTGACCGCCACCTTCCGCCGCACCGGCTCGGTCTGCTCGGCCAGCCACACCGACCCCATCCTCCCCTCGCCGATGCGTTCGAGCAGCTTGTACCGCCCGGTGATGAGCTGCCCGACCTCACCGGCCGGGGCGGGCGTGGCCTCGCGCAACCGGGTGTCGGGCTGAAACGTGGCGGTGGTGCCGACCGGCACATACGGGTCCGCCAGGAAGTCGCCGGCCATCTCGTGCGCGTGCAGCAGCGTCTCCACCGCCCGCCGCAGGCCGGCGTCGCCTCCGCACTCGCCGGCCAGGAACGCCGGGCGGTCGGCCGGCGGCAGGTCGAGCGCCTTCAGGAACAGGTCGTTCGCGCGGGGGTTCCAGTCGGGCATGGGGGCACACCTCATCTTCGCCGCGACCTTCGGGAACGGTGGACGCTCGACCGCTCCCGAAGGTCGCGGCGAAGAAAGCCGGGATCACCCCAATTGGCGGAATCCGCCCGCCGGTTGCACGCGGAAAGTGGAAAAAATCACCCGTCGGACAGGCGGCGGAACAGCCAGGCGCGGGCGAGCGCCCACACCCCGTCCGCCTGGCGGCGGGTGAGGCCGAGCACGTCCGCGGCGTCGGCGTGGGTGAACCCGGAGAAGTACCGCAGCTTCACCAGTGCGGCGGCGGTCGGGTCGTGGGCTTCCAGTTCGGTCAGGGCGTCGTCCAGGGCGACCAGATCGACGGCCGGGCCGCCGGCCGGCAGGTCGGCCAGCGGCACGCGGGTGAGGTCCCCACCCCGCTTGCCGGCGTGCTTGGCGCGGGCGTGGTCCACCAGGATGCGGCGCATGGCCTCGGCGGCGGCGCGGAAGAAGGCGGTGCGGGAGGCGAACGACTCGCCGCCGAGCTTGAGGAACGCCTCGTGAACCAGAGCGGTGGCGTCGAGGGTGTGGCCGTCCGGTTCGTGCGCCATCTTCACCGCGGCGAGGCGGCGGAGTTCGGCGTACACCTGCGGCAGGTCCGGGGGGGACATGGGAGGAGTGTAATCCAGGCGAACCCGGCCCGCGAGGGCCGCGGGTGCGAGCCGACCGAAATTGCACCCACCGACCTGGCGGTCGGGGTTCGCCGAAAGGGCGGCGTCAGATGGCGTAGTCCGGCTCGAACATGGTGGCCGCCCGCGGGGAGACGAACACCAGCTCGCCGGTCATCAGCCCGAGCAGCTTGTACTTGTCCGGGCTGATGTCCACGTTCACCACCAGCCCGAAGTCGTCCGCCCGCACCCGCACCTTCACCACCGACCCGGCCGGGTTGATGTGGATGATCTTGCCGCGGATGCAGTTGCCGGACGTGCCGGTGCGGTCGAGGTCCAGTTCGTGCGGGCGGACGTACACGTCGGCCGTGCCGCTGCCCTTCTCCACCACCCGCCCGTTCACCGGCATGACGATCTCGCCGAGCAGCACCCGCCCGTCCTTCAGCTGCGCCGGGAACACGTTCACGTTCCCCAGGAAGTCCATGACGAACGCGTTCGCCGGCCGCTCGAACACGTCCGCCGGGGTGCCCACCTGCTCCACCTTGCCGTGGTTCATCACCACCACCCGGTCGGCCACCTCGAACGCCTCCTCCTGGTCGTGGGTGACGAACAGGCTGGTGACGTGGAACTCGTCGTGGAACCGCCGCAGCCACGTCCGCAGCTCCGTCCGCACTTTGGCGTCGAGCGCGCCGAACGGCTCGTCCAGCAGGATCACCTTCGGCTCCGGGGCGAGCGCGCGGATGAGGGCGATCCGCTGCTTCTGCCCGCCGCTTAATTGCGACGGGTAGCGGTCGGCCATGTTCTCCAGCCGCACCAGGTGCAGCAGCTCGTTCACCCGGTCGCGGATTCGCGGTTCCTTCCAGTGCCGCACCCGCAGGCCGAACGCCACGTTCTCGAACACCGTCATGTGCCGGAACAGGGCGTAGTGCTGGAACACGAACCCGACGTTCCGCTCGCGGGCGGACTGGCGGGTGATGTCGTCGTCCAGGTACGTGACCGTGCCGGCGTCGGGCACCTCCAGCCCGGCGATGATCCGCAGCAGGGTGGTCTTGCCCGACCCGGACGGGCCGAGCAGGGCGACGAGCGCGCCGGTCGGGGCGTCCACCGTCACCGCGTCTAAGGCGACGAACTGGCCGAACCGCTTGCTCACGTTCCGCGCGCAGATGCTCATGGGGAGTGTGTTGTATCCGCGACGGGCGGTGGTGGAGTACGGAAGACCTCACCCCCCCGGCCCCCTCTCCGAGCCGGAGAGGGGGTGTTCAACGGCGGATGGGTGTCGGTGTCTTGGCCGATGCGTCGGGCGACGGAACGCATCCTCCGAAGCGCGTCTCGCTTGAACACCCCCTCTCCATTTTGGAGAGGGGGCTGGGGGGTGAGGTCCGAACTCTCCGCATAAGATGGCGTTCGTTCCTTACTCTGTCACGTCCGGTCGCCATGAGCCGCCCCCCGCCCCCGCCGTCCCGGTTCGCGTCGTTCTTCCCGTACCTCGGCGGCGGGGCGGTCGTCGGGCTGATCGTGGTGGTGATCGTGCTGAACCTGAAGCGGTCGGACGCCGACGGCGGCCCGTCCCCGCCGCCCGGCCCGGCGCCGGACGGGATGGCGTGGGTGCCCGGCGGCACGTTCTGGATGGGCACGGACGAGGGCGGGCGGCTGTTCGCCGACGCCAGCCCGGTCCACCAGGTGGTGGTGAACGGGTTCTGGATGGACCGGCACGAGGTGACGAACGCGGAGTTCGCCCGGTTCGTCGCGGCCACCGGGTATGTGACGACGGCGGAGAAGGCGCCGACGCTGGAAGCGATCATGGCGAACGCCGGCCCCGGCGCCACTCCGCCCCCGGCCGACCAACTGGTGCCCGGCTCGCTGGTGTTCGTTCAACCGGATCAGCCGGTGAATTGGGACGACCCCGGCAACTGGTGGCGGTGGACGCCGGGGGCGTGCTGGAAGCACCCGGAGGGGCCGGGCACCGACCTGACCGGGCGGGAGAACCACCCGGTGGTCCACATGTGTTGGCACGATGCCAACGCCTATGCCGACTGGGCCGGGAAGCGGCTGCCGACCGAAGCCGAGTGGGAGTTCGCCGCCCGCGGCGGGCTGGTGCGGAAGCGGTTCGTGTGGGGGGACGACGAGCCGGAGGCGGGCGGCAAGTGCCGGTGCAACAAGTGGCAGGGGGAGTTCCCGCACCTGAACACGAAGGCGGACGGGTACGTCGGCACCGCGCCGGTGGGCAGCTACGAGCCGAACGGGTACGGGTTGTACGACATGGCCGGGAACGTGTGGGAGTGGTGTGCCGACTGGTACCGGCCGGACTATTACGCCGCCAGCCCGCGGGCCAACCCGCCCGGCCCGGACAACAGCTTCGACCCGGCCGAGCCGAACCCGCGGATGCCGAAGCGGGTGCAGCGGGGCGGGTCGTTCCTGTGCAGCGACGCCTACTGCTCCCGGTACAAGCCGGCCGGCCGGGGCAAAGGAGACGTGGACACCGGCCAGTCGCACGTCGGGTTCCGGTGCGTGCAAAGCCGCTAGCGGCTTAGCGAGCCGCCACCGCCGTGCCCGCCTTGAGCGTCACCCGCACCTGGCCGTTCGCCAGTTGCTCCCACCGCACCACCTGCCGCTGCTTGTTGCTCAGCACCACCACCTGCTCGTCCGTCGGCTTGGTCAGGTCCGGCACGGTCAGCACCACCTTGTCCACCCCCTGCGGGTCCATCTCGTGCAGCATCAGGGTGACGGTCCGCTTGGCGGTCGCCCCGGTCGGGGCCGGCGGCAGGGTCAGGGTGGCCGACTTCTGGCTGGTGTTCCAGTCGGCCGGGCGGGAGTCGAACGAGTCGAAGATGCTGGCCGCCAGGAGCGGGGCGGCGACGGTGTGCGGCCGCGGGTTGACCGGCACCGTCCGCTCCAGCTTCACCTGCACCGGGATCATCGGGTCGGACCCGCCGGCCGCCTGGTTGGCCTTGTCGGCGGTGCCCGTCCACTCGCCGGACACCTTCACCGTCCGGTCCGCGGTCAGCTCCGCCTTCAGGTTCTTCACCGCCTTGTTGTCGAACTTGTCGAGCTGGGCGGCCGTCAGGGTCCACCCCGGCTCGGCCTTCAGCTCCTTTTCGAACCGGCCCGCCGGCTTGGGCGGCATCGACACGGGCACCACCTGCCGCACCTGCTTGCTCTCGGTGCGGGTGCCCGAGTCCGTCACCTTCAGCACCACCGCCAGCGCGCCGGGGGCGGGCGGCTTCACATCCACGATCTGGTACTTCTTCTGCACGCTCGTGCCGGTCTTCACCAGCACCGAGTAGGCGTACCGCCCCGGCTGCTCGTACACCACCAGCTTGTCCACCGGCGCCGCCCCGCTCACCACCTCCGGCGGCACGTCCACCAGCCCCTGGTCGAGGATCACCTCCTGGGCGTTGGCCGCCTCGCACCGCACCTTGAACGTGGCCGGGGCGGTGCCCGACCCCTTCGCCTCCAGGGTGAACGCGGTCACCGTCGGCCCGCCGGCCGGCCCGGCCGACGCCCCGACGCTCACCGGCACCGCCCGCTCGTTCTCCTCCATCAGGAAGTTCCGCACCGTCAGCTTCACCCCGTAGCTGCCGGCCTTGGCGTAGGTGTGCGTCACCTCCGGCTGGTCGGCGGCGAACGGTTCGAGCGGGGTGCCGTCGCCGAAGTCCCACCACCCGCTCTGGCCGGACGCCCGGTTCTGGCACGTCACCGTCAGCCCGTCGGACGACACGGCGAAGTTGGCGACCGGCTTGGGCGGCTTGGCCACCTGATCCACGATGGCGGTGGCGTACACCCCGATCACCCCGGTGGCGAGGCCGGCGCCCCCGCCCAACAACGCCTTGAACAGCCCGAACCCCTTCTTCGCCGGGGCCGGGGCGGCGGCGGTCGCGTTCGACATGGCATTCCCTCGGTGCGGATGGCGGGTCGCGATCAGCACGGGGGAATACCCGGTCCGGGGGAACGGGGCAAGGCCGATCGGAAAGTGGGGAGACCTCAACCCCTCGGCCCTCTCGGTGAATCCGAGCCGCAAGGCTCGTGGGTGGCGGGAAGAAGACCTCACCCCCCGGCCCCCTCTCCCTGTTCCCTCGCCGGCGGCGAGGCGGGAGAGGGGGAGAAAATCGACCGCCCTCTTCCTCCCCCTCTCCCGCCCGAGCATAGCTCGGGAAGAAAGGGAGAGGGGGCCGGGGGGGGTGAGGTCTCTGTTCCGCCTTCGCCAACCCCGTATCGTTCGGTACCCTGAAGGTAGCTCCCAACGTTCCGCCCAGGGTTCCGCCGATGCCCGCCGTGCCGCTCACCAAATACGCCGTCCACCTCCGCCCGGCCGACAACATCGCCGTCGCCGCCCGCGGCATCCCGGCCGGGACGGAGCTTCAGTTCGACGGCGGCAGCGTGGCTGTGGGGAACGGCATTGAACTCGGGCACAAGTTCGCCGTCCGCCCGATCCGGGAAGGGGACGCCATCTCCAAGTTCGGGCAGGTGATCGGGTTCGCCGGCCAACCCATCGGCGTGGGCGAACACGTCCACGTCCACAACGTGAAGGCGGACAAGTTCGAGCGGGACTACGCCTTCGGCGCCGACCTGCCGACGCCACTCCCCCCGCCGGCCGAGTACCGCACCTGGCTGGGGTACGACCGCGGCCCCGGCAAGCCCGACCACCGGCGGTACGGCACCCGCAACTACATCGCCGTCATCAGCACGGTGAACTGCTCGGCCAGCACCAGCAAGTACATCACCGAGCGGATCAAGGCGAGCGGGGTGCTGCGGGACTTCCCGAACGTGGACGGGGTGGTGCCGATCGTCCACAAGATGGGGTGCGCGCACCAGTACGGCGGGCCGGACCACCAGCAGCTCGAACAGACGCTGGCCGGGTTCGCCCTGCACCCGAACGTGGCCGCGTACATCCTCATCGGCCTGGGGTGCGAGATCGTGCAGGCCCGCGAGCTGGTCGAGAACCAGCACCTCGAACTCATCCAACTCGGCGGTGGGAAGACGGTGACACGGAAGCCGCCGACGGTGCTGACGATTCAAGAATCCGGCGGCATCGGCAAGACCACCGACGCCGGGGTGCAGGCGGTGGTGGAGATGCTGCCGTGGGTGAACGACGTGAAGCGGGTAGAACTGCCGGCCCGCCACCTGATCCTGGGCACCAACTGCGGCGGGTCGGATGGGAACAGCGGGATCACGGCGAACCCGGCGCTCGGGGTGGCGAGCGACCTGATCGTCCAACAGGGCGGCACCAGCATCCTGGCCGAGACGCCGGAGATCTACGGGGCGGAACACGTCCTCACCCGCCGGGCGGTGAGCGCCGAGGTGGGGCAGAAGCTGGTGGACCGCATCATGTGGTGGGAGTGGTACACCAGCATCTTCGGGGCGGAGATCAACAACAACCCGAGTCCGGGGAACAAGAAGGGCGGGCTGACCACCATCTACGAGAAGAGCCTGGGGGCCATCGCCAAGGCCGGCACCACGGCGATGGTGGACGTGGTGCGGTACGCCGAGCCGGTGACGGCGAAGGGGTTCGTGGTGATGGACACGCCCGGCTACGACCCGGTGAGCATGACCGGGGTGGTGGCCGGCGGGGCGAACGTGTGCGTGTTCACCACCGGCCGCGGCAGCGTGTACGGGTGCAAGCCGGCCCCGTGCCTGAAGGTGGCGACGAACACCCCGCTGTACGAGCGGATGGAGTCGGACATGGACATCAACGCCGGGCCGATCCTGGACGGCGTACCGGTGGAGAAGGTGGGGCAACAGATCTTCGAGGCCATCCTGGCGACGGCCAGCGGCAAGCAGACGAAGAGCGAAATCCACGGCGTCGGCGAGGAGGAGTTCGCCCCGTGGTCCATCGGCCCGACGCTGTAATCCACGAGCTGCGCCATTCACCAGCGAGACGCGCCCATGTTCGGCTGGTTCGCCCCGAAGTGCCCGGTGGACACCCGCACCAAGGCGTGGGTGGAGAGTCGGATGCTGTGGCTGGCCGACCGGTTCGGCCTCGACCGCCTGCGAGCCGCCGCCGTCGTCCTGCCGACGGACGAATTCTTCCCCGACCGCTACACCCCGGACGAGACCGGCTGCCGCGGCTGCCTGCTCCGCATGTGCGGGTACATGGGCGTGGCCCCCGAGTCCGTCCACCTGCAGATCGTGGACGACGACGAAATGCCAGATGCGGCCGGGCTGTACCAGATGCGGGAGCGGTCGGTCATCTGGATTGCCCGCACGCAACTGGACGACCCGATGCGGCTGATGGCCACCGTCGCCCACGAACTGGCCCACGAACTGTTGTTGAAGGGCGGGCACCTGTCGGGTGACGAACCCGACCACGAGGAGACGACGGACCTGTTGCCGGTGTTCCTCGGCACGGGCATCTTCGCCGCCAACGCCACTCTGAAGACGAACACCTGGGCCGAAGGGAGAACGAAATATCTGGCGTTCTCCCGACAGGGCTACCTGTCATCGGTCGAACTCGGGTACGCCCTGGCGGTGTTCGCCCACTTCCGCGGGGAGGACCGCCCGCGGTGGGCGAAGCACCTTCGGACGGATGCGGCCGTCACCCTCCGCGACGGCCTGCACTACCTGCGCAAAACCGGCGATGCACTGTTCGATCCGAACACCCACCGACCTCTTTGGGCCGCACCGACGGTAGCCGAATTCGGCGCCCAACTCACCCACGCCAGCCCGTCCGTCCGGCTGCACGCCCTGTGGGAACTGTGGGGCGCTGATTCCCTGCCGGCCGACCTGCTACCAGCGGTGGAGGGGTGTCTGGCAGACGACGACCCGTATGTGAGGCAAAATGCCGTCCGCGCCCTCGGGAAGCTCGGAGCGGCCGCGGCGAGGGCGGTGCCTCAGTTGATCGAAGCCGTCCAGTACGGCTCGACCGACGAACTGCGAGCGGCGGCCGCCACCGCCCTCGGGCAGATCGGGACCGACCCGGATGAGGTGGTGCGGGTGTTGGCCGCCGCCCTCCGGTATGCGGACACGAAAGGAGTTGCCGACACGAAAGTGGTGTGCGCGGCCGCCGATGGGCTGGCGCGGTACGGGCCGGCCGCCGAGCCGGCTGTTCCACGGCTGTTGGAGGCGCTCGAAGCCGCCGCCGTCATGACCGTCATTGATCGCATCGAGCACCCGGTGGCCGCACTCCGCGCCATCATGCCGGATGCGGGCGCCCGCATCCGTTCCCATTTTGCCCAGGCCGACGCGGAGGTCCGCCGGAACGTGATCGAGGAGCTGCTCCGGCAGGAGCGGGGGGATGGATGAGCGAACCCGAGTCGGACGACCTGTGCCACTTCGAGCCGCCGGAGAACCTGGACGGGTCGGTCGTCGAGTTCCGCCCGGAATGGCGGACGGAAGCGGTTCAGACCCTGGCCCGCCACCTCCGGGCGCAGGAGGCGTTCGACCGCATGGCGGTGCTGGCGGACGCGCTGGAACAGGCCGGGTGCGACGACCCCATCATCCTGAATCACTGCCGCCGGTGCCCGGCCCACTACCCGGACTGCTGGGTGATCGGGTTCATCCTGCCCCCCGACCCGCAGGACGAAATCCCGGAACCGCCGGGGCCGGTGCGACAGGCGGTGGACCGCGTGACGGATCGTGTGATCCGACTCCAACTGGTCGTGATTGGCGCCGGCGTCCTCTTCCTGATCGTGTTTTTGGTCGTCTCACTCGTCCGGTGGATGTTCCCCAACCTGTAAGGTGCTTCGGCCCGTGACCCCGCCGCCGGTCCCGTACTGCTCGCCGTACATCCCCGCGCCGGCGGCGGCGGACGGTTCCCCGCTGGCGTTCGACCCGGCGTGGCGGTCGGAGACGGTGCTGAACCTGGCGAAGGGGATCGAGGCCGAGCGGAACTACACCCGCCTGCCCATCCTGGCCGACGCGCTGGAGGAGGCCGGGTGCGACGTGTTCGACATCCTCGACCACTGCCGGCGGTGCGACGGCCACCACCGCGGGTGCTGGGTGATGAAGCTGGTGCTCGACCGCGACCCGCTGGTGACAGATCCGTTCACCGACCCGGAGGTGATCGCGATGCTGCGGGAGCTGGCCGCTCCCAGCCCAGCGATGCAGTTGATCCGCGAGCGGTTGGAGACCGGCCACCGGCCGGGCCGGCCGGCGACGCGGCTGCCCATCCTGTACCTGCTCGCCCCGGTCGGGCTGTTCGCCCTGTTCGGCTGGTGGGCGGCCAGCCAGCCGAAGCCGCCGAAGCTGAACACGTTCCAGGACGTGACCCCGCTGCTCACGACGCCGACGTTCGACCACCGGAAGTGGATGGAGTTGGGGGAACAGGTCGCGCCGAAGACCCGGCCGACGGGGTGAGCGATAAGCCGCTTGCGGCTTTGCCGCCGCCGGCCCGCCCTGATCGGAGGCCCGAAGGGCCGGACTCCCTCAGCCCAGGTCGGAGCGAGCCGTAGGTGAGCGCAGGCCTGGGAACCACGGTGAATGGGACCAAGCCCCGAAGGGGCGGGCTAGCGGAGGGCGGCCCTTCGGGCCTTGGGCGATTGGCCGACTTGACCCCAGGGCGACGTTCGCCTGCGGCTCACTTGCCCTGGGCTGAGGGAGGACGGCCCTTCGGGCCTCAAATCGGGGCGTATGATCCTGGTTCGATGTCACAGGGTGTTCGTGTGGCGATGATCCATCCGGTTGTCTGCACGCCGTACCCTCCAGGCGAGCCGTCCGTCGTGTTCGACCCGGTGTGGCGGACCGAGACCGTTCGGCTGCTGGCCGAAGGCATCGAGGCGGAGCGGGCGTTCGACCGGCTGCCGATTCTGGCGGACGCGCTGGAAGAAGCCGGGTGCGACGTGCCGGCCATCTTGAACCACTGCCGCCTGTGTTCGTCGCACAGATGGGGATGCTGGGTGGTGACTCTGGCTTTGGGCCGCCCTCAAGATCCGCAGAACGATCGCCGACTCCGGGAGGAGGAGGACAATCGGATTCGCCAGGCGGTGGCAGAAATCAACCGCCCGCGGACGCAGCCCCGCCCGAGCAACACCGACCGGCTGGAACGGTATGTGCTCCGCTCGGCCGTCGTTTTCGTTGCCGTAGTCGTTGGTGCCATCGGGTTGGTGATCCTCTATGCGGCCACCCGGCCGAAGCCGCTCCACCCACCGGCGACACCACACCCGCTGCGAACGTCGCCGAGCTACGAGCAGAAAGTGACGGATTCCGCTCTGGAGTTCCTGAAGGAACTGGAACGGCGCGAACGAGCGACGACCCCGACCACTTCATCCGGCGCGGCACGTCCGACGAAGGGCGAACGGTGACGGCCAGAGTGGGGAGCCGCTTGCGGCTTCACGGCGAAGCCGCAAGCGGCTCCGCTCGACCTACTTCTCCAATATCCGCTTCGTCACCGCCAGCCCTTTCAGGATGCGGTCGAGGTCCGGCTTCAGCTCGTCGGCGATCTTCTCCGGCAGGCGGGCGGCCACCGTCACCCCGCCGTCGGCGGTGGTCACCACCGCGTACTCCAGCCGCGCCCGCCCGCTCTCCAACTCGGCGTCCAACGCGAAGCGGTCCACCGCCGGCTTGTCCGCCACCCGCTTCGGGTCGGCGAACGGCGACACCTTCGCCTTCTGCTTGGCCAGGAACGCTTTCACCTCGTCCTGGAACGCCTTCGCGGTGGGCGTCTTGGCCGGCGGGGTGACGGAGAACAGGATGCCCCCGCCGCCCGGCTCGTCCAGGGTGAAGCGGTTGCCCTGCACCACCCCCACCCGCCACCGCCGCGGGTACAGGAACCGCACCCCCAGGTCCGGGTCGTCGAACAGCAGCAGGGTGTTGTCGTCGGTCGGCTTCAGGGTGAGGCCCTTGAGCGCGTCGTCGGACAGGGTGTTCGCCTTGTCGGATGCCTTCCGCTCCATCACGAACGACCCCTCGATGACGCCGGTGGTCTTGCCGTCCGGGCCGAGCATGTCGTGCGTGCCGCTCAGCTTCAGGTAGCTCAGCCGGCCGGCGTCCAGGTCGAAGTACGCGGTGCCGTCCAGCTTCTGGCGGTTCGGCCCGTCCTCGTTCACCCCCTTCACCGTGCCGCCCACGGTCAGCTTGGCGTGCTTGCGGCCGTCCACCGTCACCGTCCCGACGTACTCGATCGTCAGCCCGCCGTCGTCGATCTTGTCCAGGTCGGTCAGGTCGGACACGGCGGCGGCGGTGGCCGCCCACTTGTCGCCGGGCTTCACCTCGCCGGTCGGCAGCAGCCCGGCCACCAGTGTGGGGGCGAACAGGTCGTTCTTCACCACGTCGATCTCGCCGAACGTGAGCGGGCCGTCCGGACTGAACGGCGCCTTCTTCCCGCCCTCGGACCGCAGCACCACCATCCGCCGCACCGCCTCGCGGACGCCCGCCTTCTGCTCGGTGTCGCCGATGACGCGGTTGAACTCGACGGTGCGGTAGGCGCGAACCACCGCCGGCGTTTTGGCGTCCTCCTGGGGTAATGCCCGCTCGTCGTAAATCAGCTTGCTGTTCCCGCTCAGGGCGACCGCCCGCGGGGGCTTGTCCGCCGCCACGGGTACCGTCAGTTTGCCGGCGATGCTGACGCGGAGTTCGACCCGGTACACGTTGTTCGCGTCGAACCGCTCGGCCAGCCGGACCGCCGGATCGGCGGCGACCGCCACGACGGCCGTCAGTGTGACGGTCAATGCGACACTCAGCAGGGGGCGGGTCATCGGCGGGCCTCGTGTCCGAAAAGTGGGCGGTCGGCAGTCACCGGATTGTAACCCGTGCGCGCGAAACGCATCCGAACGCCGTCGGAAATCGAATGAGAGGTAGGGAGGTCGCGGACGTCCTTGTCAACACAGGGGGATTTTGGCGGTTGTAACTGGTGATGAGTACGGAGGCTGCGCGGATTGCAAAATCGCACACCGGGGGTGTAAGAGTTATTCGCCGGTGAGCCAAAAGCACCCGATGGGCAGGCATCCGAACAAAAGAGGTCTTCGCCGGTACTGTTCTAAATCGCTGCGAAACAGGGGTTTAGACGCCGAGACAGTTGGGAATCGGACTTGAGCACGGATTTTCCCGGTGGTGGGCAATGATTGGCTCGCGGTGTGCTTGGAGGGGATTTCGCAGCACTCGCGATCCGCCTTCGACTTCCCGACGATCGAGAACGCCTCGGCCCGCCGTCCGATTATCCGGGCGGAATTGTTGGGGCGAAACGGCTCACCTGTCGTTCACGCAACGATTCAGCCACCAGTACACGAAAGTCGAGTCGAATTCCGACGACGGGGTGAAAAGTGAAGGCGGTCGCGGCTGTATAGCCCACCGGGACGAAACGACGGACGACGACGAACGAACCACTGAAAGGAATGGCGGCGGACCACCCGACTGACATCGCGGTTCTGCCGGCCGCGCGGTTCACTGAACGAGCCACAACGCCGGTGGGAGGAGCACCCGTGACCGAGTTCAAGCACGACGCGCTGAAGGAGTTGACGGACCAGCAGGTGCGGTTCGCCCCGGCCGGGCGTCGGGCCGAGCAGTTGACCAAGGCCGAGAAGTTGCTGGCCGAGATCGCGGCGGAGAGGGTGTACCCGTACCAGTTCGTCTGCTTCCGGGTGACCGACTTCCGCTCTGCCGCGCACCCGGATTTGCTGATCTCCGGCCGCGACCTGTCGCACGACCTGGCGGTCATGATCCGCCGGTTGGAACGATCTTTGCCACCTCTTCCGGTGGAGTTGGCCGCCGAGCCCATGCTCACCCTGGACGAGGTGAGCCGCCGGTTCAACGTGTCCACCAAGACCGTGACCCGGTGGCGGCTTCTCGGCCTGCAATGCCGGCGGGTGCTGCGGGACGGCCAGCGGCAACTCGGGTTCCCGCTGTCGGCGGTGGAGGGGTTCGCCGCCCAGCACCGCTCCCAGGTGGAGCGGGGCGGGCGGTTCCGCCACCTGTCCGACGCGGAGAAGGACGACATCGTGCTGTCCGCCAAGCGGTTGGCCGCCGGCGGGGAGAGTCTGACGGAGGTGACGCGGAAGATCGCCGACCGCCTGGGGCGGAGCGCCGAGGCGGTGCGGTACACGATCAAGAACTTCGACCGCGCCCACCCGGACGCGGCGGTGTTCCCCCGGCAGTCCGGCCCGCTCGACGCGGCCACCAAGCAGCGCATCTATCACGCCTACCAGGAGGGCAAGCCCATGGACCTGATCGCCAAACGGTTCAAACGGACCCGGTCGAGCATGTACCGCGTGATCCACGAGGTGCGGGCCGAGCAGCTCGTCCGCCAGCCCGTTGACTATATCCACAACCCGGACTTCGACGACCCGATGAAGTCGGCCAAATTCGACGGCCCGATGCCGGACGAGGCCGAGTTCATGGAGAAGTTGAAGACGATGCGCGCCCCGAAGGACGTGGAAGCGCACATGACGTACCTGTACGAGCGGCCGCTGCTCACCTTCCCGCAGGAGCAGCACCTGTTCCGCAAGATGAACTACCTGAAGCACAAGCTGCACAAGCTGAAGGAGCGGCTGGTGCCGGCCCGCGCCAAGACCGCCGACCTGGACAAGATCGAGAAGCTGACCGCCGCCATCACCGACGTGCGGGACATCCTGATCGAGTGCAACCTGCGGCTGGTTCACAAGCTGGCCAGCCAGCACACGCACGCCGGGCACAACCTGGACGAGCTGAAGTCCGACGCCCACATCTCGATCATGCGGGCGGTGGAGAAGTTCGACTACGGCCGCGGGTTCAAGTTCAGCACCTACGCCACCTGGGCGATCGTGAAGAACTTCGCCCGCAGCATCCCGGACGAGCACTCGCACAAGATGCGGTACATGACCGGGCACGACGAGCTGCTCGACCACCGCCAGGACACGCACACGGACGAGGCCGACCTGCTGGCGACGGCGGAACAGGCGAAGCAGCGGGTGAACCGCCTGCTGCAACACCTGGACCCCCGCACCCGCGAGGTGATTCGGATGCGGACGGGCATCGACGGGTCGTCGGAGATGACCCTGGAGCAGATCGGCCAGCACTTCGGCATCACGAAGGAGCGGGTGCGGCAGATCAACGTGCGGGGGATGAAGCAGCTCCGCGAGCGGGCGGCGATGGAAGGCGTCGATCTGCCGTAGTGCGTAACCCGCTCATCCGCGAGCGGTTCACCATACCGAGCCGCCCCGCAGCGCTGCGGGGCGGTTTCGTTTTGTGTAGGTCGTGGTCGAAGCCTCGCGGGAGCGAGGCGAGGCCCGACGCCTCACGCTGTCGGGCCTCCCGTCCCTGCGGGACGCTCGACCGCGACCTACGAACTGCGGCTCGCAACGATCTAGTCCGCCGATATGCCGATAAACGTTGGCGGGCCGGCGGTGTTGGTGTCCCGCCTTCAGCCGGTGTTCGCCGCGCCCGCAGACCGCCTGAAGGCGGGACACCAGCGAAGACACCTGCCCCGCACGGAAGCAGGTGCCGCGTGCCGAGCGGCACCCTGGGAGCGCGGACGTCCCGTCCGCTCGGAATGCGGACGGGACGTCCGCGCTCCCAGGAAAGAGAAGAGTGCCGCTCGGCTCGCGGCACCTATCAAAGGTGAAGCCGACAGAAACGAAAAAATCCCGGTGGTCTTGCGACCACCGGGACTACCAAGCGAACAGTCGGGTCCCGTCCATCCCTCCGGTCAGCCTGGCTGCTTAAACCGTTCCCCCCTCGGAACGGAGAAAGCCGACGTTGGCAGCCACGGCTCGCACCAAAACTGCGGGCCGGTGTCCGCGGCGGTCGGCGTCGGTCTCGCCGGCTCCCGGACACCAGTATCTAGGTCACTCCCGAAGCCGGAGCAAGGACGGGGCGGGGTTTTTCCCGCGCCGGATGTCCCGGCGCTAACTCCGGTTAACTCAGGCGTCGTTGCGGACCCGCAGGGCGGTGCCCTGCTGCCAGTCGGTCGGGATCGGCCGCCGCAGGTCTTCCTCGGTGTACCGCCAGAACCCGACCGCGTCCTCGCCCGTCTGCCAGCTGAACGCCGCCGGCCGGCCGTTGATGCGGGTGGGGAAGTCCACCCGCCCGGCGTCCGGGTCCACCAGCGCCACCCCCAGCTTCACCAGCTCGTCCACGGCGGTGGCGTACCCCCGCTCGGCCCGCGTCCGCTCGTCGCTCACCGCGTACCGCCGGCGGCGAGACTCCCAGGTGAGCGACCGCCGCTCGCGGTCCAGGAACGACTGTTCGCGGACCAGGTCGGCCAGCCGCTGCTTGCTGTCCACGATGTCCCGGACGATGCTGCGGACCAGCGGGAGCATCTGGCGGGCGGTGGACAGGTCGATGGCTGGCAGTTTCCGCTTCGGCCGGTCGGCCGACTCGGACGCCTTCTTATTCGGTGATCCACTCATGGTGAGTTACCTCCTGGTCGTAGCCGGCCTGGTTCCCCGAACCGGCTACTCAATTGTAGGTACACCCGGCGGCCCCGGTCATTTCTTGAATCCGATCTTCGCCGCCGAACGGACACCAATTCCGAGCCGCCGGGCGATGCCCCCCGTTAGCCCGACGCGCGAGCGAGGGGCCAACCGCATCCGGCCCTCGCTCGCGCGTCGGGCTAACCCAGCCGTGTAGCCGCCAAATCGGCAGCGGCGGTCGGGTCAATCCAACCATAGAGCAGACCGGATACCAAATCCGATCCGCGGTGTGGTAGTGGTACAGTTTGGCGGAATCACCCCGCGGAGTGACTGCGATTCCAGGAAGCGGAGTCCAAACTGTACCACTACCCGCGGTGTCCACCGCTGGCACAAACCGGGCGGGTGTTCTATACTCGTCTAGTTATTTCGACGGGATTCGCTCCGAATTTCCCCCCCGGCCGTCCGATGCCCGCCGCGTCCAACAACCCGGTACTCCTCGACGCTGATCGGCTGCTCGCCGAACTGGTGGCCGTCGGGGTGTTCGACCCGGCCCGCGGGCGGGCGGCGGCGGCCGAGTTCGCGGCCGAGTACCCGGCGAACACCGACCCGGCGGTGCTGGCCGATTTCCTGGTGCAGCAGGGGCTTCTGTCCACCTACCAGGCGGAGCTGGCGACCGGCGGCGGGGCGAGCCGGCTGGTGGTCGGCCCGTTCGTGCTGATCGAGCCGGTGAGCGGCGGGGCGTGGGGGGTGGTGTACGCCGGTCTGTGCCGCACCGACCGCTCGCGGCACGCCGTGCGGGTGCTGCCGGCCCGCATCCAGTGGGCGACGGGCGAGGCGAAGCGGCAACTGGCCGCGACCGCCGACGCCCCGCACCCGGCGGTGGTGCCACTGGTGAGCGTGGACGACTCGCCCGCCGGCCAGTTCCTGGCGTGGCCCTACGCCGAAGGGGAGACTCTCGACCACTCGGTCGAACGGGTCGGCCCGCTCACCCCGGTGGACGCCGCCCGCGTGTTCGGCGACCTGGCCGACGGGCTGGCCGCGTGCCACGCCGCCGGGGTGCCGCACGGGTACGTCCAGCCGTCGTCCGTGCTGCTCGGGGCGGACCGCCGGCCGCGGCTGCTCAACCTGGGGCTGGGGGCGGTGCTGGCCGAGAACCCGACGGCCGAGCCGTCCGCCGGCGACACCGCCCCGGCCGAGCAGATCGACTACCTCGCCCCCGAGACGCTCGACGACCCGACCGCCCGCACCCCGGCGGCCGACGCCTACGCCCTCGGCTGCACCCTGTACTACGCGCTCACCGGCCGCCCGCCGTTCCCCGACCCGTCGGCCGTGCAGAAGGCGGTCGGCCACCGCACCCTCGCCCCGCCGTCGGTCCGCTCGCTCAACCCGCGGGTGCCGGTGCGGATGGCGGGCACCATCGAACGGCTGATGAGCAAGTCGCCGGCCGACCGGCCGGATGACCTGCGGCGGGTGCGGACCGAGCTGCGGGTGTCGGCCGGGCTGACCGACGACCCGCTGCCGACGGACCCGACCTGGCGGGCGGACACGCCGGCCGAGCCGATGCCGAACGCCGTCACCGAACCGGCCGCGGGGTTCACCCTGCCGCCCCGCGTCCGCCCGCGGCAGGGCGGCGACGGGGCGATCGACTTCGACCAGTTGGACCCGACGCCGGCAGCCGCGGCGGCCGAGGAGTGGAACGAGCGGGGGGAGTGGCAGCCGGAGCCGGGGCAGCCGGAACAGTTCGCCACGCTCACCCCGGCGCCGGCCCCGGCCCCGGCCGAACTCATCCCTCCTCCCAAGCCGCCGGCCCAGAAGTCGTCGCGGATCCACCTGCCGACGAGCGGGGCGGCCGTGTCCGACCCGGCCTCTCAGCCGAAGAGTCAGTTGGCCCCGCCGCCGCCGTCCAGCCGGCTGACCTCCCTGCCGATGCCGGTGAGCGTGGGCGGGGCCGCCCCGCCGCCGAACGCGCCGGTCGTCCGCCCGCCGGTGGGCCTGCCCGACCCGCCGCTGTTCGCCCGCTCCCCGGTCCGCGCCGCCCGCTCCTTGATGTTCTGGAAGAAGCCGCCGGACGCCGTGCTGCTGAGCGTGTTCGGCCCGCCGGAGGTGGCCCCCGGTCAGCGGTTCCAGGTGCTGGTGTACGCCAGCCTGGCCGACGCGTTCGTCGGCGTGTCCACCCTGTGCCGGGCCGTCCACGCCGGCACCGACCTGCTCGGGGTGGGGTACATCGACCGGCCGGTGCCGCCCGGCACGGCCGTCGGCCTGCACCTGGCGTTGACCAGCGCCGGGGTGTCCAGGTCGCTGCTCGAGTTCACCTGGACCGGGCAGACGCAGCCGAAGTCGTTCGAGCTGGTGGTGCCGTGGGAAAGCCCGCCCGGGCTGACCGCCGGCGCGCTGTCCGCCGGTATCGCCGGCCAGCGGGCCGGCACCGTCCCGCTGCACCTGGTCATCCGCCCGCGGTCGGGGTAGGTAGGAAGACCTCACCCCCCGGCCCCCACTCCGAGCCGGAGAGGGGGAGAAAGCCCGTCTTCGCCGCGACCTCCGGGAGCGGAGGACGCGGCCGCTCCCGGAGGTCGCGGCGAAGACCGGAGACGATCCTCCCCTGAACACCCCCTCTCCACTTTGGAGAGGAGGCCGGGGGTGAGGTCTCCGGTCGTCCCCTTGCCGTTCCCGCCCGCCCTCGCCAGCATACTCTCGCCCCGCCGTCACCCGCCCCGGGGCGTTCCCCCTCCGCGAGGACTTGCCATGCGTCTCTCCCGATTCTGGCCGGCGGTGCCGGCCGTGCTGCTCGCCTGCTCCCCGGCCCTGCGGGCCGACGACACCGCCGACTTCCTCAAGCCGGACAACTGGGAGGGGCGAATGGACCTGTGGAAGGTGGGGAAGGACAGCATCGTCGGCGAGACGAAGGAGGACCCGAAGTACAACACGTTCCTGTGCAGCAAGGCGAAGTACGGCGACTTCGAGCTGAAGTTCAAGGTGACGCTGCACGAGGCGAAGGGGAACAGCGGGGTGCAGTTCCGCAGCACCCGCACCGACAAGGACGGCCCGGACAACAAGCAGCCGTTCAAGGTGGCCGGCCCGCAGGCGGACATCGGCCAGCAGTACTGGGGCAGCCTGTATGGCGAGGGGGTGGGCGGGATGATCAAGGCGAGCGACGCGGCGGCGGTGAAGAAGGTGGTGAAGGCGGACGGGCCGAACGAGTACACGCTGGTGGCGAAGGGGTCGAAGGTGACCATCACCATCAACGGCGAGACGATGGTGGACGGCGACTTCCCGAAGCTGCCGAGCAAAGACCCGGCGACCGCCAAGCCGTTCCCGGCCGACGGCATCATCGCCTTCCAGGTGCACGGCGGGCACCCGAAGATGAAGGTGGAGTACACCGACATCAAGTTCACGGACCTGAGCAAGAAGAAGTGAGCAAACTGTTTGGCGAGCCGGGAGCGTGCTTCGGCGAGCCGGGAGCGTGAGCGACCGGAGGATTTGAGATCTCCGGTCGCTCACGCTCCCGGCTCGCCAAGACACTTCAAAACACCTCCGCCACCGGCCGCCCCTCGTACACCGCCACCGGCGTCCCGTCCGGCCCTGGAATCGTCGCGTCCGACCCGATGCCCAGCGCGTGGAAGATCGTCGCCGGGATGTCCTTCGCGTGGACCGGCCGGTCCTTCGGCTCACTACCGATCGCGTCCGACGAGCCGACCACCCGCCCGCCCTTCACCCCGCCGCCGGCGAGGATGGTCGTCCACACGCCCGGCCAGTGGTCCCGCCCGCCGTTGCAGTTGAACCGCGGGGTGCGGCCGAACTCGCCAGTGGCAACGACGAGGGTGCGCTCCAGTAAGCCGCGCTCTTCCAAATCAGTCACGAGTTGCGTGAACGCGGCGTCGAAGCTCGGGGCGACGGTGTCGCGGTAGTCGCCGAGATTGCACGCGAGCGCCCCGCTCGCCGCGTGGCAGTCCCACGACGGGGCGTCGAAGACGGTGGAAAAGTGGTTAATCGTCATGAAGCGGATTCTGGGCCTGCCAGGGGGAAGAGACGCAACCTCGCAACTGAATTCGAATGCCCGGTCAGGGGGGAAATCAGGGTGGATCGGGAAGGGTGCCTTCTCATTGAGTTTCCGCCAACCGGTTCCCTGCCCCTTGCTCACCGTCAAGCCGGTGTTCACTTCGTTCGCGTTCGGCAACACGCACCAACTGGAGAAATGCCCCCTGCGTTCGAGCAGGTGATCCACCACCGCCCCGACGCTCGGCCACTCCGGGCCGTCGCGGAACAGGCGGCCGGTGTTCACCCACTGGAACCCGATCTCGTGAATCGGCGCGTCGGTGTGATGCACACTCCGCACCAGCGCGAACTTGTCGGCGATGCCCGCCATCTTCGGGAACAGTTCGGTGACGTGCAGGCCGGGCACCCGCGTGCGGATCGGGGCGAACGGACTTCGCACCTCGCTCGGCACGTCCGGCTTCGGGTCCCAGGTGTCGAGCTGGCTCGGCCCGCCGGTGAGCATCAGGAAGATGACCGAGTCGGCGGTGGCAGCCGTTGAAGCCGCTTGCGGCTTCGCGGCGGCCACGGCGGGGAGCGCCACGGCGGCGGACGCGGCGAGGAACTGGCGGCGGGTGGGGGGCATCGGATTCTCCTGGTGAACCGGCGGCGTCAGCCGCCTGGGTTCTGCAACCACCCACGGGCTGACGCCCGCGGTTCGCCTATTTGGACATCAGGTACTTCACCAGATCCCTGACTTCCTCCGGCTTGAGCGCGTCGAACAGCCCCTCCGGCATGACCGAGTTGTTCGTCGGCTTCCGCTCGTCGATGTCCTTCACCGGGATCACCACCTCCTCGTTCACCGTCCGCACCGTCACCGCCTGCGGGGTGTCCTTCCGCACCAGCCCGCTCACCTGCCGCCCGTCCTTCAGGAACAACTGCGTCATCTTGTAGTCGAACGGCACCGCCGCGTTCGGATCGACCACGTTTTCCAGCAGGTAGTCCAGGTTCGTTCGCTGGCTGCCGGTCAGTTCCGGGCCGACCGCCTGCCCCTCGCCGAACAGCTTGTGGCACGTCCCGCAGTGCTTGGCGAACAGCACTTTACCCTTCACCGCGTCGCCGGCGGAGACGGAATCCGGCTGGAGCCGGCCCTTGTACTTAGCGATGTCGGCGGCGCGGTTGGTGTTCGCCGGCCGCACCTCGCCCCACACCGCCTTCAGCTTGTCGGCCAGCGACTTGTCTTTCAGCGCCACGATCTGCCGGGCGGTGAACGCGGTGATGTCGCCCTTCGGCACCGTGCTCTTCTCCACCGCCGCCAGCAGCGCCGAAGCGTAGGAAGCACGGGACGACAGCGTTTGCACCGCGTCGGCCTTCTCCTCCGGCGCCAGCTTGGCGTAGATGTCGAGGATGGCGGCGGGGGTCTTGTCGTCGGCGTAGTTGGCGAGGCCACGAATGGCGGCGGCGCGAACGACAGGATCGGCGAGCAACTTGCGGAGGTCGGCGTCGAACCCGCCGATCTTGCGGGCGGCGAGTGAGGTGACGACCCGGCTGCGGTCGTCACCCGACTGGTCGTTCGCCTTCTTGCGGAGGGTGTCGATCACCGACTGATCGCCGAACTGCAACCCGACCTCGTCGAGCAGCCCGCGGAGTTCGGCCG
The DNA here is from genome assembly GCA_022841795.1 of Fimbriiglobus sp. Lineage (GTDB taxonomy): Bacteria > Planctomycetota > Planctomycetia > Gemmatales > Gemmataceae > JALHQU01. The sequence continues at coordinate 21,336 of JALHQU010000103.1, forward strand.
ATTTGGTGTCGGCGTACTTGAAGTAGACCGTCCGCCACGTGTTCGTCGGTTTCAGGACGCTCGACCCGCGGAGGTTCTCGGCGATGCCCCGCAGCACCGCCGAGCGGCACTCGTCCGACGGCAGCGTCGGCATCGCTTCGAGAACGGTTTCTAATTCTGCCTTCGGGTCCGGCACGGTCGCCAGCCGCTTGCGGGTGAGGTACTCGAACAGGAGGGGATATTTCAGGTTCAGCTTCGTCAGCGCGGGCAAGTCGAATTCGTTCGCCTCCACCGCGTACCAGAGCATGAGAACGGTGTCAGGGTCAACGTCGGCGGCATTCTTTACCATCCACTTAAAAGCAGACCCGAGGTAATTGTTCAACTGCTCATCCGCGGACAGGTCGTATCGCTTCCGGCATTCGCCAGCCCTCCGAAGTTGGTCCGCCACTGCCCGCAGAAGGTTTTGAGTTATCGGCCCGTTGGTATCCATCCCCCAGTAGGCAGCCTTTGCGCGAAGCCCAGAACGATCTCTCGGGTCGGCGGCCAGCGCCTTCTCGGCATCGAGTCGAATGAACCAGCACCGGAGCGGGGCATCGTCCTCATCTCTCAGGAACCGATCCACGCCAACCCCGACAGCGTGCAACGCACACACGACTCGCAGCTTTGTCGCCGTCGTCTTGGCGTTCTCCCACTCCTTTTCCAGCGCCACCGCCGCCTGTTTTGCTTCGCCGCGAGCGGCTCGCTCCTGCAACACCCGCCGGGCTTTGCGGCTCAGCCACTCGTTCTGGCTCACCACCGCTTTCGCCAACTCCGCGTCCGTCATCTTGCTCACGTCCTTCGCCCACGGCTTCAGGTCGCCATACGTCACGCGGTAGATGCGGCCGTTGGTGGTGTCGGCCACGTCGTAGTTGTGGCACTCGCCGGTGTCGCACCAGTCGGACACGAACAGCTCGCCGGCCGGCCCCTGCTTCACGCAGATGCCGCGGAACCACGGGTCGTTGGCGAACAGGAAGTCCGGGCGGCGGACGCCCTTCATGCCCGTCTTGGTGCGTTCCAGGCCGTCACTGTTCAGCCGGTTGCCGTGGATGTTGGCGGTGAACAGTGTGTTCCGGTACTCCTTCGGGAAGTTGTCGCCGAGATAAATCGCACACCCGCTGTGGGCGTGTCCGCCGCCGGCGTCGTCGTGCGCCTTCTGCACCGCCCCACTCTTCTGGTCCGCCCGGCTGTCCGTCCAGTGCCCGCCGCCCCAGTGCTTGTAGTCCACCGCGCTGCCCATGTACCCGTACACGTGCGGGTTCGGGTCGTTGCCGTACATCCGCGTGTAGTGCCCGCCGGGGACGACATGGAACAGGTGGTCGATCACGCAGTTGGTGATGAACATCTCGCCGTGTTCGTCGAAGTCCAGGCCGAACGGGTTGGTGGTGCCGTTGGCCACCACCTCGAACACCTTCCGCGTCGGGTGGAACCGCCACACCCCGCAGTCGAAGAAGATGCGGTCCTTGTCCGGCGTGCCGGGCTTGCCGACTTTCGATTTCGTCTGGATGCCGTTGCACCCGTACAGCCAGCCGTCCGGCCCCCAGATGAGGCTGTTGAAGACGTTGTGCTTCGCCTCCTTGATGTTCCACCCGTCGAGCAGCACCTCCGGCTTGCCCGCCGGCTTGTCGTCCTTGATGGGGACGAAGATCAGGTTCGGGGAACTGCACAGGTACACCCCGCCGAACCCGAGTTCGATGCCGGACAGGTTCACCCCGTCGTCGATCACCACCGTCCGCTTGTCCGCCTTCCCGTCCCCGTCGGTGTCTTCAAGGATGACCACGCGGTCCTTGCCGCCCTTCCCGTCCTGGCTCCACTTCGGGTACATCAGGCACTCGACCACCCACATCCGCCCGCGGTCGTCGAACGTGAACGCGATCGGCTGCACCACGTCCGGCTCGCCGGCGAACAGCGTCACCTTGAACCCCGGCGGCAGCTTCATCTTCGCCGCCGCGTCTTTGGTCGGGACGGGTTGGGCGGTGGCGAGCGAGCCGCAGGCGAGCGCGAGGAGGGCCAGAATCCGCTGCATCGTGGGAGACCCGAAACGCGGTTGGGGTCGAGATATGCTAGGAAATGCGACCGGGGGTGATGTGCCGATAGCACAGCGAGCCGGGGGCGGGTTTGGCGAGCCGGGAGCGTGAGCGACCGGAGGGTGTGAAATCCTCCGGTCGCTCACGC
>JALHQU010000104.1:0-21318 GCA_022841795.1 Fimbriiglobus sp.
GCGTGAGCGACCGGAGGGGTTGATCCTCCGGTCGCTCACGCTCCCGGCTCGCCACGACGCCCCCGGCTCGCCACCTGACTCCCGGCTCGCCACGCACGCTCCCGGCGCCTCGGAGGCACCATGCCGTACACCCCGATCCTGGCCACCCTCGGGTACGTGTTCAGCCCGGACCGCGCGCGGGTGCTGCTCGTCCACCGCACCGCCCGCGGGCCGACCGACCCGCACTTCGGCAAGTACAACGGCCTCGGCGGGAAGGTGGAGCGGGACGAGGACGTGGTCGCGGGCATGAGGCGGGAGATCCGCGAGGAGGCCGGGCTGGAGTGCGACGCGATGCACCTGGCCGGCACCATCTCGTGGCCGGGGTTCGGCAAGCACGGCGAGGACTGGTTCGGGTTCGTGTTCCGCGTGACCGCGTTCAGTGGCACCCCGCCGGCGGCGAACGAGGACGGCCCGCTCGAGTGGGTGGACGTGAACCGCGTGCTGACCCTGCCGTTGTGGCCGGGCGACCCGTTCTTCCTGCCGCTGGTGTTCGACCTCAATTCCGCCCCGTTCCACGGGGTGATGCCGTACGCGGACGGCCGCCCTTCGGCGTGGCGGTACAGTTCGGTCGGCGGGTGAATTTCCGCCCGCGCCGTGAATGGTGTGCTACAGTTCGCCCGACGTTCACGGATCGGTCGTCGGCAGCCCCGTCCGGCTGTCGTCGCACTCGCTCGTACCCCCACCCCTGATATGTACGGTGGCGAGTTGAGTTCACGCACCTCGAAATCGCGGTCCCGCGCCGCCCCGCTGGCCGCATTCCAGCCGGAGGCCGGGGCGTCGCCGTTCCCCGGGTACAAGCTGATCCGCCTGCGGGGCCGCGGCGGGTTCGCCACCGTGTGGGAGGCGACCGGGCCGGACGGCCAACTGACCGCCCTCAAGTTCATGTCCAGCCACCAGGGGCAGTCCACCATCCGCGAGGTGCGGGCGCTGCGGGCGTTCTGCAAGCTGTCCCACCCGCACCTGCTGCCCATCCACCAGGTGTGGTCCATCCCCGGCCAGATCGTCATCGGCATGGAGTTGGGCGAAGCCACCCTGCTCGACCTGATGCTGCTGTACGCCGAGGACTTCAACCGGCCGATCGAGACGGACCGACTGATCCGGTACTTCGGCCAGGCGGCGTCGGCGCTCGACTTCCTGAACGCCCGCCGGCACACCTGGGACGGGCGGACGGTCGGGTTCCAGCACGGGGACATCAAACCGAACAACATCCTGCTGTCCGCGGAGGGGGGGGCGAAGCTGGCCGACTACGGGCTGGCCACCCCGACCACCGGGCCGAAGACCCCGTGCCACCGGCACGGCACGGCCGAGTACGTGGCGCCGGAGGTGTTCCAGGGGTTCGCGTCGGACACCGGCGACCAGTTCAGCCTGGCGGTGACGTACTACGTGCTGCGGGCCGGGCGGTTCCCGTTCCCGCCGCCGCCGCCGATGGGCGACCTGAGCCGCGGGTATGTGCGGCCGGCCCCGGACCTGACGCACGTGACCGCCGCCGAGCGGCCGGCGCTGCTGCGGGCGCTGTCGCCCATCCCGCAGACGCGGTTCGCCACCTGCACCGCGCTGGTGGACGCGCTGGCCGCGGCCGTCGGGGCGAAGGCCGGGTCGCAGTCGGTGCGGGTGAGCTGATGATGGCTTCGTAGGGTGGGCACCGCCCACCGTTGTAATCACGGTGGGCGGTGCCCACCCTACAAATCGTCCCTACAGCGTCACCAGCGCGCTGCTCCACGTCAGCCCGCCGCCGAACGCCACCAGCAGAATCGTGTCGCCCGGCCCGCACCGGCCGGTGCGGATGCCCTCGTCCAGGGCCAGCGGCACGCTCGCCGCCGACGTGTTCCCGTACTTGTCCAGGTTCACCACCACCGCCTCCGGCGGGATGGCCAGGTCCTCCAGCGCGGCGTCGATGATCCGCACGTTCACCTGGTGCGGGACGATCAGCTTGATCCGCTTGCCCACCGCCCCGCAGTCCTCCCGCGCCTGCCCGATCATCTCCTTCAGCTTGGTGACGGCGAACTTGAACACCTCCCGCCCGTTCATCCGCAGGTACCGCAGGTTGGGCAGCACCCCGGCCCCCGGCGGCGGGTTGGGCGTCACCATGCTCGGCACCTGGATCAGCTCCTGCCGGCTGCCGTCCGCGTACAGGCGGATCTGGTGAACCCCGCGGCCGGGGTCGTCGGTCGGCCCGAGCACCACCGCCCCGGCCGCGTCCCCGAACAGGATGCACGTGTTCCGGTCGGTGAAGTCGCTCACCCGGCTGAGCACCTCGGTGCCCACCACCAGCACCCGCCGGGCGGTACCCGCCCGCACGTACTGGTCGGCCACGCTCAGCGCGTACACGAACCCGGAGCAGGCGGCGCCCACGTCGAACGCCGGAATCGTCCCGCACTCCAGGTACGCCTGGATCAGGCAGGCGGTGCTCGGGCACACCATGTCCGGGGTGACGGTGCCGCACACGATCAGGTCCACGTCCGCCGGCTTCACCCCGGCGGCGGCCAGCGCCTCGCGGGCGGCCAGGGTGCCCATCGTCGCGGACGTGTCCGCCGGCCCGGCGTACCGCCGCTCGCGGATGCCGGTGCGGGTGCGGATCCACTCGTCGGACGTGTCCAGCGTCTGCGCGAACTCGTCGTTCGGCACCACGCGGGAGGGGACGAAGCTGCCGGTGCCCAGGATTTTGCTGACGGTCGGTCGGTTCATGGGTGGCCCATCCGGTGTGGCCGTACCACCATTCGGACACCCACTGGTGTACCGCTCGCCGCCCACCCGCCAACGGCAAAAAACGCGGCCGGGCAAATCCGTCGGCCCGGCCCGGCCGTGTCGGACTACCTTCGCTGCTGCTCGGCCACCAGGTCGGCGACGGTGGTCGTCTTCAACTCCCGCTGCCGCTTCTTGTACGCCGCGTACGCCCGCTCCTGCTCCGCGTACCCCTGGTTCGCCGCCGCGCTCAGCAGCAGCGCCGTCTGCGCCTGCTGCTGTGCCTGGAGCTGCGCCTGCAGGAACATCTGCTGCGCCTGGAGCTGGTTGAACCCGCCGCTCGTCTGCAACTGCGACACCCCGAGCGGGCTGCCGCGGAGCTGGTTCGTCTGCCCGCCGGGGTTCCCCCGCAGTTGGCTCGTTCCGCCGCCGGGGCTGCCGCGGAGCTGGTTCGTCTGCCCGCCACCGCACTGCTTCTGGGCGAACACGCCGGCGTTCACCGCCAGCACCGCCACCGCCGCCACCAGCCAGTACCGTACCGCCATGACGCGCTTCCTTCGTGCCGACACAGTGAGACGTGAGACCCCCTGCCCCGGCCGACCGGGGGGTATGAACGCGACTCGGCTCGTGTCGGGTGAAGCGAGGGCGTTCGGCGGATGCAGCGTGGAGAGGCCGGGACTAATTCCACGGTACACGCCGACGAGGGCTTCCCGCCGCGGATTTTCACCGGGCCGTGCGGTTCTTTTCTTCCGGGTGTCGGGTTCGCCGACAGTGGCAATTCGCGGCCGTTCGTGGCACAATCGCGCCACCACCCGTAGGGTGGGTCCGGTCCCGGTGACGGGACCGTGACCCACGTCGCTCACCCGTAGGGTGGGTCCCGTCACCGGGACCGGACCCACCCTACACCGTGGGCTGTGGCATTCGCCGGCCGTTCGTGGCACAATCACGCCACTGCCTCCGGAGGTCGGTCATGCGCCGTCCCGTTCTGTTCGTCGTCGCACTCGCTACCATCGTCGTTGCCGCTGACAAGCCGGTGTCACCGCCCGCCACTCCCCCGGCACCGGCGGGCTACCACCGCGTGACGATCGGCCAGCACAACTTCACGCTCCCGGTCGGGTTCACGATTGAACTGGTCGCCGCGTCCCCGCAGGTAAACCGGCCCGTCACCGCCGCGTTCGACGACAAGGGGCGGCTGTTCGTCGCCGATTCGTCCGGGTCGAACGCCAAGCCGGCGGACCAACTGAAGAATCCGACGCACCGGGTGGTGATGCTCGAATCCACGAAGAAGGACGGCAAGTTCGACAAGAGCACGGTGTTCGCCGACAAGCTGTCGTTCCTCCAGGGGACGATGTGGCACGCCGGGTCGCTGTACGTCGCCACCCCGCCGACCATCCAGAAGTTGACCGACACGGACAACGACGGGGTCGCCGACAAGCGTGAGGTGTGGTTCGACGGCGGGGTGCTGACCGGGTGCGCGAACGACGTTCACGGGCCGTACCCCGGCCCCGGCGACGGCCGCATCTACTTCACGAAGGGGGCGTTCGCCGAGCAGAAGCTCACGCTGGGCAGTGGCAAAAAATTGACCACCCGCGCCGCCCACATCTACAGCGCGAAGCCGGACGGCACCGACCTCCGCGTGGAGATGACCGGCGGGATGGACAACCCGGTGGACGTGGCGTTCAACTCGGCCGGCGAGATGTTCTTCACCACCACCTTCTTCCAGCACCCGGCGAACGGCCGGCGGGACGGCCTCGTCCACGCCACCTACGGGGCGGTGTACGGCAAGGACCACGACCCGCTGACCGACCACCCCCGCACCCGGCCGGAGTTGAGCGAGCCGATGACGCACCTCGGCCCGGCGGCCCCGGCTGGGCTGCACTGCTACCGCGGCACGCTCGGCCCGAGTTACTTCGGTGCGGACTACTCGGGCAACCTGTTCGCCTGTCAGTTCAACCTGGCGAAGGTGAGCCGGCACGTCCTGAAGGAGAAGGGCAGCACCTACGAGACGGTCGATTCGGACTTCGTGACCTCCGACAACCGCGACTTCCACCCGACGGACTTGATCGAGGAGGCCGACGGCAGCCTACTCATCGTGGACACCGGCGGGTGGTACAAGCTGTGCTGCCCGAGTTCGGTGTTCGAGAAGAAGGACGTGCTGGGCGGCATCTACCGGGTGCGGAAGGTGGGGGCGGTGAAGCCGGCAGACGACTTCTTCCGACCGAAGTTTGGCGTCATGACGGATGGCCCGCCTGAACTCCTGGGCCGATTGCTCTGGCCGGGAGGGCTGCGCACCGATGCCAAGAAGCAGGATGACGATTGGCTGAGAAAGAGCCTCCGTTCGGACTTCCGGCACGAGCGCCGCCGCACGGCCGCCCGGATCGGGAACGAAAAGAACGCCGCCCTCATCCCCGCTGTGCTCGTCACGCTCGCCGACGAGAAGAATGACCACGTTCTCGACACCGCCCTCACCCGCGCGCTCATCGACATCGGCGACGCGAAGGCCACGGCCGAGGGGTTGAAGGACAAGTCGCCGCGGGTGCGGCGGGCGGCGCTGGCGGCGCTCGACCAGATGCCGGGCGGGAACCTGAAAGCCGACGAGGTGATCCCGCTCCTGTCGTCCGACTATGCCGAGTTGCGCGACACCGCGTGGTGGATCGCCGGCCGCCACCCGGACTGGGGCGACAAACTGGTCGAATACTCCCGCGAGCGGCTGAAGAAGGGGAAGGAGGCCGACGCCGTCATCAACCATCTCGCCCGGTTTGCCTCGCGTGAGCCGGTCCAGAAGCTGATGGCCGAGTTCGTCGTTCAGGCCGACACCCAGGTGGCGGTGGTCCTGGCGATGAACGCCTCGCGGCTGAAAGCACTGCCGGCGTGTTGGGAGGAACCGCTCACGACGGTGTTGGCCGATGTGGCCGGCCCGACGCTCGTTCTGCCCCTGCTGAAGGGCATGTCGGTACCGCCGGAGAAGTACAAGGCGATCGTCGAGCAGGGCCTGCGGAAGCGGGCGGCTGCGGGCGACTCGTTGGACGAGTTCGAACGGCTGCTGGTGCTCGCCTGCTCGCCGGTCGGGTCGATGCCGGCCGACGACGAAACATTCACCTCCGGCGTGCGGAATCTCAAGGCGGGGAAGGGCGACCCGGCCCATGACGCCCTTGTGCGGTCGAAGCTGACCGCCGGGCAGTTGGAGCAACTCGCGTCCGTGCTGCCGGAGGTCAGCCCGGTGTACCTGCCGGACCTGCTCGCCGCGTTTACCCGCTCCGCCGACGAGAAGGCCGGGTTCGCCCTGGTGTCGGCACTGCGGACGCAGAAACTACGGGCGGTCGTCCGGCTGGATCAGGTGAAGCCGATCTTCGACAGGTACCCGAAGGCGGTGCAGGAGGTGGCTGCGAAGCTGTACGCCGACCTGGAAGAGGCGACGAAGGAGCAGCGGAAGAAGCTGGACACCCTGCTGGTGAACACCCAACCGGGCGACGTGCGGCGGGGGCACCAGGTGTTCGGCAGCGCGAAGGCGGCGTGCGTGACCTGCCACAAGGTGCATTACGTCGGCGGGCCGGTCGGCCCAGACCTGACCAAGATCGGCGGCATCCGCTCCGACCGGGACTTGCTAGAGGCGATCGTGTTCCCGAGCGCCAGCTTCGTGCGGAGCTACGAGCCGGTGAAGGTGCAGACGAAGGACGGCAAGACGTTCAGCGGCATCCTGAAGAAGGACGCGGCGGACGAGGTGATTCTGACGGTGAACGCTACCGACGAGGTGCGGCTGAGCCGCAAGGACATCGACGAGATCACGCCGGGCACGGTGTCGATCATGCCGGCGGGGTTGGACCAACAACTGACGCCGCAGGAACTGGCGGATTTGGTGGCGTTCCTGAAGAGCTTGAAGTGACGGTGAGCCGCACCACCGCCGGGGTTTTGTTAGCCCGACGCGCCAGCGAGGGGAGCCGCCCACCCCTCGCTGGCGCGTCGGGCTAACAAAAACTTGGCCCGCCGTCACTTCACCTCGACCGCCCTGAGGGCCAGCCAGCCGTCGGTCTGCTGGGTGGCGTTGGCGAACCGCACCGGCTTCCCGCCCTTCAGGGTGTTCGGCACCCGCACGGCCAGGGTGTACTTCCCGGCCTTCACCCCGCCCACGTCCAGGGTGTCCGCCCACACCCGCGGCTGGTCGCCGGGCAGCAGCCCGGTCAGCTTGCCGGAGGCGGGCCACGTCTTCGCCGGCTTGCCGTCGGCCAGCAGCCCCCATTCCGGCTTCCAGTCGTAATAGAATGGGGCCACCCCGCGGCTCTCGACCTCCAGCTTCACGTCCAGCTTGCCGCCCGTCACCGCCCCGGTCGTCACCGCCGGGGCGTGGAACTCGTACCCCATCCGCCGCACTTCTTCCTCCGCCCGCTTGATGCGGGCCGCCGACTGCTTCTTCTCGAACATGCCGCTGTCCATCAGCCACGTCGCGTGGGTGGCCTCCACGCACTTCCGAAAGTCCTGAACCTCTTTCGCCCCCGGCTTCGGGTCGAACACCTGCCCCCACGCCTCCGGGCGGATCTCCCCGCCGATCGGGTGCGTCTTCCACTTCGCCTCGGCGGCCGGGCCGGCGGCCTTCAGCGCGGGCATGTAGAACCAGTCGTCGTCCTTCCTGCCGGTGTCCAGGGTGGCCCAGGCGAACGAGTCGTCGTGGTAGCCGAACCGGCGGGCGGCGTTCGTCGCCTTGCCCCACGTCTTGTCGCCGGCCGGGTACCGCAGCAGCACCGGCGTGGTCTTGAACGCCGCCTCGTAGGCGTCCATCACCTCGGCCTGCACCGCCTTGCTGGCGAACAGCTCGCTCTTCGGGTAGGTGTGCCACTCGCCCCAGGTGCCGAGCAGCCCGGCGGTGATGAACCCGATGCGGGGGTCGCCGTCGTACCTCTTGCCCAGCGCCGCGATGAAGCTCTTGAGCGACCGCCGCAGGTTCTTGTCCTCGTAGTCCGGCGTTTCCACGTCCGCCGGCGGCAGCGGCTGGGTGTTCGTGTTCAGCCACTTCGTCACCTTCAGCCCGTCCTTCACCAAGAAGTCGGGGATGACGCCCTTCTTGTTCGGATACTCCAGAAAGATGCGGAACACCGCCTGGTGCCCGCGGGCGGCGATGCCGTCGAGCATCTCGTCCAGCGGCTTCCAGTCGAACTGGTCGTACCCCTTCACCAGGGCCGAGTACGGCAGGTAGTTGAACTCCAGGCTGTGCGGGAACCGCTCCCGCACGTCGCCCTGGTACGGCACCAGCCCCTTCAGCGGGTTGTCCGCCGGCGCCGGGGCGTGTTTCAGCTCGACGCGGTCGGTGGCCACCACCGGGGCGACGACCAGCAGGGCGAGGACGGCGGAGCGGGTCACGGCGGGTCTCCGGACAGGTGAAAGTCGATGACCAGCGGCAGGTGGTCGGACGCGCGGCGGGCGAGCGGTGTGCGGACCACGCGGGCGGACCGCACGCTCAGCCCGCGGTGGAACGCCTTGTCCAGGGCCAGCACCGGCAGGAACGCCGGGAACGAGCGGAACCGGGACGCCGGGTGGGTGAGGTGGGCGAACCCGTGGGCGACGAACGCCCCGTCGGCCAGCTTGTCCCGCCAGTCGTTGAAGTCGCCGGCGATGAGCGTGGGCAGGTGCGCCGCCTCGCGGAACAGGCGGTGGTCGAGCATGTGGTTGGCCTGCCACGCCCGCTCCCGCCCGCTCAGCCCGAGGTGCCAGTTGGCGACGTGCAGCGGGCCTTCCGGCGTGTCCACCACCGCCAACTGCACCCCCCGCGGCTTCCGCCGCCCGAGCCGCAGGCTCAGGTGGTGGTGGGTGCGAAGCGGCCAGCGGGCGAAGAACAGGTTGCCGTACCCGCCCACCCGGTAGTGGACGTTCATCTGGAAGCAGTGGTGGTAGCCGGGGAAGCAGCCAACGAGGATCTTCGGCTGGTCGTCGTCATGGGTGCGGCGGGCGTGGCGGGTGACCTCTTGCAGGCACACCAGGTCCGGGTTCTCGCCCTCGATCACCCGGCACACCCGGCCCAGGTCGTACCGCCGGTCCCGCCCGCCGATGCCCTTGTGGATGTTGTAACTGAGCAGCCGCATGGCCGGGGTGTACCTCGCCGGGAGGCCGCTAAGCCGCAAGCGGCTCGGGCGGCCAAGCCGCAAGCGGCTTTGTCACTCCCCGCCGTCGTTCCCCTTCTTGTCCACGTCGGCGTGTTCGTTCGCGTACCCGAACTCGGCCTTCAGCAGGGCCACCGCCTGCTCCCGCCCGGCCTTGCGGGCATCAACCGCGTACCGCCCCTCCACCAGCTCCTTCGCCCCCGGCAGGTCGAACCCGCCGGCCGGCCGGTTGCGGCGGTACACCGCCTCCCGGAACCGGAACATCTTGCCCGTCAGCTCGTCGTCCTTGAACGTCAGGGCGGCCACGTACAGGGTGGTCTCGGGGAAATCCGCCAGCACCACCGTCGTGCCCACCGGCTTGTCCCGGTTCGCCAGCAGCTCGTCGTTCATCTTGTCCGTCGGGTACACGAAGTCGTCGCTGCCGCGGAACGCCATCAGGCTGAACGGCTGCAGGCGGGCGTCCCCGCCCATCGTGGGGAACCGCTCGTTCTGGTCCCGCACCAGCTTGGCGACGGTGTACTTCGGGTCGTCGATCAGGCGGAACTGGGCCTTGTCCGCCGGGTTGGTGAACTTCGCCTGGATGGCGCCGAGCGCGTCCTGCAGCTTCAGGTTCACCACCACCCCCTGCTCGCCGGCCTCCTTCACCTTCGCCACCGCCGCGTCCACCGCCTGCCGGGCCAGCTCGCGGGCCTTCTGCCGCTTCCACACCTGCACGCACTTCTCCCGCACCCCGGCGGCGGCCAGGTCCCGCGGCGACTCGGCCCGCACGTCCTCCGTCCGCCACACCAGGGTGAGCGGGGCGTTGTCGCCGACAGCCGCCGGGGCGAACGGGGTGGGCGGGTACGGGGCCGGGGCGTACACCCCGACCGCCGGCTCGTACACCGGCCGCCCCTGCAACTCGGCCTGGGTCTGCGGGGTCCGCGGGCGGAAGAACAGGGTGGCCCCGAACGCGCTCTTGCGGAGCGGGTTGGACAGGATGCCCAGCTTCTCGTCGGCCGTCTGCGACTTCGGGATGAGGGTCAGCACCCCCGGGTCGTCGGCGATGGTGTGGATGTCTCGCAACTCGGTGCTGGCGCCGGCCTTCAGCCCGCGGTCCTGGATGAACTTGGCGGTGTACTCGGCCGCCTCCTTCGCCGCCACCGTCTTGTCGTCCTTCTTCATGATCTCGGTCAGCTTCTCTCGGAACGCCTTCACGTCGTCCGTCGCCACCTGGTACCGCAACTCGGCCCGGGTGAGTTGGTCGAGCAGCGGCTGCACGGTCGCCTTCGGCAGCGGCGGGGGCAGGGCGGCCAGGATGCTGAACTCGCCCGCCCACTGGTCGAGGACGGCCGGCCCGCCGGGCAGGGTGGGCAGCACGAACCCCTGGATGCCGGCGAGCAGCCGCAGCTCGTGCTCCGTCCGGTACCCGACCTCGGTGGCCAGCACCGGGGCGGTCATCAGGCTGCCGCCGGTGGCGAACGACCCGCCGAACAGCCCGGCCATCAGGCCGGCCACCTGCGGCCGCGAGACGCTCGCGTCGGCCAGCTTGGCGGACGGGTCGGCGAACGGCCGGCCGGGCCGCCGCGCCTCCTGGGACGGGTCGCCCAGCACCGCCCCGCCGACAGCGGCGGCGATCGGCTCCAGGTTCAGCCGCGGCTTGCCGGGGTTGGACCGGGCCTCGCCCCACAGCCTGGCGATGTTCGCCTGCGTCTGCTTGTACTCGTCGTACTTGGTGTCCGGGAACGCCGCCGGCTGGGCGGTCGCCCCGCCCACCAGGGCGGCGGCGGCGGGCGTGGCGGCCACCAGGCGGTCGGCCGCCCGCTGCTTCAGCTTGGCCTCGGTGGGGGCGTCGTAGTACGCCTCGCCGGCGGTCACCTCCGCCCACTGCACCTTCACCTTCCGCGGCTCCTTCACCCCGAGCTTCGGGTTGGACGGGTCCGGCTCGGTGTTCTTGGCGTCGGTCAGGATCTTCCGCAGCTCGGCGTCCGTCGGCTCGCCCGTCACCAGCGGCAGGAACGCGTCCGTCGGCACCTTCAGGAAGGTGAACTGGGTGGGGGTGGTCTGCCGCACGTAGAACTCGAACAGGTCGAGCGGCACGGCCGGGTCGAGGCCGCCGTGGAACCGCACGTTAGCCACCCCGAGGACGGCCGTCTGGGCGGCCCGCACCCGGAACTCGTCGGCCAGCGCGGCCGTCAGGTCGGCATCGTCCCGCCGCCGCCCGCCACCCCGCAGCGTCTCGGTGCGGATGCCGGCCAGGTCCGCCGGGGTCAGGTCCGGGGTGAACTCCACGTCCACCAGATTGCGGACGTCCTCGTCGGTGAACCGGATGCCGAGTTGGTCGGCCTTCTTCAGCCACAACAGGTATTCGAGCTGGTCGCGGAGGGTGCGGTTGGGCATGGCCGCGAAGTACACGTTCGCCTCGCCCCGCACCCCGCCGGCGGCCAGTTGCCGGTCGCGGGTGTGGAGGTCGATGCTCAACAGCTTGATGGCGTACTCGGCCGCGTTCTTGTCGTCACTCCGCAGTTCCGGGCGGTTCAGGTACATCCCCAGCTGCGCCCGCGCCCTGAGGAACGCCTGACGCTCCTGCTCGGTCTGGTCCTCGGGGGCGGTCGGCATGAACTGGGCGATCTGCCCCGGCATGGCGATCAGTTGGAACGCCTGCGTGATGACCTGCTTCGCCTCCTCGCTCGCCTTCCCGCGGAGGTCGGTGAACTGCTTGCCCACCACCTGCCGGTGCTGGTCGGCGGCGGCCAGCATGTACTGGTTGGCCAGGATTCGCTTCTCCGACACCTTGTCCAGGTCGGACTTGCGGACCTTGTCCCCGTCGATGACGGCCATCACGTCGCCGTACGACTTCTGCGCGCTCAGCCACCGCGGGAACCAGGTGAAGAAGTCGCCCTGGCCGAAGGACAGGACGAACATGAACATCACAATGATGGTGAGCACCGCGAAGAAAATCTTCTGGTTCTTGCGGAAAAAGTCGAACGGGTTGTAAGCCATGATCGCGTCTCGCGTTCCGGCGACGGGGGCGACGGGAGATCGGGCCGGCGGGCGGGCCACCGGGGTTGACAGTCCGACTCCGGCCGTACTAATCCTGGTTGGGTCGCCCCCGAACTCTGGACGATCGATTGTACGGATTCCGCGGGTGCTAACAACGGCAGTCACCCGCTCGCCTGACGTGCTTCGGTCTTGTTAGCCCGACGCGCCAGCGAGGGGTGCGTGCCGGCCCTCGCTGGCGCGTCGGGCTAACAAGACACCATCGACTGTTCCGCTCGTGCCAACGTGGGCCGCCCCACCCTACATAGACGAGTGACCTTGCCCCGCCGGTATGATGCCTTCCATTCCGGTCCGCACCGCTTCGAGGTTCCCCCGCAGTGCCCCCACGCAAGAAGCCAGCCGCCGACCCCGCCGCCAAGACGCCCGCCCGCAAGGCGAAGGCCGACACCACCGCCGTGTCCAAGGCGCCGCCGCGGAAGCGGGCCGCCGCCCCCGTTAGTAATGGGGACGCCGCCCCGCCGCCGGCCGGCGGTCGCACCTACGACCTGGTGATCGTCGAGTCGCCGGCCAAGGCGAAGACGATCAACAAGTACCTGGGCAACCAGTACAAGGTGCTGGCCAGCTACGGGCACGTCCGCGACCTGGCCACCGGCAAGGACAAGGCGGTGAAGGAGGAGGTGTCCGGTATCCAGATCAGCAACGGGTGGAAGCTACGGTACCTGGTGGACGCCGGGTCGAAGGCGAAGGGGGCGAAGAAGAAGGGCCGCCGCAGCCAGCAGGAAATTCTGGACGAACTGGCCGAGGCGGCCAAGCGGGCGAACCGCGTGCTCTTGGCCAGCGACCCGGACCGCGAGGGCGAAGCCATCGCCTGGCACATCGCGGACGAACTGCACCTGGACCCGGCGCGGACGTGGCGGATCCGGTTCAACGAGATCACCAAGAACGCCATCCAGAAGGCGCTGGCGGACATCGACCACATCGACATGAACCGGGTGCAGTCGCAGGAGGCCCGCCGGGCGATGGACCGGGTGGTCGGGTTCCCGCTGTCCAACCTGCTCGGGCGGAAGGTGGCCCAGGGGTTGAGCGCCGGCCGGGTGCAGTCGGTGGCGACCAAGCTGATCGTGGACCGCGAGCTGGAGATCGAGGCGTTCAAGACGGAGGAGTACTGGAAGATCACCGCCCTGCTGGCGCCGGAGAACGCCGGCGTGCGGTGGACCGTGCGGCCGGAACTGGCGAAAATCTTCGCGACCAAGAAGGGGGCGGACGACAAGGCGAACCCCAACCCGGTGAACCCCGACCGCAAGGGAGGGGGTGATTCGGATCAGGACATCGAGGACACCGAAACCGCCACCCTGGAGGGCGACGCCGGGGACGGCGAGGCCGCGCCGCCGCGGAAGCCGGCCGAGAAGAAGGCGGGCATCCCCGCCCCGCCGCAGGGCACGTTCCTGGCCGAACTGGCCAAGTGGGACGGGGCCGACCCGAAGCTGGGCAGCGAGGCGAACGTGGACGCCGTCGTCGCCCAGCTTCAGGGGGTGCCGTTCGTCGTCACCAAGGTGGAGCAGAAGGACCGGCAGGAGCGGCCGCAGCCGCCGTTCACCACCTCCACACTCCAGCAGCAGGCGAACATCCGCCTGCGGTACACCACCAAGCGGACGATGGACGCCGCCCAGCGGCTGTACCAGGGGGTGACGCTGCGGGAGGTGGGCACGGTCGCGCTCATCACCTACATGCGGACGGACAGCACCCGCATCTCCCCGGACGCCTTGAATGGTGTGCGGAATTACATTTCACAGACCTACGGGGAGAAGTACTGCCCGGAGAAGGCGAACTTCTACGCCAGCGGCAAGAGCGCGCAGGAGGCGCACGAGTGCGTCCGCCCGACGGACGTGGGCATCGACCCGCGGCGGGCCGAGCAGCTCGGGCTGAGCGGGGACGACCTGCGGCTGTACACGCTCATCTACAACAGGTTCGTGGCGTGCCAGATGGCGGCGGCGGTGTTCGCCGTCACGTCGGTCGAAGTGACCGCCGGGAAGGGGCTGTTCCGCGCCACCGGCCGCATCGAGAAGTTCGACGGGTACCGGCGGGTGATGGCCCCGGCGAAGAGCGAGGACGTGCTGCTGCCGCCGCTGGCCGAGCGGCAGAAGCTGGACCGGCTGGACCAGTTTTCCACCCAGCACTTCACCCAGCCGCCGCCCCGGTACAACGAGGCCAGCCTGGTGAAAGCTCTGGAAAAAGAGGGCATCGGCCGGCCGTCCACCTACGCCAGCATCATCGCCACCATCCAGGACCGCGGGTACGTCGAGCAGAAGGACCGCCGGTTCTTCGCCACCGCCGTGGGCAAGACCGTCACCCGCCTGCTGGCCGAACACTTCCCGACGGTGATGGACCTGAAGTTCACCAGCCACTTCGAGGAGGAGTTGGACGACATCGAGACCGGCAACCACACCTACGAGGGGGTGCTGAACGAGTTCTGGGCGCCGTTCAAGGAAGCGCTGGCGAAGGCCGAGACGGACATGCCGTCGCAGAAGGGCATCGAGACGGGCGAGGCGTGCCCGAAGTGCGGCCGCCCGCTGCTCGCCATGTTCAGTCGTAAAACTGGAAATCAGTTCATCGGGTGTAGCGGTTGGAAGGATGAGGAGAACCCGTGCCCGTACAAGCGCGGCGAGGACGGCAAGGAGAGCATGGGGCCGGAGGTGACGGACACCACCTGCCCGGCGTGCGGCAAGTTCATGGTGAAGAAGGACGGGCGGTTCGGCACGTTCTTCACCTGCGAGGGCGCCCCCGACTGCCCGACCATCATGAACGTCGGGCCGGACGGCAAGCCGGTGGTGAGCACCCTGCCCAGCCCGCACCCGTGCCCGCAGTGCGGCAAGAAGCTGCTGCTCAAGTTCAGCAAGACCGGCAACCGCTACGTGCAATGCACCGACGCGAAGGGGTGCAAGTTCATCGCCGACGCGGACGAGAGCGGCGCGCCGGTGAAGCCGGCGGACACCGGCATCGCGTGCGACAAGTGCGGCAGCCCGATGACCATCAAGAAGAGCTGGCGGGGGCCGTTCCTGGCCTGCACCGGCTACCCGAAGTGCCGGAACGCGAAGAGCATCAACGCCGAACTGCGGGAGAAACTGAAGGACATCCTGCCGCCGCCGGAGCCGAAGGCGGGCGGGGCGAAGTCGGACATCCCGCAGATCGAGGTGAAGGAGATCTGCCCGGAGTGCGCGTCGCCGATGACGGTGCGGAAGTCGCGGTTCGGCGGCAAGCACTTCCTGAGTTGCAGCAAGTACCCGAAGTGCCGCGGTTCCCGCCCGTCGAGCGACGAACTGGAGGAGCGGATCAAGGCTGCGGCCGCAGCGAGTGCGTGATCCGGGTCCCGAATGAACACCGCCGGGATTGGAGTTCACGCTTCAGCGTGAGTGAGCCGCACTCACGCTGAAGCGTGAACTCCAACACCGGCCGCTCTTTCACAGGTCCCTTGTATGTCGGCAGCGTAGCCGGCTCACGCCGCCCGGATGCGGAGCGGGCCGACCACCACGCCCGCCGCCTCGCCGCTCTCGGCCAGGCTCGTCAGCTCCCGCCGCGCCTGGTCCAGGCACAGGGCGACCGGCGAGCCGGCGTCCAGTTGACGGATCAGGCTGGCGACCGCCTCGGCCGCCCAGCGGGCTTCGATCGGGTCGATGGCCGGGGCGTCGGCGACGGGGAGAGGGAGTTGAAGAACTCGCATACCCGGAACCTCCATGTTCGGGACTGGGAGCAGGCAGATTATCGAACGAAGCCGGCCGGCCGGCAACCCCAACCTGACTTGGTGAACCGCGGGCGTCAGCCCGTGGGTTCTGAAACCACCCAGGCGGCTTACGCCGCCGGTTCGCCAAGAGCGGCCCCGATCGCCGCGAACAGTTCGTCCTCCTGCTCGGCGAACACGCACCGTAGGTCGAACAGCACCCGGCCGTCGTTTACCCGTGCCACCACCGCCGGGCTTCCCGTCCGCAGCTTCGCGGCGAACGCCTCCTCGCTCAGGTTCTTCAACGTCACCGCGATCACCACCGTCGGCACGGCCACGTCCGGCAGCGACCCGCCACCGACATACGCCACGTCGTCCAGCACCTGAACCGAGAGCAGAGGCAGCGCCCGTAGCCGGCCGGCGAACCCCTCGCACCGCTCCCGCAACTCGACCAACGGCGTGGTCAGCATCCGCAGCGTCGGCACCTCGCGGACGGCCTTCGCCGGGTCGCGGTACAGCAGCAGCGTCGCCTCCAGCGCCGCCAGCGTCATCTTGTCCAGCCGGAACGCCCGCATGAGCGGGTCCTTCTCGATCCGCTCGATCAACAGCTTTTTCCCGGCGATGATGCCGGCTTGCGGCCCGCCGAGCAGCTTATCCCCGCTGAACAGCACCACGTCCGCCCCGGCCCGGATGCCCTCGCTCACCACCGGCTCGCCGGGCAGCCCGAACGGGGTCAGGTCCACCGCCGCCCCGCTGCCGGCGTCATCCACCACGGGGATGCCGTGCTTCTTCCCGAGTTCCACCAGCTCGTCGATGCCCGCCGCCTCGGTGAACCCCCGCACCCGGTAGTTGCTGGTGTGGACCCGCATGAGCAGGCCGGTGTTCGGGCCGATCGCCCGCTCGTAATCCGCGATGCGGGTGATGTTGGTGGTGCCCACCTCCCGCAGCGTCGCCCCGCTGACCGCCATGATGTCCGGGATGCGGAAGCTGCCGCCGATCTCGATCAACTGCCCGCGGGAAACGACCACCTCCTTGCCCGCCGCCAGCGCCCGCAGCACGATGACCGTGGCGGCGGCGCAGTTGTTCACCGCGGTGGCGGCCTCGGCCCCGGTGATCCGCCGCACCCCGTCGCGGATCGGGTTCTGCCGGCTGCTCCGCTTGCCGGTGTCCAGGCTCATCTCCAGGTTCAGGTACCCGCGGGCGGCCTGGTACGCCGCCGTCGCCGCCGACTCGTGCAGCGGTGAGCGGCCGAGGTTGGTGTGCAGGACGATGCCGGTGGCGTTGAGAACGGGGCGGAGCTGCGGGGCGGCGGACGCTTCGAGGCGAGCCAGTATCCGCGAGGTGAGCGCGGCCGGGTCGGCGTGGCCGTCGAGTGATTGCCCGGACTGGATCAGCGATCGGAGGTGATCGATCTCGGTGCGAACGGCGTCGGCGACGGCGGCGTGCGGGTGGCGGGTGCGGGCCTCGACGACGGCCGGCAGGTCCAGCATGTCGGACACTTTCGGCAGACTGCGGAACGGGTTGTCGGGCATGGTGCGGTCAGTGTATCCGCCGCGACCGACTGCGGCCGACTTCCACAGCAAGCGTCTTTTCTTCCGTGGCACCGGCGGCCCGCCGGTGATTGAAACCCACCGGCGGCCCGCCGGTGCCACGGAAATCAACCCGTCATTTCTTCGGCTTGTCGCCCTTGTACATCGCCTCGGCTGACTTGATGTACTCGGCCATCGGTTGCAGGCCGAGCGCCTTCCGACGCTCGTCCAGCTTGGCCTCGTCCTCCACCGGCTGCAGGGTCAGCTTGCCGTCCTTGGTCAGCAGTTGCGTGCCGTACTTCTGCTTCTTCCCCTCGCCCACCAACACCCGGTCGGTCAGGTATGCCAGATCGACGGCCGCCGCGTCCTTCGCCGCCACCGCCTTCTCCAGCAGTACCAGACACTTCTGCTGGAACGGGCGGTCGGCGTCAGCGTGCTGCACCAGCAGCCAGGCGGCGTGGGCGCCGTCCTTGCCCACGCGGGCCTCGCCCGGCCAGCCGGTCTTGTCGATGACGCCTTTCAGCCACTCGCGGTTGTCGGCGTCGATCGTGGCGAGTTTGTCCAGCGCCTCGGCCCGCTTCTTCGCGTCCGCTTCCCCTTTGCCGCCGAGCGGGTCGGCCGCGATCATGGCGAACCGCGCGTCCTGGTCCTTCTTCACCCGGTCGAGCAACTCCTGCCGCAGTTTCGGCTCGGTCGGGTCGGCGGCGAGCGCCAGGGCGAGGAGGCAGAGGAGGTTTGTCATTGGTAAATCCGGCGGGCCGCCACAGAGGGCGGCCCCTACAAGTCCTGGTGATTTGTAGGGGCCGCCCTCTGTGGCGGCCCGCGGCCAACCTTCACACCCGCTCGGCGCGGCGGGACGGGAGCGGGCCGTTGGCGGTCAGGTCGGACGCCTCCAGCACCCGCACGATCTCGCCGGGGCTGAACCCCTTGTCCACCATGTTCTGCACCAGCACCGCCCGGTGCTCGGACACCTTCGCCCGCCGCCAGTTGACGGCCAGGATGGCGACGATGCCGACGGCGATGCCGGCGATGGGGATGCTCGCCCCGATGACGGCCGGGATGTCGATTTCGGCGAACAGCATGTGCGGTCCTCGGGGCGGGTTATGCGTTGACGGATTCGGCGTCGCGGTGGCGGCGGGCCTTGCAGCTCATCCGCAGGCGGGCGGTGTCGTTCGCCTTCAGCACCCGCTCCACCTCGTCCGGGCTGAACCCCTTGTCCACCATCCCCTGCACCAGGATGGCCCGGTACTCGGCCGTCTTCGCCTTCCGCCAGTTCTCGGCGACGGAGTGGATGATCCCCCACAGGATGACCCCGCCGACCGGCACGCAGATGGCGACGAGGCCTACGATGTTGGTGTCGGCGAACAGCATGGCCCGGCTCCGGGGTGAGGTGCGAAGGCGTTTCGAGTGTGTTCGCCCGAGGCCGGGGCGGATTTGAGTGGCGGGGGGATTTTCCGTCACCTCTCCGGCTGGTCCTTCGCCTTCACCAGGGTGACGAAGTAGTTCCCCGCCGCCGACTTGATCTCCGCCGGGCGGCCGGCGCCGGCGGCGTACACGATGGTCAGCTTGTCCCCGTCGAACTCGTACACCCCCTTGTAGTTGCCGATGTCGATGTGCTTCGGCGCCTGGTCCCCGTCCAGGGTGATCTTCCAGTTCGTGCCCCCGCTGGACGAGTGCATGTTCCCGTCGGTGAACGTCCACACGACCACCTTCGGCTCGGCCTTCGGCCGGCCGTTGTCCTCGTTCACCACGATCTCCCACGCCCCGAGCAACCGCTCCGGGTCGGGCGGGTACTTCTTCTTCAGGTCCTTGGGTACCGGGGCGGCGAGGGCGAGGGAGCCGGCCAGCAGCAGGGGGATCACGCGGGCACCCTCCGGGTCACGAGTCATTCCGGATGCCGAACGCCGGGGCGTTCGGCGGGCCGCCACAGAGGGCGGCCCCTACGGACTACCCGCCTGTAGGGGCCGCCCTCTGTGGCGGCCCGCGGTCCGGCAATGCCGGACCGTTGCTTCACTCACTTGTCGTCGGTCAGCCGTTTCAGCTCGTACACGGTGACGCCGGCGCGGGGGCTGGTGTCCGCCGGCAGGTCCGTCCCGGCGTGGACGAACGCCACCTTCAGCGTGTCCCCGTCCAGGTCGTACACGCACCGCCACTCGGTCCGCTCGGGGCCGTTCCACCAGGTCATCTGGCGGGGGGATTTGTCCGGGTGCAGTTCGTACTCGGCCCCGCTCTCGCGGCTGTTGCCGGGGGTGTTGGTGATGCCGCACTTGCCGTCGTCGCCGAACCGGAACACGTGGCTGGCCGATCTCCCGCCCCCGGCCAGCCCGCCCTGCCACTTGCCGAGGATCAGCTGGGCGTCGGCCTTCTTCTTCACCGCCTTCGGCACCGGGGCGGCGACGACCGGAAAGGTGACGCACATCAACAGCAGAGCGAACCGCCGCATCGCACGCCCTCCAAGATCGCCAAGCCGCGAGCGGCTTCGCTAACGGCTTCGCACGTAGGTGCGGTACTCGACGTTCGGGGCCGGCGTCAGCTCGGTCGGCCGCGGCTTGCCGGCGTGGGCGGTGACGGTGCGGAGCACCCCGTCCTTCACCTCGCACACCCCGACGAAGTGGTGCCCGCCGGAGGTGAGCGTCCAGTCGTACCCGACCGGGGCGGTCAGCTCGTCCAGCTTGTACGCCGCCGGGATCACGTTCCCGTTCGGCCACACCACCGCCGCCGTGCCGTCCGCGTCGAACCGCCAGGTGTACCCGGTGAGGGCGTCCGTCGGCCGCCCGTCGGCGTCCGCCTTCACCTCCCGCCACTCGCCGACGATCGTGTCCGGGGCCGCCTTCCGCAGCGACTTGGGCACCGGGGCGGCGCTCAGCGGCGCAGCCGTTAGCAGGAACGCGGCCAGCGGGGCGAGGCGACTCACGGGGGCAGCTCACGCGGCGGGGAGGCGACTGCACTGTAGATTCCGGGCGGGGCGAACGCCACGAAAATCCGCCCGCCCTGTTAGCCCGACGCGCCAGCGAGGGTCAGCACGCACCCCTCGCTGGCGCGTCGGGCTAACTCATTTCTGGTTCTTCGCCCGCCACTCGCCCCACTTCTGGAGCGCCGCTTTCCGCGCCTCGTCCGCCTTCCCGTCGGCGTCGTCGAAGTAGTAGCTGTAATAGCTGTACTTGAGCGTGTCCTGGTTGCCGGTGTTGCCGGCGTACCGCGACACCAGCCCGTACCCGGTCGGGTCCTGGCCGGTGAGCAGCAGGCTCATGGCCAGCCCCACGTCGCGGATCTGGATCGGGCTGCGCTGCTGCGCCCCGTTCTTGAACACCGCCACGCCCGGGTGCGCCTGGGTGTCGTCGGCCAGCAGCGGGGCGATGAGGGCGGCGTCGGCCGGCTTGCCCACGCGGGCGATGTTGCACGCCGCCTGCGCCTTGTACAGCGGGGTGGCGGTCTTGTCGGCCAGCACCTTCTTCGCCAGCGTCATCGCCACCGGCAGCTTCAGGTTGGCCGCCGCCGTCATGCTCAGGTACACCGACCGCGGCTCGGTGCGGGTCTCGCACCAGCGGGTGACGATCGCCGCCATCGGCTCGCGGAGCGGGTCGGACTCCAGGGCGGTGCGGACCGCCGGCTGGGTGAGCAGCAGGGTGGGCGAAGTCACCGCCACCCCGCCGCCGCCCGCCCCGGCCGCGAGTACCGTCTTTTCCGGCAGGGTGCACTCGGCGAAGTACACGGCGATCACGTCGCGGGCGGACGGCGGCGCACGGCGGCCCGGCTCGACGTTGAAGGCGGCGTTCGCCTGCGGGTACAGTTCGACCCGCCGGGCCACCACCGCCTGCGCCAGCGCGTCGTCCGATCCGCCGATGCCGCTCAGCAGCCCGCGGTTGGACGACAGCAACAGTTCGCGGAACAGCTTGCGGGCCGGCTCGGTGCGGCCGGTGACGGCGAAGAACTCGACCCCGCCGGGCAGGTCGTGCTGGTACTTGCCGGCGGCGTCGGCGACGAAGCAGTCCAGGCGGGCGCGGACGTCCAGGTTGCGGGCGCGGGGGATGAGCTGGTCGCACCGCTCGGCCGCTTCCGGCGACGGCGAGTGGTCGAACCCGTCTTGCAGCGCGGGCAGGGCGAGCCGGCCGAGGTCTTTCAGCCGGCGGGTGGCGTCCTCGCGGGCGTCGTAGTCGCGGTCGGCGAGCTGCCGCACCAGGCCGCGGGCCAGTTGGTCGGTCGCGGGCGGAACGGCCAGGGCGGCCGGGTTGGCGCCGGGCGGGTCGGCGTGCAGCCAGGCGGCCAGGGCGACGGCGAGCAGGGCACC
>JALHQU010000104.1:21418-23402 GCA_022841795.1 Fimbriiglobus sp.
GAACCCGCATCTTAACCGACCGGCTACTTCTTCGGCTCCTCTTTTTTCGGTTCCTCTTTCTTCGGCTCCTCTTTCTTCTCCGCCTTCTTCGCTTCCTCTTCCTTCTCCTTCTTCACTGCCTCTTTCTTGGCCGCGTCGGCTGCGGCCGCCGCTTTGGCCGCGGCTTCGGCGGCGGCTTCCTTCTTCACCTCGTCGGTGGGCTTGTCGGCCGGCTTGTCGCCGGGCTTCTTCGGCTCGTCCTTCTTCACCTCGTCGGCCTTCGGCTGCTCCTTCACCTTGCCGTCCACGATGTTCACCGCCGCCCAGTCCGCCCACTTCTTGAACGCCGCCTTCCGCTTGTCGTCGGCCGACGGCTTCTTCGCCTTGTCGTCCTTCTTCTCCTCATCCTTTTTCTTCTCCTCGTCCTTCTTCTTGTCCTCCACCACCACCGCCCCGCCGCGGCGGATCACCCGGCCGGCGTTCGGGTTGTTCGGGTCGAACCCCCGCTCCTTGTCCGACCGCTCGTCCTTGAAGTAGAACGTGTTGTAGTTCCAGTTCTTGCTCTTCGGCCCGCCGGCGTTGGAGATGGTGCTGTCGAACCCGTAGTCCTTCGGGTTCTGGTCGGTCATCTGCACGAGCACGGCCAGGGCGTAGTCCTTCATCTGGATGTCGTGGTTCGGGTTGCCCCCGTTGTGCATGCTCCAGACGGGGTAGTTGTCGTCGAAGCAGTGCTTGGCCACGTCCGCCACGAACTCCTTGTTGTTGTTGTTGCCGAGCTGCTGGAGCACCGTCTGCTTCATGTAGTAGGTGTTCGGCGACGTCTCCCCGGCCAGCACCTTCACCCCGTACTTGAGCGCCTGCTTGGCGCCGTACATCTGCTGGGCGAACGACCACGCCTGGTTCAGCCCCTGGGTGGTCTCGCGGTTGTCCATCCACCGCTGCACCACCTTGCGGATCGGCTCGGCGAACTTGCCGGACGGCGACTGCCGCAGGGCGTTGCTGAAGTCGGACGAACTGTACAGGCTGGACGCGACGGTCAGGTACTGCCCGCCGCCCCACCCCCACCCGGGCATGGAGATGACCACCTCTTTGTCCGAGTACTGCGCCTCCAGGAACAGGGCGATGACCAGGTCGGCCGTCTTCGCGCTCACCGGCTGCTCGTAGGACCCGCCCCAGCGGTTGTAGTACCCCTGCAGCCGCGACACGTAGTTGCTCAGGATGGTGGCCGCGTCCTCCGGGTTGCCCTCGGCGGCCAGCAGCATCTGGTGCGTCATCTTGTTCTTCAGCGCGTCGGCGAACAGCTCGCGGCTGGCCTTGCTGTTCCCGGCCGTCTCGCGGAACTTGCCCCACCCCGGCAGGGTGTGTTCGTACTTGCCCTCGGCGTCGGCCAGGAAGCACGCCACCCGCGCCTTCATGTCCAACTGCTGGGCCTTGGGCAGCAGCGCCTCCGCCCGCTCCACCACCTCCGGGTTGTCGCTCGACAGCCCTTCCAGCAGCACCGGCACGGCCAGCCGGCCGAGTGCGACCAACGCCTTGCTGGCCGTGTGCCGCTCGCGGTAGTCCGGGCTGCCCAATTGCTTGAGCAGGTCGGCCGCGGTCTTCGCCACCTCCGCCGGCACGTCCAAAGACTTCGGGTCCGGGCTGGTGTTCGCGTCCGGCTTGAACTCGCCGGCCGGCGGCTTGCCGCTGGTCGGGGTCGGGCTGGTCGGCGTGGCGAACTTCTTGATCACCACCTGCTGCCCGAAGGCCAGGGTACCGGCGGCGGTCGCGGCGGCCAGCCCGAGCAGGAATCGGTGTTTCATCGTCGGCTCCGGGGAGGGCGGACGTGCGTGCGGATTCGTCTGAATAATTTACGGCGTGGGCCGGCCGGCGGGCAAGGGAATCGGCCGTTCTTTATCAATCCGTTACATTCCCGACCCGACACCCGGCGACTTTTCCAAAAGCCGACCGCCTGCGGCGGTCGGCGGGCCGCCACAGAGGGGGGGCCCCACACGGGACGGGGTTG
>JALHQU010000105.1 GCA_022841795.1 Fimbriiglobus sp.
AGTGAATCGCTGGCGAGTTGGTTGGGGGCCGGTCGCCGCCGTCCGGGCGGGTCAAAGTAGCAGGCACGCGCCGTGTGCCGTCCGCTGCTGGCGGCACACGGCGCGTGCCTGCTACTTTGACCGACTACCTTGCCGGGCTGGGCGACGAACCCGTGTCCCGCACCGGCCGGCCGGACCGGAATTCGCCCAGGTGCCGCTCGACCGCCGCACGCTCGTCGGCGGTCAGCCGGTCGTCCCGCAGGGCCAGCTCCGCCTCGGCCACCGCCGCGGCGAAGTCGCCGGCCTCGGCGTGCCCGCACGCCAGCGTGTCGCGGATGTTCCCGTGCTCCTCGCCGGCCAGCGCCCGCCGGGCCAGTTCCACCGCCCGCCGGCCGTCCCGCACCGCCGCGTCCGGGCTGGTGGCCCGCACCCACGCCAGGATGTTGAGCATCGGCGGGCTGTCCGGCAACCGCTCCAGCGCCCGCTCGAATAGGGCCACCGCCCCGGCGTGGTCGCCGGCCTCCCGGCGGAAGATGGCCCGCTCGCCCAGGGTGTGCGGGTCGTCCGGGGCGATCTCGTCCACCCGCGCGAACGCCGCCTTCGCCTCGTCCGCCCGTCCCAGCCGGAGCAGGCACTTGCCGCGGCCGGCGTGCGCTTCCACCCGGTCCGGCTCGACGGCCGCCGCCCGGTCGTAGTCGGCCAGGGCGTGCGCGTACTCCTGCCGGTCGTGCCACGCCCGCCCGCGGTTGAGCAGGGTGGCCGGATCATCAGGAACCAGATCGAGGGCGGCGGTCAGGTCGGCGAGGGCGGCGGCGGTCCGCCCGCGGTGCAGGTGGGCCGCACCGCACAGCCGCAGCAGCACCACCCGGTTCGAGTCGTCTGCCGGGCACCCGGCGAGTTCGGCCGTCACCCGGTCGTACTCGCCGGCGGCGAACAGCGCGTAGGCCCGCTGCACCCGCACGTTCGGCCACGCCTGCTGTTCGTCCGGCAGTCGTTCCAGATCGGCGAGTACCCGGTCCGGCCGGTCCAGCGCGTTCCAGGCCGCCGCCCGGTGGTACAGCGGCACGTCCCACCCCGGCCGGTGTTCCAGGGCGCAGGTGAAGTCGGCCACTGCCTCGTCGTGCCGGCCGAGTTGCTGGAGGGCGAACCCGCGGTAGTGGTACGCCGACGCCGCCCGCGGGTCGCGGCGGATCACCTCGGCGGCGGCCGGGATCACCTCGTCGTACCGGCCCAGCTCGCCCAGCAGCCAGACGGCTTGCTCCAGGCAGCGGGCGTCGGCGGTGTCCAGTTCGGCCGCCCGGCGGTAGTCGGCAGTCGCTTCGTCGAACTGCCGCAAGGCCACTCGCATCTCCGCCCGCAACTGGTACGACCCCGGCGAGTACGGGGCCAGTTCGATCGCCCGCGTCAGGTCGGCGACCGCTCGCTCGTGCTTCCGCCGCCGGCCCCACGCCACGGCTCGGTGGAAGTACAGTTCGGCACGATCCGGGGCGAGGTCGAGGGCGGCGGTGAAGTGGCGGACGGCGGCGGCTTGGTCGCCGTGGCGTTGCGCGTCCGTGCCAAGGGCGACGGCGTCGGCGATCCGACCGCGGCGGGAGGTCGGCCGCCAGCGGGCGGCGAACTGGTCGCGGGCGACCAGCACGGCGGCGACGGCGGCGACCACGGCCAGGAGGGCGGCGAGCGTGACGACCGGGGCCGACATGCGGCGGGTTCCGTGCGAGAGCGGGCACGGAAGTGTAGCTCATGGGCGGAGGGTGATGTCTTTGGTGAGCGGCCGGGTTGACCCCGGCCGTCTGGTCGGCCGGGGTCAACCCGGCCGCTCTCAGGACCACCCACCCCGCCCTACTTGATGAACCCGAGGCGGTCGAGCGGGTAGAACACGAACACCGCCCGGCCGAGCATCAGCCGTTCGGGCACCAGCCCCCACGCCCGCCCGTCGCTGCTCTGGCTGCTGTTGTCCCCCATGCACAGGTAGTGCCCCGGCTGCACGAAGTAGGTGTCCACCGGCCCGCTCGGGTTGCCGTTCGTGTAGTGCGTGTCGCGGTATAACTTCAGCCCGGACACGGTCACGTCCCCGCTCGCCCCGACGCCGGCCGGCTCGCGGATGTCGTTCGCGTCGGTCGGCCCGTCCTTGCCCCCCTCGGCCGGCGGGGCGGGCGGGTAGTCGGCCTTGCCGCCGAAGTCGAGGGCGGTGTCGTCCACCCACACCCGCAGGCGGGCGTCCACGTTGGCGAACCGTACCGCGTACTCGCCGGGCTTGGTGACGGCGGTTGTGGCGGTGGCCAGCACCCCGCCGCCCGGCCCGGTGCGGACGAGCGTGACTTTGCCGTTCTCGAACTCGGCCTGGAAGCGGTTCGCCCCGCGGGACAGCTCCAGCACGAACTTGGCCGCCGGGTCGCCCACCTTCACCTGGCACTCCAGCATCAGGTCGCCGCACCACTGCTCGGAGTCGGCCAGGTTGGTCTGCATGCCGTCCTCGAACCCGGCGTTGTACCCGAGGAAGTTGGTGATGGGCCGAGCCTGGAGGTCGGTCGTCGCCTTCGGCCAGCCCACCCCGCCGATCGGCAGCAGGTGCCGGTACCGCACCCAGCCGATCTGCCCGCCGGTGTGGGTGAACGTCTTCGGCGCCTTCGGGTCGTCCATGCCCCAGCCGGCGGCCTCGCTGCCGGGGTACCAGCGGGGCGGGGCGCCGGCCTGCACCAGGCTCCGCGACTGGCGGTCGTTGTCGTACACCAGCCGCCGCATGGTCAGCACCAGGTCGTCCGGCTTGCGGACCACGGCGAACCCGGTCGGGTCGGTGAACCCGGCCGCCTGGCTCTTGCGGAACAGGTCGAGGGCGGCCGGGGCGTGCGCGTACCGGAAGTCCCCGCCGCCCCACCGCCGGCGGTACTGGTCGGAGTACGGCGCCCGCCACAGGTCCAGGTCGCGGGGCGGGCGGGGGTACAGTTGCTGGCCGGCCTCGTCCTTCTCGGCGGGGTCGTATTTCAGATCTTTGGTGACGTACAGGTCGCCGTTGTAGATGGCGACCGTCTCGCCCGGCAGCCCGATAAGCCGCTTGATGTAGTTCTGCGCGATCTGCCCGGTCTGCGGGGCGTCCGGGTACTTGAACACCACCACGTGGTTGCGGTCGTCCACCCCGAGGAACTTGCCCACCAGCACCCGGTCGCCGCTCCGCCAGTCGATCCGCGGCACCACCTGGCCGGTGTTGCGGTCCTGCACCAGCAGCCCGGCCGGGTCGGCGTGCCGGCAGTTCGGGCAGCAGTACCCGGTGATGGGCACCGCCTTGCTGCCCGGCGTCGGCTCGGCCTCGCGGCTGGCGTTCACCGGGAACTCGTGCCCGCACTCCGGGCAGGTGACGATCTTCTGGTACCCGTACAGCGTCTCGGCCATGCTGCCGGTGGGGATGACGAACGCCTCCACCACGAACAGCTTGAGCATGAGCACCATGCACACCACGAACACCAGCGTCTCCACGCCCTCCCGCAGCGAGTCCCGGCCGGACTCCTTCTTTTTCTCTTTCGCCTTCGCCTGCTTCGGCGGCGGGGCCACGACGGTGGCCAGCTTCGCCAGCACCGACGGCTGGCCGTAGGTGTTCACCCGGTACAGCAGCCACAGCGGGCCGCCCACCCACACGAACACCGCCGACAGCCACGCCGGTTCGTCGCCCGGCTCGAACCCGGTCAGCCGGGTGAGGCGGAAGTCGCGTTCCAGGTACTGGAAGGCGGCGAAGCTGACGGCGGCGGCGATGAGCGCGGCGGCGAACGGGGTGACACCCAGGTGGTACTTCCCGGCCAGGGTGTACGCGGCGTAGATCAGCCCCCAGCCGACGGCCAGGACGACCACCAGCCCGGCGATCAGCCCGCCCAGCCGGCGGAACCCGCCGGACAGCGACACCGTCGGGATGAGTTGTTGCGACATGTCGGCCATTTTGGGTGAACCCCGACCGCGAGGGAGGGGGTTGATCTCAAACACCCCCTCCCTCGCGGTCGGGGTTCACCAGATTCATTCCAGCAGCCGGAAGCGGTCCCAGTCCATCGCCTGCACCCGCCCGAGCACCGGCACCTGCACCGCCTTCAGCGGCTGGTGGATGAGGAACGGTTTACCGAGGAAGTACCGCTCCGGCACGCCCGGCACGTCCCATTCCCGGCTGTCCTGGGAGTTGGCCGAGTTGTCGCCGAGCACGAAGTATTCGTCCGCCGGCAGCCGGTATTCGTTCCGGGTGCCGTGTTTCCCCTCCTCCGAGCGGTAGTGGATGTCCCGGTACAGGGTGAGGTGGTGCAGCACCACGCTCGCCCCGCTCACCCCGAGTTGCAGCGGGCGGTCCAGCCCCTTCCGCGAGCCGGCCGGATCGCTTCCCCGGCCCCCCGGCACCGGCGGCAGGTCGATCGGGGCGGTCAGTTCCACACCGTCGATCGCCAGCGTCACCCGCCGGTCCACGAGCGCGAACTCCAGGTGATACCGCTTGCCCGGCTTCATGACCACCCCGCCGGCCACCGCCTGCGGCCCGCCTTCGTGCGCCATCACCGCCTCGCCGGGGGTGGCGCCGATCGGCACGTCCGCCTTCACCGTGTCCGCCCCGTCGCCCAGCCGCACGGCGAACGCCCCGCCGCCGGACACCACTTCGATGTCGCAACTGATGACGAAGTCGTGGACCGGCACCCACTCCCGCCGCATCGACCCGTTGTACGCCAGCCGGTCGCGGACGAAGTCGGTCCGCTTCGTGTCCAGGTCGCGGTTGCGGTACGTCAGCCCGACCGGGCCGGATGTGGCGTCCAGCACCAGCCGGGTGTCCTGCACCACGTCGGCGATGTCCGGCAGCGTCGGCGACTTGGTGGCGGGCAACTTGGGGGAGCCGACGACCGGCCCGACCTCCCAGCGGAACGCCCACCCGTCCGGCCGCGGCGGGTGGTCCATCTGGAACACCGGGATGCGGGTCTCGCGGACCTGCGGCAGCGTCTTCCGCAGCAGCACCCCGTTCGCGTACACGTCCCCGTCGAACACCCGCACCGCCTCGCCCGGCAGCCCGATCACCCGCTTCACGTACGGCTTCTTGTCGTCCACCGGGCAGCGGAACACGGCCGCCTCCCACCGCCGCGGCGGCCGCACCCGGTACACCAGCTTGTCCACCAGCAGGCGGTCGCCGAACGTCTCGTCCGCCAGTTTGGTCAGGTCCACCCGCCGCAGCCCGCAGTTGGTACACGTCACGTCGTCCTGCGGGTTGTCCGCCCGCCGCTCGTCCGGCGAGCCGACGCACAGGTGCGCCCCGCACCGCGGGCACGGGGCCTCGCGGCGGTTGCCGTGGATGGTGTCGGCCATGCTGCCGGTGGTGACGCCGAACGGCTCGAAGAAGGTGGACCGGCACACCAGGAACAGGGAGACGAGCAGGACGACGGCGGTGAGGACGGTGCGGACCGGGCTGGTGGCCACCCGGTCGGCGGTCGTGAGTCCAGGTGGCGGGGCGGGGGGCGACGGCAGAGCCGGGGCCGGCGGCGGGTCGCCGAACGCGGGCGGCTCGGGCAGCGGGTCGGCGGGAGTTTCGTGTTCCACAACAACTCCGACCGTTCGACGAGACACGGGGTGCCGGGTGGCCGACCGTCTCCGACGGTCGGTGCCGACTCCCGGAGGGAGTCGGCCACCCGTGGGGCCGGTCGGCGACCGGCCCCTCCATCTTACCGCACGAAGTACATGGTCGGGGTGATGTCGCGGGCCTTCAGCGAGCTGACGTGCCCGTCGCAGAACAGCACGTTGAACACCCCGTCGTGCCGCGCCTCCGGGTAGTGGTGCGGGGCGTCCTCGTCCGTCACCGGCCACGGCAGTTCCGGCGGCAGGCCGGCCGGGGTGGTACCGTTGGTGCCGCACGCCGGCGCCCGCGAGTGCTCCCAGATGTACATGACGTGGGCGGTGCCGTTGCCGTTCGTCACGTCGATCAGCCGGGCGCCGGACGGCCCGTTGGTGTAGCTGCCGATGGCGTAGCTGAGTTGCAACGGCTGGCCGAGCGTCGGGCTGCCCGGCACCCGGTCCATGCCGTTCGGGCAGCGGAACACCTTCGGGTTACCCTCCACGTACTTCCACAGCGGGGTGCGGGTGGGGTCGTAGTCCGGCAGCGGCGGGTCGGCGTACCCCACCCGCCCGTCGAACGGCGCCCACCAGTACCCGTCCTCGAACCCGCTCGGCAGCTTGCCGTCCCGGTCCAGGGCGTAGTGGTGGACGCCCACCCCGATCTGGTGCATGTTGTTCTGGCAGCTCATGCGGGCGGCGGCGGCCCGCACCTTCTGCACGGCCGGCAGCAGCAGGGCGATCAGAACCGCGATGATGGCGATGACCACCAGCAGCTCGATCAGCGTGAACCCAGAGCGTGCATGACGGCAGCGTGTCATGGCCACTCCCTGTTCGGGTGAATTGGTACCAGCCATGCTATGCCGGCGGGGGCGGGCGGGCAGGCGTTCGGTCGCGGCGAACCCTCGGGTGCGGTGATTGGTTGTGGTGGGTGGATCGGAGACCTCACCCCCCGGCCCCCTCTCCCTGTGTTCCGGAGCTTCCGCTCCGGCGGGAGAGGGGGAGGAAGAGGGAGGCCGGTTTTCCGACCCTCTCCCGCCTCGCCTGCGGCGAGGGAGCAGGGAGAGGGTGGCGAGCGGAGCGAGCCGGGTGAGGTCGTCCGCCCGAAAGCACCACCACCCGCTCCCGCACCCCCGCCCGCGGCGGCTTTTTTTCTTGCGTTCACACGTTCGTGTTCTGTACCCTGATCCGGACCGCCTCTCGTATTCATTCCGGACTTCTTGACGCGAGGATCGTCATGCGGATTCATTGCCCAGGGTGCGAAGTGAAGTTGAAGGTGTCGAAGGACGACGCGGACACCAGGATCAACTGCCCGAAGTGCGGCGAGCGGTTCCGCCCGAGCGAGGCGGACGAGGTGGACGAGGACGCCCCGCGGAAGAGCGGCACCCGCCGGCGGGAGGAGCCGGAGAAGAAGGGGTTCCCGGTCGTCCCGGTGGCCATCGCCGGCGGGGCCGCGCTCATGCTGGCCCTCACCGTCGTCATCGTGCTGGTGGTGTGGCCGGGCGGGGACAAGAAGAAGGACGAGACGGAGACGGCCGGCAAGGCCGGCAAGTCGGGGCAGCTCTCCACCCCGCCGCTTCAAGCCGGCACGGGGAACGAGAACCGGGGGGCCGGCGACAAGCCGCTGCTCACCCCGCCGACCAACACCGCCCCCAACCCGCTCACCGGCGGGCCGGACGCCCCGTACGCCCCGTTCATGGGCCCGAACGCCGACCCCGGGCGGAACGGCCCGCCGCCCCCGCCGCCGCCGACCAAGTCGCCGCAGATCAAGGCGCTGGACGACCTGTTCCAGATGCCGGTGAGCGGTGAGCCGCCGCGGGTGAAGGCGGCGGTGCTGGACAAGGACAACGCCGCCCCGCTGACGGTGCCCACCTTCTTCAGCCTGCGGAAGGCGCAGCAGAAGCCGACCGCCCAGCCGAAGATCACCAAGCTCACCCTGGACGAGATCAAGGCGGCCACCGTGTACATCAAGGTGGACGCCGGCGACATGTCCGGCACCGGGTCCGGGTTCTTCATCGGGGTGGACCCGAGCGGTTCGTCGGCGCTGGTGGCCACCAACCACCACGTGATCGAACACGCCCTCCGCCGCCGGCTGGGGTCGGACGAGGTGAGCGAGACGCGGGCCAAGAAGCCGGTCATCACCTGCGTGTTCAACAGCGGGGTGGCCGGGCAGGAGTGGGCGTCGGTGGCCAAGGTGACCGCCCTCGACCCGATCGCCGACCTGGCGGTGCTGCGGCTGGAGACGCCGCGGAAGCTGCCCAAGCCGATCGACCCGCGGCTGGCCCCCAAGCCGGCCGAGACGATGGAGGTGCGGATCTGCGGGTTCCCGTTCGGCGGGCTGCTGGCCACCGGGTCAGACAACCCGAACATCAACATCGGCAACGGCACCGTGTCCAGTCTGCGGCTGGACAAGGGCGGCAACCTGGAGCAGGTGCAGATCAACGGCGCGCTCAACCCGGGGAACAGCGGCGGGCCGATCGTGGACAAGGACGGGCGGCTGGTCGGCATCGCCCGCGCCACCATCAACCCGAACCTGGGGTCCGGCCTCGGGTTCGCCGTGCCGGTGGACGAACTCATCTCCCTGCTGGAGGGCAAACTGCTGCTCACCGAGTTCGTCCCGCAGGGGATGACCGGCGGGAAGGCGCAGTTCCGGGTGGTGGTGCCGATCATGGACCCGTCCGGGCAGATCAGCAAGGTGTACCTGCGGTATTGGACGGGCAAGGGGGCCAAGCCGGCGGCGGTGAAGGACCCGAAGATCGGGCACAAGCCGATCCAGCCGGCCGAGCAACTCGAGATGAAGGTGGCCGACCTGCCGTCCGCCCTGACCATAGCCGTCGGCACCCTGGAGCTACCGGCCGACGCCACCGAGGTGGTCCTCCAGATCGCGTCCGAGGCCGTTGGCGGGGTACTGTCCGCCTCCGCCCCGGTGACGTACAAGCTGAAGCAGGAGGACGTGGAGACCGGGGCGGACGCCAAGCCGATGTCCCACCTGACCACCAACTACGCCTCGCTGATCGGGCAGACGTCGATCGTGAAAGCCCGGCTGCTGGGCATCGAGACCGGCGGGGACGGGTACAAGCGGCTGATCGTGACCGACACCAACGACCGCATCCCCACCGGGCTGAAGTTCGTCATCGACTTCAACACCGCCGTGCAGTTGGACGAGATCGACCTGGACGACCTGCTCAAGGACGTGCGGCTGACGTGCGTGCCCGGCCCGCAGGGGCCGGACGGGTCGGCCACCGTCCGCGTCGCACGCCTGGACTTCCTGGAGGACGGCGGGGTGATCGTCAAGACCGCCCCGACGACGGACACCAAGGACCAACTGTTCGCCCTGAACCGCAACCCGGACAAGCACGTCGGCCAGAAGATGACGGTGAAGACGGACGCGGTGCCGCTCACCAAGCTGACCGCCGGCACCGACCGCCTGCTGGTGCTGCTGCCCAGCCTGCGGCCGCCGCGGAACCTGGAGTTCGTGCTCGCCAAGGGGCTGTTCGAGAAGATGATGGAGGCGAAAATCAAGCCGAACGCGGTGTACAGCCTGCGGCTGGCGGTGGCGGTCGAGGGGCGGCTGGCCGGCCGGCCGGCGCGGGTGACGGTGACCAAGATCGAGATCCTCGACCCGCGAGACGGGAGCGTGCTGAAGGTGATCGAATAAGGTAGTCGACACGCCGTGTGCCGACCGTTTTGGTGAACCGCGGGCATCAGCCCGCGGGTTTCGATCACACCCGACGGGCTGACGCCCGCGGTTCACCCGGATTTCCCCCGTGCTCGCCGCCGCCGACGTGGTCCGCCTGCTCGCCCTCCAACCGCACCCGGTGGAGGGCGGGGCGTTCCGCGAGACGTACCGCTCGGCCGCGGTCATCCCCGCGGCCGTACTGCCCGACCACGGGGCAGTCCGCTCCGTCGGCACCGCCATCTACTACCTGCTGAGCGGGGACGCGGTGTCCGAGATGCACCGGCTGCCCGGCGACGAGGTGTACCACTTCTACCTGGGCGACCCGCTCGACACCCTGCTGCTCGCCCCGGACGCCGCCGGCCGGGTGGTAGCGCTCGGCCCGGACCTGGCCGGCGGGCAGGTGCCGCAACTGGTCATCCCCGGCGGGGTGTGGCAGGGGAGCGTGCGGCGGGCCGGGCCGCACGGGTTCACCCTGATCGGGGCGACGATGGCCCCCGGGTTTGACTACCACGACTACGCCCGCGGCAGCCGGGCGGAACTGACCGCCAACTGGCCGGCGTGGGCCGACGAAATCGCCCGCCGGACGCCGAACGGGTGATTCGACCACACCGGCGGGCCGCCGGTGCCACGGAAGAGACACGGGGAGGTGTCTGTGTTGGTGTCCGGGCTTCAGCCCGTCTTCCGCCGTATGAAGAACGGCCTAAAGGCCGGACACCAGCGCAGATGGCCCGCCGGTGTCCTTTTCTTCGTGGCACCGGCGGCCCGCCGGTGTTCAAAATGCCCCCAGCCGTTCGGCGATGTCCTTCAGCACGGCCCGGTCGGAGTCCGGGCGGGGCGGCGACTGCGGGTGCGTGGCGTCGTGGCCGATCCACCCCCGCAGCTTGAGGAACATGGCGGCCGAGTGCTTGTACGCCGGCACCGGCGGGCGGAAGGCGAAGAACCCGAGGTACTGGAGCAGGTCGTTCAGCTCGTGGAACGCCGGGTCGCCGGCCGCCCACATGGCATCCCGCTTGGCGAACAGGTCCGGGGCGAACGTGCTCAGCCCGAGCAGGTAGTCGCTGCCGTACACCACCATGTCGATGGCCAGGTCGTTCCCCGTCAGCACCAGAAAGTCCGGCCGCAGCCTGTCCCGCAGGGCGAGGCGGTCCCACTCCGGCTGGCGGTGCAGGCTGGAGTGCTTCGCCCCGACGCACGCCTTAATGCCCATCAGCCCGGCGTAGGCGTCCAGGTCGTAAATGCGGCCGAACGGGGCGAACTGCGTGCCCAGCTCGAACCCGATGAACCGATCGCACCCGCGGGCGATGGCCTCGTAGGCCGGCACCACGTCCGTCAGCCCGGTCAGGCCGAACGACTGGAAAATCACCGGCGTGCCGCGGTGTTTCTGAATCTGGTCGATCGCCCGCTGGTACGCCGGCAGGTCGAACGCCGCCCCCGGCTGGTCCTTCACGAATGCCCCGGCGACGAACTCCGCCCCGCCGAGCAGGGCGGCGGTCTCGGCCAGCGCCCGCTCCTTCGTGTCCGGGTCGATCAGGTTGCCGTACCCGGTGTCCATGTTCACGGCGGGGACGAGGCCGGCGGCGGCGGTACGGGCGACATGGTCGCGGAACCCGACCCAGTCCACCGCCCCGTCCGCGGTGAACGGGAGCAGGATGGCGGACATGCCGACGATCTGGCGACGCGGGCGGAGGGTGGGGGTGGTCATAAGAGCATCACCGGCGGGCCGCCGGTGCCACGGAAAACACACGGGGGAGGTGTCTGTGTTCGTGTCCGGGCTTTAGTCCGTCTTCCGCCGGGTGAAGAACGGCCTAAAGGCCGGACACCAGCGAAGACCGCCCGCCGGTGATCCTACCTAGTCCCGCTTGCGGGGCTTGGGGGCGTCCTCTTCGTAGGCGTTCACGATCTTCTGCACCAGCGGGTTCCGCACGATGTCCGAGTCGGCCAGGTGGATGAGGCCGATGCCGGGGATGTCCTTCAGCCGCTGGACGGCGTCGGCCAGCCCGCTGCGGATGGTGCGGGGCAGGTCCACCTGGGTCATGTCGCCGGTGACGATCACCTTCGAGCTGAACCCCATGCGGGTGAGGAACATCTTCATCTGGGCGACGGTGGCGTTCTGCCCCTCGTCCAGGATGATGCACGCGGACGACAACGTCCTTCCTCTCATGTACGCCAGAGGGACGATCTCGATCACCTCGCTCGCCATGTACTTCTCGACGGTGCCGGGGTCGAGCAGGTCGGCGAGCGAGTCGAACAGCGGGCGGAGGTACGGGTTGATCTTCTCCTTCAGGTCGCCGGGCAGGTACCCGAGCCGCTCGCCGGCCTCCACCGCCGGCCGCACCAGCACGATCTTCTTCACCGCCCCGCTCTTCAGCAGCGTCACCGCCCAGCCGACGGCCAGGTACGTCTTGCCGGTGCCGGCCGGGCCGACGCACAGCACCACGTCGTTCTGCTTCATCGCCTGCACGTACCGCCCCTGCCCGTCGGTGCGGGGCCGCAGGTACTTGCCGTGGTCGGCGGCCGGGGCGGCCGGGCCGCGGGCGTCCCCGCCCTTCACCACCTCGATCACCGCCTTCACGTCGTCGGCGGTCAGCTTGCCGTGCTTGCGGTAGATGTGCCGCAGTTGCTCGAACACCCGCACCGCCTGGTCGGCCGCCTCGTCCGTCTTGCCGGCCAGCCGCAGCACGTCCCCCTCGCGGGTGACCACCTTCACCCCGAGCGCGTCCCGCACCGCCTGGGCGAACTGGTCCCGCGGCCCGCCCAGGGCGGTGGCCTCCTCCCGGCTGTCCAGGGTGAGGGTGCGGGTGAACGGGAACTGGGTGTCGGCCATGAGGGTTTCCGGATGGATTCACCGCGGGGAGCGCAGAGGGACAACAGACACAAAGAAGAGGTTCACCGCCGAGGGCACATGAGGGCGCGGAGGAAGACAGGAATACAGATCTTCCGAGATCAACTCCTCTTCTCTCATGTGCCCTCACGTGCCCTCGGCGGTGAATCATATCTTCAAATCTGCACCGCGAACCACACGTACGCCACCGGGGCGGCGAACACCACCGAGTCGAACACGTCCAGCAGCCCGCCGAACCCCGGCACGGTGCGGGAGGCGTCCTTGATCTGCCCGTCCCGCTTGACGAGCGATTCGGCCAGGTCGCCGAGCACGCCGACGAACCCGACCAGCACGCCGAACGCCGCCGCCTCAACCCACCCGGACCGGAACGCCGGGCCGACCCCGCTGACCAGCCCGAACCCGTGCAAAAAGCAGGCCGCGAACACCCCCCCGGCGAACCCGCCGGCGAACCCCTCCCACGTCTTCTTCGGGCTGAGCCGCGGGGTGAACGGGTGTCGGCCGAGCAGCCGGCCGACGAAGTACGCGGCGATGTCGCAGCACTTGGGCACGAACACCGCCAGGGCCAGGTACACCGCCGGCAGGTGCGGGTGGGCGGCGTCCGGCGTCAGCCACCGCAGCTTGATGAAGAAGCCGGTGAGCAAGCCCAGGTACGCCATCACCAGCATCGCGTGGGCGGCCTTCGTCACCGACTCCCCGCTGCCGGTGTACCTGTACATCTCCACCAGGAACGCGGCCAGCACGCACCCGGCGAACACCACCGCCACCGGCTCCCACGACCGCGGGCCGAACCGCTCCAGCCCCGGCGGGGTGCCCACCCCCGCCTGCACGAAGTGGACGGCGAGCAGGGCGGTGACGCCGGCCACGCACAGGCCGCGGTGCGGGCGGTTCGGCTCGGGGATGATGCCCACCAGTTCGCGGGTGGCGAAGAACCCGGCGGTGACGGCGAGCACGCACAGGAACGGGAACACCGGGCGGCCGAGGGCGTCGGACAGCAGGGCGTCGCCGAACAGGATGGCCAGGACGCCCGCGGCCATGAGCGAGCCGGCGATCAGGCGGTGTTTCAGCATGTGGGCGGGGGAAGGCTCCGCGGGTCACGCAGACAGGATAGCAACCGGGCGTCCCACCGCCCCGCGGATGTGTTCCACTCGCTCCGCGAGTGGCAGATCGGCCGCCACTCGCGGAGCGAGTGGAACACTACACCGCCCCGCGGAGGTTAGTCAGCCCGCCGAACCGGCGGTCGCGGGCGGCGAAGTCGCGGCACGCCTGGTGCAGGTCGGCCGGGGTGAAGTCCGGCCAGCACTTCGGCGTCACCCACAGCTCGGCGTAGCTGATCTGCCACAGCAGGTAGTTGCTGATCCGCATCTCGCCGGCGGTGCGGACGAGCAGGTCCGGGTCCCGCATCCCGGCGGTGTACAGCGAGTCCGACAGGTGTTGCTCGTCGATGTCGCCGGGCTGAAGTTCACCCGCCTTCACCCGCTCGGCCAGCTTGCGAACCGCATCCACGATCTCGGTGCGGCTGCCGTAGTTGATGGCCAGGCACAGGGTGAGGCCGGTGTTGGCGGCGGTGCGGCGGATGCTCTCGTCCATCTCCGCCTGCACGTCCGCCGGGATGCCGTCCCGCCGGCCGATGATGGCGAACCGGATGTTCTCGTCCAGCAATAGTTGCCGCTCGTCCAGTAGGTAATCTTTGAGCAGAACCATCAGGAACTCGACTTCGTTCTTCGGCCGCTTCCAGTTCTCCGCGCTGAAGCAGTACAGGGTGAGTTGCTCTAGGCCGAGCTTGCAGCACTCGGTGACGGTCTGCCGCACCACGTCCGCCCCGCGGAGGTGCCCCTCCACCCGCTGCCCGCCGCGCTCGACCGCCCACCGCCCGTTCCCGTCCATGATGACGGCGACGTGCCGCGGCAGCCGCTCCGGGTCCACCCCGACCGAGCGGCAGTAAGCGACGGCGTTGTGGGTTGGCTCAGACATGGAAGCACTAACCACGGAGGCACAGGGACACAGAGAAGACAGGAGGAAGGGTGAAAACACGGAACTCTCGTCCGTCTTCTCTGTGTCCCTGTGCCTCTGTGGTTAGCCCTGTCATTTCATCAGGATCGTCTGGTCGCGGTCCGGGCCGACGGACACCACGCTCACCGGCAGGCCGACCAGTTCGCCGATGCGGTCCACGTACCGCCGGGCGTTCGCCGGCAGGTCGGCCGGTTTGCGGCACGCCGTCAGGTCTTCCGTCCAGCCGGGCAGGGTCTCGTACACCGGCTGGCACCGCTCCAGTTGGAACGCGTCGCTCGGGAAGTGATCCACCCGCTGGCCGTCCAGCTCGTAGGCGGTGCAGATTTTCAGCTCCGGCAGCCCGCTCAGCACGTCCAGCAGCATGACGGTGATCTCGTCCGCCCCGGCCAGCGCCGCCGTGTACTTCACCGTCAGCGCGTCCAGCCAGCCGACCCGCCGCGGGCGGCCGGTGACGGTGCCGAACTCGCGGCCGATCTTGCGGATGCGGTCGCCGGTGTCGTCGAGCAGTTCGGTCGGGCACGGGCCGCGGCCGACCCGCGTGGTGTACGCCTTCACCACCCCGATGATGCGGGTGACCGCCCGGCTG
This sequence comes from Fimbriiglobus sp., assembly GCA_022841795.1. Lineage (GTDB taxonomy): Bacteria > Planctomycetota > Planctomycetia > Gemmatales > Gemmataceae > JALHQU01. Next base: position 14,650 of record JALHQU010000105.1, read on the forward strand.
GGCACCCCGGTGCCGCTCCAGATGCCGGCCGGCAGGCTGTTGCTGCTGGTCACATACGGGTAGGTGCCGTGGTCCACGTCCAAGAGCGACCCCTGGGCGGCCTCGAACAGCACCTGCTTGCCGGCCTTCAAAGCGTCGTGCAGCAGCCGGGCGGTGTCGGTGATGTGCGGCCGGATCTGGTCGGCGTACCCGAGGTACTCGTCGCACAGCTTGTTCGCGTCGAACGTCTTGAGCGCGTCGGTGTGGCCGTTGGCGAACGCCGTGAGCAACCGGTTCTTCACCGGCACGATCTGCTTCAGCCGCTCCCGCAGGTGGGTCGGGTGGAGCAGCTCGCCGACGCGGACGCCGTACCGCCGGCCGACCTTGTCCTGGTAGCACGGGCCGATGCCGCGGCCGGTGGTGCCGATCTTGCCGTCCGCTTCCGCCTCGGCCACCCGCTCTTCTTCCATGTGGTACGGGAAGATGACGTGCGCGTGGTCGGACACGACGAGGTTCGCCCCGACCGGCACCCCGCCGTCGCGGAGCTTGCCGACTTCTTCGAGGAACCGCGGCGGGTAAACCACCACCCCGTTGCCGATGACGGACGTGACGTGCGGCTTGAGGACGCCAGTGGGCAGCAAACTCAGGGCGAACTTGCGGTCGCCCCACACGACGGTGTGCCCGGCGTTCGCCCCGCCGTTGAACCGCACCACGAACTGGTGCGAATCGGCGAGCAGATCGACGATCTTACCCTTCGCTTCGTCGCCCCACTGCAGGCCGACGACACAGGTGGCAGGCATAACGTCCTTCGCGGAACAGGCACGGGCAGCGCAGTACCAGTTCAACGATAGGGGAGGGGTGAGGGGCGTCAAGCGGACGCCACCCGGCGAGCCGAGTCGCGTCAGCGACCGATTCGAGGTGAACCGGCGGTGTCAACCGCCGGGTTCTGCCAACCACCCGCGGGTTCACACCCGCGGTTCACCAATGCAACCGGCGGCTCACGCCGCTCGGCTCGCCAGATTCTACTCCTTCGTCACCCTCGACCCCTTCGGGCTGGGGAACACGTCCGCCGCCTTCAGCTTCGGCGCCTTGGCGAACGGGTTGTACAGCGGGTCGCCGATGAGGGTGGTCATCCAACTGGTGAGCAGTTGGGTGCGGGCGTGGCACTCGACCAGGGTGTACTCGCCGGTGACGAGGAAGCCGAAGAACTCGGCCGGCTTGGGGAACCCGACGGTGTACGGCTCGGCCACCGGCCCCATGGTGGCCGCCACCCCCTTCTTCAACAGGTTCGGGCACCACACCGGGCTGTCCTTCCGCCGCAGGGTGGTGGCCTCGCTGCTGGCCAGGTGCCACGCCACCGCCCCCTTCACGAACGTACACGAGTCCACGAACTTGGCGTGCGAGTACCAGCCGGCGTACAGGGCGGCGTCCGGGCAGGTGTTGGCGGCGAACACCGCGTCCTTGTCGTCCAGCGTGGTGTCGAACCCGGCCGCCTTCATCAGCCCGGCCGCCTCGCGGAACGACTCGTCGTACCCCTCGTACCCGGTCCACTGGCCCGGCTTCTTCACATCGAACTTCTGCCCGCGGGCGTCGAAGTACGCCTTGCCGGTCAGCCCGGTCGCCTCGGCGTCCACCGAGTCGTCCACCAACCGCTTGGCGATCGTCGCCGTCGGCCCGTCCAGCCGGCAGGCCAGCACCACCGGCGGGGTCTTCTTCCGCTCCTCCTCTTTCACCTGCCAGTACAGCGGGTTGTACACCCACCGCGTCAGCTCGTATTTCGGCCACCACAGGAGCATCAGCTCGCTGTCCACCGCGGCGGCGGTCCAGCCGTGCGCCAACTTCTCCACCTGGCGGTCCAGGTCGCTCACCTTCTTCCGGGCGGTCGCCAGCACGTCCGCCGCCGCCTTCTCCTTCTGCAGTCGCTCCAGTTCCTTCCGGGCGGCGTCCAGTTCCGGCCGCAGCTTGGTCAACTCCGCCTGCTCCTCCTTCGTCGGCACCACATCGCCGATCCGCAGCGGCACCCCGTACACCACCAGGATCACCTTGCACGCGTCCTTCTTGTCCTTCAGCGCCTCCCGCAGCGGGCCGGCCAGCCTGGCGTCGTAGTCCACGCGGCTGATGTCCTCGATCTTCGGCAGGCTGAGTGTGATCAGGTTCTCCTTCGGCACCTTCCGCTTCGCCAGGTAGTGTTCGGCCACCGCCACCGACTCGGGCATGTCCTTGTTGGCGACGACGAACACGTCCTTCGGTTCGAGGGCGACGGCGGGGGCGGCGAGCAGGAGGGCGAACAGCCAAACGAAGCGCATGTGCAAACTCCGGAAGACGGGCAAAGGGTAATGAATGAAAACGGACACGGATGACGCGGATTTCGGCGCGGATGAGCACGGATCAAGACGGAAGAAGTTTCACCGCCGAGGGCACATGAGGGCACGAGAGAAAGAGAGAGTGTGAAGACCCGACCGGCCGAACTCTCCCTGATTTTCCTCATGTGCCCTCATGTGCCCTCGGCGGTGAATCCTGTTTTTCGGCGTTCATCCGCGGCGAAATCCGCGTCATCCGCGTCCCCATCTTCCCGTCACCCGCCCGACCGCTTCACCCGGTACCCGATCGTCTCCAGCTCGGCCGCCACGGTGTCCCGGTGGTCGCCCTGGATTTCGATCCGCCCGTCCTTCGCCGTGCCGCCGCTGCCGCACCGCGTCTTCAGCCGGGTGGCCAGCTCCTTGAGCGCGTCGTCGCTCAGCGTCAGGTCGGACACCACCGTCACGCCCTTGCCCTTCCGCCCAGCGGTCTCGCGGCTTAGCTTCACCGTGCCGAGCGACTTCGGCTTGGGCGGCGGAGCCGGCGGCGGAGGAACGAAGGCCGCACCGCCGCCCATCACCTCGGCGAGCAGCTGCGGCATCCGTGGTTCCGGATCGCCGGCCGGCCACACTTCCGCCTGTGGGAACCGCCCTTTCACCGCCGCATCCCAGGCGATCAGCCGCACCGCCGCCGCCGCTTCCGCGTCCGACACCGCGTCCGCGGTCTTCGCCGTCACCTCGAAGCTGCCGCGGAACAGCCCGGCGGCGCGGCCGAACGCCGCCACCGCCCGCACCCCCTGCGGTCCGCCGTCCAGGAACAGGATCGCCTTTTTCATGACATTCGAGAGGTTTGTGGCGAGCCGGGAGCGTGAGCGACCGGAGGTGTTCGTGGTGGGGGCTACCGCCCTTCACACCCCTGTCTCCGGTCGCTCACGCTCCCGGCTCGCCCTCAAGCCCGGTTGACCCGCACCCGGCTCACGACGTAAGTTGGTGGCAACACCAGGAGCAGGACGGCAGGCGTGTCGGACCACCCCCCACCCCCGGACAGTCGGCTGTCGCCGGCCGCCGCCCGGCGGCTGAGCGAGTACCTGCGGTTCGCCCGCGCCCTCACTTCTATAGACGGCACCGTGTCCAGCGTCGAGTTGGCCGGGGCGGTGGGGGTGAGCGCCGCCCAGGTCCGCCGCGACCTGGCCACCCTCGGGCACCTCGGCCAGCGGGGGGTGGGGTACGACGCCGCCGGGCTGGTGGCCGCCCTCCGCCGCACCCTCGGGGTGGACCGCCGCTGGCGGGCGGTGCTGGTCGGGGTGGGCAACCTGGGCCGGGCGCTGCTCAAGTACCGCGGGTTCGCCGACCACGGGTTCGAGATCGTCGGCCTGTTCGACACCGCCCCCGCCACCGTCGGCACCACGGTCGAGGGGCTGACGGTCGAGCCGGTGTCCGCACTGGCCGCGGCGGTCGGCCGGCTGCGGGCCGAACTGGGCGTGCTGGCGGTGCCGGCGGACGCGGCCCACGCCGTGGCCGAGGCGATGGCCGCGGCCGGGCTGCGGGGGGTGATGAACTTCGCCCCGGTGCGGCTGCGGCTGCCGCGGGGGGTGAGCGTGGTGACGGTGGACCTGGCCCTTCAGATGGAGCAACTGGCGTTCGCCGTGCAGTTCCGCGACCCGACGGGGTGAGGCATCGGCACAGGTCTTCAGGCCCGAAGGGCCGTCCTCCCTCAGCCCAGGTCGGAGCGAGCGCTGGCCTGGGAACCACGGTGAAGGGGAACAAGCCCCGAAGGGGCGGGCTAGCGGAGGCCGCCCCTTCGGGGCTTGGGGAATTCATCGACCAAACCCAGGGCGACGCTCGGCTTCGCCTCGCTTGCCCTGGGCTGAGGGATCCCGGCCCTTCGGGCCTGAAGACGGCCGCCCACTCGATCGCATCGGACCTACGGCCTCGGCCCCGAGTCCCGCCGCCCCTGAAAACTGGCACGTCCGGCAACCGTGAGCTACGGTTCCACCACTTCCCCCGCGTCCGACCGAGGCCCGGCCGTGCTCGAAATTTCCGTCCTGGTGCTGCTCGGCAAGTACCTGTACAAGACCGCCGAGCAGAAGGGGTACCCCGGCGCCCTGTTCGCCGTCCTGCTGGTGTTGTCCTGGTTCGGGTGCGGGATCGGCGGCGGCATCATCGGCATGTTGGAACAGGGCGAGGACGCGGACATCCTCCCGTACGGGTTCGTACTGGGGTACCTGATCGGGGTGGTGGTCGCCGCGGTCGGCAACCACATCCTGGTGTCGATGCTGCCGGACAACCGTGAGTCCAGCCGCCCGAACCCGGCCTACGACGAGCGGCTCCGGCAGGCGTGGGAGGAGCAGGAGTGGATCGAGCGGCGACGACGGGGGACGGCAGACCGGGCGCTGGACGGCACGGAAGAAGAAGTGGTGCCGCTCGCCCCGGCCCGGCCGCCGGTGGTGGTGGCGCAGCGGGCGGACGGCGGAACCCCACCCCCGCCGCGGGCCAAGCGGGCGTGGAAGCGGAAGTGGACGAATTGAGGTAGGGAGTCGAACAAGTGGTTCCAACCCCCCACCCGAGGTCGGCTGGCGCCGACCTCGACCTCCCCCGCAAGGGGGGAGGTATGAGGGTGGTCGGGGGTGAGGGATGCGAGACCCGGTGGCCCTCTTCACCTCCCCCCTTGCGGGGGAGGTCGTCGCCGGGAGCGGAGCGACGGCGGCGGGTGGGGGGATTTGTCCCCGCAGACCTGCCGCTACCTCACGAACTCGGCCAACTCCCGCAGCACCTCCGGTTCGATCGGGTCGTTGTGCCCGCGGCCGTCCCGCCGCACGAACCGCTTCGGCCCGGTCGCCAGCCGGAACAACTCCTCGCCGTGGCTGAACGGCACCGTCCGGTCGATCGTCCCGTGGGCGATGAACACCGGCCGCTGAACCCGACCGAGCTTCGACAGGCTGTCGAACCTGTTGCTCATCATCCAGTGGCACGGCAGGAACCAGAACCGGGATTTGGCTGCCGCCGGCAGTGAGGTGAACGTGCTCACCAGCACCACCGCCCGGCAGTCGTTCCGGCTGACCACGTCCACCGCCACCCCGCCGCCGAGCGACTCGCCGTACACGATCACCTGATCGGCCGGCACGCCCATCGTCGCGGTCAGCCAGCCGAACGCCGCGTCCGCCGCGGCGTAGCACCCGGCTTCGCTCGGCTCCCCGCTGCTCTTCCCGTAACCGGGGTAGTCGAACTGGAACACCCCGCACCCGAGGTGCCGCCGCAGGGCGAGCATCAGCTCCCCGCGGTAGCTCAGGTTCGCCCCGTTCCCGTGGCACAGCAGCACCGCCCGCGTCGTCTCGCCGGTTTCCGGCGGCAGCCACCAGCCGTGGATCGGGGTGCCGTCGGCGGACGTCAGGTTCACGTCCTCCACGTCGCGGGCGGGCGGCGGGCGGAACCCGTCGGCCTCGGTCATGCGGGGGTAGACCAAGCTGTTCTCGAAGAACTTGAACACGGCCACCACGACGAGGTAGAGGACGCCGAGCAGCACCAGCCAGCGGAGGGCGGTGCGACCGCGGCGGCGGGGCTTCGGGGCGGGTTGCACGAGCGGGCACCTCCTACTCGGCGAACCCCGACCGCGAGGGAGGGGGTGTGTGGCAAGATTGCATCTTGCCATCGAACGGCAAGTTGGAAACTTGCCCCACTGGTCTGCACCCACGGCCCTGGCGGGCCGGGTTCGCCAATCAACAGCAATCACGGTTGGATCACCGCCGTCTCGGGCAGCCAGCCGACCACCCCGTTCGCCAGTTCCGCCTGCACCCACCCGCCGCGGCGGTGCAGTTCCCGCACCTCCCCGCCCCGCGGCAGCTTCCATTCTGTCAGTCCCGGATACGTGTCGCCGTTCCCCTTCCGCGGGGTGGTGTCGCGGACGACCACCAGTACCGGCTTGTCGATCTCCCGTCGCTCCTCGCGGGCCAACTGCCAGCCGGCGATGGCGGCGATCAATAGCCCGACTCCGCCGACCGCCGCCAGCGGCACCGCCCAGCCGTCGCGGGTGGTGAACCGGCGGGCCAACCCGACGCCGGCCAGCACGGCCGCGAGGGCGGCGAACGCCAGCACGTCCCACGGGCTGACCCGCGCCCGCAGCCCGCCGGGGCGGGCCGGCCGCACCGCCTGCGGGTACTCGACGGCGTCCCGTAGCGTGTCCAGGTCGCGGAGCAGGTCGGCGTCATACGGGGCGAGCCGCAGGCCGGCGTGAACGGCGGCGATCGCCCCCGGCAGGTCGCCAGCCAGGGCGTGCGCCCGCGCCCGGTTGGTGGCGGCGGCCGGCGTCCGCTCGCCCGCCTGCCACGCCGCGTCGTACCCCTTCGCCGCCTCCACGAACTTCGGCCGAGCGACGGCCGCGTCCGCCCGCAGGTCCAGCCCGTCGCGGAACGCCGCGTCCGGCTGGCCGAGCGACAGCACGGCGACGAGCACTGCCGGGGTCATGTCGCCACCCCTTCCCACTGTTCGATCAGCCGCACCGCCTCGTCCGGTGACACCGGGGCGTCACCGGCGGCGGCGAACCGGACGGCGTCGCAATCCCGGAGCAGTTCCTCGGCCTCCGCGATCCGGTCCGGCGGCAGGTTCAGTTCGCTCAGCCCGGCGGCGACCTCGGCCGGGGTGGTCGCGGAGTAAGGCAGGCCGAAGCGGTCGTGCAGGTAGCGGCGGAAAGCGGCGGCGGTGGCGGCGGTCGGGTCGGGGGAACGTGCGGCGGCACGGAGGCGGTCGAGAGCCACCCGCACGGCGCGGGTGCGGCGGATGCGGGCCAGCCGGGCGGCGTCCGGGTACCACACCCGCCAGCCGACGACCCACCCGGCGGTCAGCACCGCCGCCCCGCCGAGCAGCCCGGCCCACCACCCCGCGGTCGGTTTGCCGGACGGCGGGAAGATCGACCCGTTCCGCACCTGGAAGAACTGCGGCGGGCCGTCGAGCGGGACGACCGGCGATTTCGACACCGGCGGCTTGGTCACGGTGAACGGCACGCCGACGACGAACGCCGTCTGGAACCGGCGGTCGGGCGGGGCGGCCTGGGCGTAGTACAGGTACTTCAGCTCGGGCAGGCGGAACGCACCCTCGGCCCGCGGCCGCACCTTGTACCGGAACTCCACCTTCGCGGCGTCCGGCGGCGGGGTTGGGCCGGGGATGTCCTCGATGGCCGCGAACAGCTTGCGGAAGTCGTCCCGGTCGGCCAGCGGCGGGCGGGACAGCTCGTGCGGGTTGGCCGCGTTCGTCACCGTCAGCGTCAGCGTCAGGTCGCTGCCGATCGGCGGCTTGTCCGAGCTGAGCGCCCACGCCGCCGTCACCTTCCCGCCGCCGCTCATCGCCCCGTAGAAGTCGTCCCGCTGCCGGTCCACGGGTGACAGGTCGTTGACGCTCGGGCGGGGGGCCGCCGGGGAGAGGACGAGGAGCAGGATGGCGAGGGGCGGCATCACCAGTCCTTCACGGCGGGCCGCTCGGCCGGGGCGGTGAGGACGGCGTTCCCCCGCCGCTCGCGGGCCAGCCGCCCGCCCAGGTGGTCCAGGTACTCTCGCACCTGCCGGTCGGTCCAGTCGGGCAGCTTGTCGGCGGCGGACAGCACCGGCTGGTTGCCCTTCCCGCCGGTCGTCTGGTCGGTACCCCGCGGGGTGCCGCCCTTCGCCGCCGCCCCGCCCGGCTCGGCCCCGCCGGCGTACCGCGACCCGGCGTCCGGGCCGGTGCCGTCCGGCCCGAACGGGTCGTACTGGTTCAGTTCCGGGCGGGGCGGGAGCGGCTGCGGCGGCTGGTCGTCGGCCGGGTCGCTGGGCAGCGGCTTCTTCCGCTCCTTCGCCCGCGCCTCCACCCACAGCAGCTTAGCCAACTCCAGGTTGTGCCGGGCGTCGGCGGCCAGCGCCGCCTCCGGGTGGGCGGCCAGGCACCGCTCGAAGCTGTCGATGGCCGATCGCAGTTTGCCCAGCCCGCCGAGCCGCAGCAGGCACACCCCGCGGTTGTACAGGGCGTTCGCCCGGCGGTCCGGCGGGGCGTCGCGGTCGTCCAGGGCGCGGGTGTAGTGCTGCTCCGCCTTGTCGTACTCGCGGCGGTGGAAGTGGGCGTACCCCTTGTTGAACGCCACCAGCCCGGGGTCGCGGGTGCGGTCCTCGGCCGCCTCGTACAGCTTGTCGGCGGCGGCGAAGTCGCCCCGCAGCACGGCCGCGTTTCCCGCCCGGATCAGGTCGTCCGGCGCGCGGTCGTCCGTCGGCGCGGCCGCCGCCAGGATGGCCAGAAGTGTGATGCCGATTGCCGCCCGCCGCATGGCGCCCTCCCGCGTCCAATATACCGGACGAACGAGAGGGAAGAAACCTGACGGGCGATGGTGTCTGCGTTAGCCCGACGCGCGAGCGAGGGGCCAACCACCTGGGGGCGGG
>JALHQU010000106.1:0-1758 GCA_022841795.1 Fimbriiglobus sp.
AGCGGGTGGCCGCGGTACGGGCGGCGGGGGAACAGGCGAGCCGCCCACGTCGGGTGCAGCCGCTCGCGGGCGGCCTCGCGGACCAGCGGGTCCGGGGTGGGGGCCGGCACCCCGCTGGCGACGGCGGACAGCCGCACCGCCTCGCCCAGCGCCTCGCGGGCGTCCTGGTCCACCGCCAGCCGCGCCTCGAACAACTCCACTTCGGCCGGGGTCAACTCGGACGCGGCGTACCGCAGGGCGACCAGCGCCAGGTCCGGAGTGTGGTCCGCACACGCCGTGTGCGGCCTGCGTTCACCCGCACACGGCGTGTGCGGACCACACTGATTGCCGAGGTCACGCATGGCGTTCCTCCCACAGCCGGCGGAGCTTGTCCAGTCCGTCGTGCATCCGGGCGAGGGCGGTGTTGAGCGGGCAGCCGAGCCGGTCGGCCACCTCGCGGAACTTCAGCCCGTCGTACACCCGCAGGCGGATCACCTGGCGGTGCGGCTCGGGCAGGGCGTCGAGCAGGGCGCGGACGGCGGCGGCATCCTCCGCCCGGTGGGCGGCGGCGGCCGGGTCCGGATCCGCCCCGATCAGGGCGAGCAGGCTCTCGTCCGGCACCGCCGCCGGCAGCCGCTTGGCCTTCCGCCGGAGCAGCACGGCCTGCTGGTGGGCGACGGCGAACAGCCACCCGCGGAACGTGGCGGCGGCGGCCGCGTCGGCTTTCCGCAGCACGGCCACGAACGTCTCTTGCAGCACGTCCTCGGCCGCGTGCCGGTCCTTCAGCACTCCGACCAGGTAGCGGAACACCGGCCCCTCGTACCGCTCGAAGATGGCGGTGAGAGCGGCCGGGTCGCCGCCGCGGTAGCGGGTGAGCAGGTCGGCGTCGGACGGTGGCAGCGTCGTCGGCACGTCATCCTCGGGGGGTCTTTTCTTCCGTGGCACCGGCGGCCCGCCGGTGGTTCTTATCTTCCGTCGGAATCACCGGCGGGCCGCCGGTGCCACGGAAGACAGAACACATCAGCGGCGCTTCTTCTTCGCCCGCCGGTCGTCCTCTTCTTCTTCCTCTTCTTCCTCGTCCTCTTCTTCCTCGTCGTCGTCCTCCTCATCTTCGTCTTCTTTCTCGTCCGCATCCACCTGAATCGGCCCGGTCTCGGGTTCGGCGAACCCGGCCAGCACGCGGGGGTCGCGGAGGGTGGTCAGGCCGAAGATGCCGGCGAGCAGCGGGAGCAGGCCGAACACCGACCCGACCACCGCCCAGGCGTAGGACCCGAGGGTGATCATCTGCACCCCGCCGTAGCACACCACCCCGCCCCACACCAGGCTGATGATGCCGGTGAACACCCAGAACATCTGCTCGGCCACCTCCTCGTCCGACGGGGTGACGTCGGTGAACACCAGCGGCCAGGCGCCGACGACGATGGCCGACAGCCCGAACAGGCAGGTGAGGCTGCCCTGGGCGAGCAGCAGGTTGGACGGGACGACGAGCAGGGCGGCGGCCGGCCCGCGGGCGCTCTTCTTGAACCTGTCGCGGATGGCGCCGATGACCGGCTTGTTCTTGGACGCCAGCCGCTCCTCCTCCTCCGACTCCTTCACCACCGTGTACGAGGTGGTGTCCGCCTCCAGGTCGTCGTACTTGCCCGGTGGGGGGGGCGGGGGAGGCGGGCTGGCCGCGGCCGGCGGGGCCGCCCTCACCTTCGCCGGCTTCGGCTTCTTCCCCGCCTTCGCCGGCGGGTCGTCGTCCACGAACCCGAGCGTCTCCGCCCGCGGGACGAACGC
>JALHQU010000106.1:1858-7007 GCA_022841795.1 Fimbriiglobus sp.
ACCGCCGGCTGGCCGAGCACCCGGCACCGCATCTGTTTGATCGCCCGCCAGGCGTGCGGGGCGATGGCCGACCGCAGCGCGTCTTGTTCGGCCACCAGCAGCACCGCCCGCCCGCCCGGCTTCAGCACCCGGTCCCACTCGGCCACCAGGTTGTCGTACAGGTCGGGAATGTCTTCCGGCTTCGACAACTGCTTGCCGAACGGCGGGTTGCAGATGAGGCGATCGACCACCCGCCGGGCGAGCGGCAACTCGGTGCTGTCCCACTTCTCCGGCTCGATCCCGCCCCGCCGGCCCAGGTTCTGCCCCGTGCAGAACACGGCGTGCGGGTCGATGTCCCCGCCCAGGTAGCGGACCTCGCGGACCCGCCGCTGCTCGCACAGGGCCAGCGCCTCGGCCAGGATGGTGCCGGCCCCGCACATCGGATCGAGGACCGTCATGCCGGGGCCGATGCCGGCCAGCCGGGCCATCGCCGCCGCCACCGTCGGCCGCAGCGACGCCGCGACGTGGTCCTCCTTGTACGTCCGGTGCCGCATGGTGCGGTCGGACAGCCGCAGCCCGCACACCGCCGTCTTGCCGGTGATGCCCAGCCAGATTTCCAGCCAGGCGTTCTCCTCGTCGGCCGGCACCCACCCGGCGGGCACGAACCCGTGCAGGCCGTCGGCCATCGCGTCCAGGGCGTCCACCCGCCGGTAGCCGTGTTCCCCCTGCATCTGGGCGACGAGGTGGAACGTCGGCTTGCCTTTCGTCTTCGGCCGGATGGCGTGGTGGATGCGGAACAGGTGCGGCCAGTCCACCTTCTTCGCCGTCCACCGCTTGATGGTTTCCAGGTCGGCGGCCTTATAGGTGAGGCTGTCCGACCCCCACGCCAGCAGGAACACGTCTTCCGTCGTCCGCAGCTTGAGTACGTCCGGGGTGATGTCGGGTAGGCGGAACACGACCACCCCGCGGTCGGTCCGCTTCACCTCGCCGTGCAGGTCGCGGGTGATCTCGTCGGCGGCGACGGGTTCGAGGCCCGGCTGCACGTGGGCGTACAGGGCGGGCAGTTCGGGTTCTTCGGCACGACGGGCCACGGGGGGAACCTGGGGGAACTCTTGTTTCTTTCAGTCTACGGCCGGCGAAGGATACCCGATCTCCTCCAAGTCAGCTTTCAGGTCCGCGAGCATGACTTCCGGGTTGACGGCCTGCACCAGTTCGTCGGTGAGTGGTTCGTGGGCGTACACCGCTCGGATGAGTTTGAGCGGCACGTCGGTCTCGAAGTAGTCGGCGGCGTGCTTACGGTAGGTCGCCGGTTTGCCGTCGTAGTAGCGGAGGAAGCGGGCCGAGCCGTCCGGATCTTTACCCTCCGGGAACTCAATGTCGCCGCGCGACCACATCGGGTCGCCGTACAGCCGCCACACGCAGAACGTCGTGTCGTCCATCGAGAACGCCGGCTCTCGGAGCGACTTGGCAAACACCTTCGGTACCGAATCCAGCACACCACCCCACAACCGCTTCGGCTGAACGCGGTACGGCGACATCGGCGATTCGTGTGCGAACCCCTTGAGGAAGCACCCGGCCTTCGTGAAGTGGGCGAACAGGTCGTCGCCACACCCGTCCCGCATCGACCCCATCTGCTCACCCTTCGACCATTTCGAGTTGAACGAAAAGTAGCGGAACTGCCAGTCGGGGGAGAGGATCGCATCCAACACCGCCATCGACTGCATCCGCCGGCGGAGGGTGTCGATGTCCGGTAGTCCGCTCAAGTCGCGGGTGGAGATCATGGATTTGTCCTTGATGGTTTGCCGCGACACGCAGGGGAGCGGGCTGTGTGGCCCGCTCCCCTGCGTGTCGCGGCAAACCAAGATCCCCCCGGCTCAATCCCCCTTCTCGGCCGACTTGCCCCGCTTCTTCGGCTTCTGGGGTTCGGCCGGTTCCGCCCCCTCCAGAGCCGCCTCCGGCGGGGCTTCGCCGTCCTGGTCGTCGGGGATGGCCACGCCGTTGATCCGGGCCTGGTTCGCCACCATGATGTCGGCCACGATGGCGTCCCGCACGGCCGGGGTGTCCCGCAGGTACTTCGCCACGTTGTCCGCCCCCTGGCCGAGCCGCTGGTCCTTGTAGCTGAAGAACGACCCGCTCTTGGTCACGATCTCGTACTCGTCCACCGCCAGCTTCAGCACGTCCGCTTCCAGGTCGATGCCCTTGTCGTACATGATGAAGAACTCGGCGGTGCGGAACGGCGGGGCGATCTTGTTCTTCACCACCTTCACCTTCACCTCCTTGCCGGTCACCTGCCCGTCGTCGTTCTTGATGGCGTTGGTGGTCGGCCGCACCTCCAGCCGCACGCTGGCGTAGAACTTGAGCGCCAGCCCGCCGGTGGTGGTCTCCGGGTTGCCGTACATGACCCCGATCTTCTGCCGGATCTGGTTGATGAAGATGATGCACGTGCGGGTCTTGGAGATGCTCGGGTTGAGCACCCGCAGGGCCTGGCTCATCAGCCGCGCCTGCATGCCCATGCTGGCGTCGCCGATGTCGTTGTTCAGCTCGTTCTTCGGCACCAGGGCGGCCACGCTGTCGATCACGATCAGGTCCACCGCGTTGCTCTTCACCAGCATCTCGGCGATGCGGAGCGCCTCCTCGCCGTAGCTCGGCTGGCTCACCAGCAGGCTGTCCAGGTCCACCCCGATCTTCTTCGCCCAGCTCGGGTCCAGGGCGTGTTCGGCGTCGATGAACGCCACCACCCCGCCGGCCTTCTGCACGTTCGCCGCCGCGTGCAGGGCGATGGTCGTCTTGCCGCTGCTCTCCGCCCCGTAGATCTCCACGATCCGCCCGCGGGGGATGCCCTTGCCGCCCAGCGCCACGTCCAGCCCGAGCGACCCGGAGCTGATCCCCTCGATCTCCTGCGACGCCACGGCGTTCAGGGACATGATCGCCCCCTCGCCGAACTCCTTCTCGATCTGGGCCAGGGCGGACTTCAGTTCGCGGCTCTCTTTCGCGGCCATGTCGGCGGTTCCCGTAGGGTGAGATTGAACCGTCACCCCCCGAGGTACAGTGTCGGCTACCGGCCCGAGTGTCGGGCCGGGCGGGAGCGGGGGGTGAGGTGAGAGAACTGTACGCGGGAACGGGTTGCGATGAAATGTCAGCAGGCGGGCGGGGGAAAAAAGTTCTGCGAGCGGCCGGGTTTACCCCGGCCGTTTGTGCCGGCCGGGTTTACCCCGGCCGCTCACAAATCTCCCGGGTTACGGCCCCGGCCGGTGGCCGAACCGGGCCTGGAACTGGCGGTCGAGGCGGTCGAGTATCTGCGTGCGGTTCGGCAGGTCGCGGCTGTCCACGTACTCGATCACACTGCGGGCGGCCAGCTCGTCGTCCGGCAGCTCGCCGTACCGCCACCGCAGGCTGGTCATCTTGATCGGCTCGGTGGCGTTCAGCTCGGCGAACTGGGCGGCCACCTGATCCAGGGTCAGTTCCCCTTCCACCAGCCGCGTCACCAGCGCCTCCTTGACGGCGATGCGGTCGGCCACATGCAGGGTGCGGTCGGACAGCTCCTCGGACTCCTGCTGAGCGGTGGTGATCGCTTCGTTCAGTTCGCCGGAGTCCTGCACGTCCCGGCACGCGGCGGCCAGCCCGCCGGGGTACGACAACGCGACCAGGCCGGTGGCGACGACCAGGCACAGCGGCACGAACGCCCACCGGGGCAGACTCAACACGCGGGACACGGGCGAACTCCTCGCATCGACAGGGATCGGGTTGCAGCGGACGCGGTCGGCCCGGCCGACTCGCGCGGGGGAAGGCACCTGCCGCCTGTATCAGGATGGGCAAGTGGCGGGCCGCGCCGGATGAGATCGCGGTGAGGGGGCAAACCGTTGCGATCTCAGCGGTTCCGCGACCATACCGTAGTGCGCCGCCGCCGGCGGGTGTCCGATTCCGCCCCACCACTGTTGAAATTCGATCCGGGGTTCGCATTCGGCCGAAAAACTTCGCGGCTCGCCTTCGCCGGTCGGCTCGGTACAACGCCCCCGTCCCCGTCCGGAGTCGCCCCGTGCCCGATTCAGATCACGGTTTCCGCACCCTCCGCACCGCCGCCTACGCGGTCATCGTGGTGGCCGGGTCGTGGTACCTGCTCGGCCAACTGCAGGCGGTGTTGCGACCGCTGCTGATGGCCGTGTTCCTCGGGTACGTGCTGCTGCCGTACTACAACCGGCTGCGGAAGAAGATGCCCGCCCCGCTCGCCCTCGGGCTGCTCGGCGGCGGCGCCCTTCTGCTGTTGGCGGCGGTGGCGGCGGCCGTCACAGGCAACCTGATCGACCTGACCGAGCAGGCTCCGGCGCTGAAGGAGCGGGCGGTGGAAATGGTCCGCCGGGTGAACGAGTGGGTGCAGACGCTGCCGTTCGCCCCGCCCCGCGGGGCGGACGACCAGAAGCCGGAGGAGGCGCTGGCCAAACAGCTGACCGACCAGGCGCTGGCGGCGGTGAACGTGGTGGCGGTCGGCCTGCCGGAGGCGCTGGCCACCGGCCTGTACCTGCTGTTCCTGCTGCTCGAGTCCGGGCGGTTCCCGGAGCGGGTGCGGAAGGCGTACCCGCCGGAGCGGGCGGAGCTCATCCTGGACGTGTTCGGTCGGATCAACGCGGCGAACATCAGCTACGTGAAGGCGAAGTTCGTGAGCAGCGTGATCGTGGCCGTGCCGGTCGGGCTGGTGCTGTGGTTCGCCGGGGTGAAGTTCGCCGTGCTGTGGGCGGTGCTCACCCTGGTGTGCAACTTCATCCCGTACATCGGGTCGGCGGTGGCGTACACCCTGCCGGTGGCGTTCGCGTTCACCCAGTCGGACGGGCTGGTCCGGCCGGTCACGGTGGCGGCAATCATCGCGGCTATTCACATCGTTTCGGCGATGGTGCTGGAGCCGATGCTGCTCGGCCGGGCGGTCGGCCTCAGCCCGCTGGTGATCCTGGCGGCGCTGACGCTGTGGGGGGTGCTGTGGGGGCTGCCGGGCATGTTCCTGGCGGTGCCGCTGACGGTGGTACTGCGGATCGTGCTGGAGAACCTGGAGATCACCCGCCCGGTCGCCCGGCTGCTCGGCGGGGAATGATGGGGAACACCGGCGGGGCGCCCGGGGGCCGGGAGAACAAGTCAGCGTGGCCCCCGGGGCCCGCCGGTGGGGACGGCACCACGGAGCGGG
>JALHQU010000106.1:7017-23097 GCA_022841795.1 Fimbriiglobus sp.
TCGTGGCACCGGCGGCCCGCCGGTGGTCCGGTCTCACCTGTCCGGCTGCACCCGCTTGAACGTGTACAGGTACCCGCCATTCTCGCTGGTCAGCTTGTCCGGGCGGGCCTTCGCGTCCTTCCCGAACGCGATCCGCAACGTGTCCCCGTCCAGCTCGCACACCCCGTTCCGCTGGTACTTGTTCTCCACCACCGTGTAGTCGAACGTGCGGAGCGAGCCGCCGTCCACCGCGGCGGAGACCAGAACGGTCGGGTACTCCTTCTTCTGCCCCTGCGGGATGTTCTCGGCGATCAGGGTCATCTGCCCGTCGGTCACCCGCCACAGGTTGTGGCTGCCGGACCGCTGGCCCACCTTGCCGTTCTGTTCCTCCGTCTCCAGCCGCCAGTCCCCCTCCAGCTTGGCCTCCGGCTTCTTCAACCCCTTCGGCACCGGGGCGGCCGGAACCGGGGTGGCGAGGACGATGAGTACGGCGAGCGCGCGGGTCACGGGTCGTCCCTCATCCGCTTGAACTCGAACACGTAAGTGCCGTCGGTGTCGGTGTCCGACGCCGGCCGCTTGTTGCCCTTCAGCCGCAGGCTCACCCGGAACGTGTCGCCGACCAGGGAGTACGCGCCGACGAACGTGTTCCCCTCGTCCGTGTGCCAGTCGAACTCCTTCGGGTCGGCCTTCGGGTCGAGGGTGTACTTGGCGGTGGCCACGCCCTCCGTGCGGTCCCGCACGGCGGTGCCGTCGGCCGCCAGCGTCCACTTGGTGCCGTGCGCCGACGGGTACGGCTGGCCGCCGTAGGTGGCGGTGGTCAGCTCCCACTTGCCGACGATGGCCGTCGGGTCGGCCGCCTTCAGGGTCTTCGGCACCGGGGCGGCGCACGCCACCGCCAGCAACGCCATCGGGAACATGGGTCCGGCCCTCCGTGGGGCGATCACTTGTCCTTGCCGTCCGCCGCCGCCCGGCGGAACTCGTAGTACACGTTCGTCTCGGTCGGCTTGCACTCGGCCGGGCGGTCGCCGTCGTTCCGCGGCTCGTAACAGAACTTCAGCGTGTCCCCGTCCACCTCCAGCCGGCCGGGGTAGGTGCGGGTGCGGGCGCCGTTTTCGTAGGTGATCGTGTAGTCCACCTCGCCCGGTTTGGCCGGGTCCGGCTTGACCAGCGAGTACGTCGGCGGGTTGGCCGCCGGACGAACGACCGCCCCGGCCTGGGCGACCCGCTCGATGCTCAGCTTGTCCCCGTCGATCGTCCAGCGGGTGGTGTAATTGGGCTTCACCTTGTTCCCGCGGGAGTGCTGCTCGACCACCTCCCAGGTGCCGTTCGGGCCGGCGGCCTTCAGCGTTTTGGGCACCGGGGCGGCGGCGGTGATCGCCGGAAACAGGACGAGGAGAAGAAGGTGTCGGACCATGACGACGACCGGGGCGGGCACCGGGCGGACAAAGGCAGTGTACCCGCCGGCCGCAGCGGGCGAAAGCGGGAATCACTTCCCCGCGTCGTCCACCCGCTTGAAGCGGTAGAACAGGACGTTCTTCGCCGGCGCGCACTCGGTGATCGGGTCGGTGCGGGACGGGGTGTAACAGAACCGCAGTTCGTCCCCGTCCACCTCCACCGCGGCCGCATACCCGGCCCCCCCGCCGCCGGGGATGAACCGCCGCTGCGCCGGCTTGTCCGGGTCCGGGAGGGTGAGCGAGTACGAACTCCCCCCGACGCGGAGCACTTCCCCGTCCAGTGTCCACACCTTGATCATCCGCGAGTGGTCCTGCACCACCCCGTTCGGGGTGTACTCGACCAGCTCCCAGGTGCCGTTCGTGTGGGCCTTCTTCTTCACCCCCTTCGGCACCGGGGCGGCAACCACGAGCGCGGGGAGTGCGAACGCGAGGAGCAGACTGAGGCGGGCCACGGCGGAACCTCCGGCGGGTGCGCCGAGTATACCCGACCGACGGCCCGGGTGGGGCGAAATGTGACGCCGGCGTGACGCGGTCAGACGGTGGCAGCGGACACGGCCGCCGCGTCGAACACCTGCTCGACGAACTGGGCCAGTTGCTCGCCGGACATGACCACCACGGTGTCGGCCAGCGCCCGGTACGACATCGGCGCGGCCGCCTTCTTCGCCCCGAGCAGCACCGACGCCGACACCTTCCCCTTGGACACCCGCTGCAGGTTGTCCACCGCCCGCGTCTGGCCGGCCAGCGCGTGCGGCAGGTACACCCGTTCGTAGAAGTCCATCGTGACCACGCCCCGCAGGACGTCGGTGCGGTGGCGGTGCAGGTCGTCCGCGGTCATGTCGGATCGGGGGCGAGTGCCAGGGGTAGCGGAAATCTACTTCATGATCGAACCGGCGGGACGAATTTTGCCCGACTCCGTTGTCTTCGCCGCGACCTCCGGGAGCGGTGCCAGCAACCCCGCTCCCGGAGGTCGCGGCGAAGACACGGGCCGCAGGTGGCATTGGCACCCCCACTTCCCACGGGATACTATCTCCCCCACCCCGCACGGACGCACCCCATGCCCGCCACCATCCCGCGGCTGACCGCCGAGCAGCAGTTCCACGACGCCCAGGCGGCCGACCGCTCGGCCACGTTCCGCCGCACCCCCGCCCGGCTGACGTTCGCCGACGCCGACTTCCTCGACCACGAGACGTGGGTGCGGCCGGCGTTCGACGCGCTCGGCGACCTCCGCGGCAAGCGGGCGCTGGACTACGGGTGCGGGCACGGCATGGCGGCGGTGGTGATGGCCCGCGCCGGGGCGGACGTGGCGGCGTTCGACCTGTCGCCGGGGTATGTGAGGGAAGCGGAAGAGCGGGCCACGGCGAACGGGGTGGCGGTGGAATTCACCGCCGCCGACGGCGAACACCTGCCGTACCCGGACGCCCGCTTCGACGCGGTGTGGGGGAACGCCATCCTGCACCACCTGGATCTGCACCAAGCGGGGGCGGAGCTGAAGCGGGTGCTGGCGCCGGGCGGGGTGGCGGTGTTCTGCGAGCCGTGGGGCGGCAACCCGCTGCTCGGGTTCACCCGCCGCCGCCTGCCATATCCCGGCAAGCACCGCACCGCCGACGAGTTGCCGCTCACCGCCGCCGCCCTCGCCCCGCTACGGCACCACTTCCCGACCTTGCACGTCCGCGGGTTCCAGTTGTTCGGCATGATGCGGCGGGTGTGCCGGGTGCGGCCGGTGCTGCGGCTGGCCGACGCCCTCGACCGGGTTGCACTTCGGATGATCCCGTCGGCGTGGAACTGGTGCCGGTATGTGGTGTTGACCGTGCGGAACGGGTAGACTGTTCCGTCTGTATGGACGGTCCGGCTCCCAACTTGCCCTCCCCACCGGCGGTGTCGCCGTCGCGGCGGCACGCGCAGGCGGCGCTCGCCGCGTTCGTCCTTGTCCTGGTCGGGCTGCTCCTCTTCCGCACCTACTCGCCCCGCACGTCCGCCCGGCCGACCGAGGAACGGCTCGCCGTTCCGTCCGCGTCTCGCCCGGTCGATCTGAACACCGCGGACCGGGCCGAGCTGCTGCAACTGCCCGGCGTCGGGCCGACGGTGGCCGACGCCATCCTCGCCCACCGCGCCGACCGCGGGCGGTTCGACACGGTGGACGACCTGACCGCGGTTCACGGCGTCGGCGGCAAGACGCTGGACAAGCTCCGCCCGCTGCTCACCGCGTCCGCCCCGCCCGACGGTGTGGACCGGCTGGAACGCAAGCCCCGCCCGGAGCCGCCACCCCCGCCGGCAGCACGCGGGGGCAAGATTCAGCCGGGCGAGCCGAAGATCGACGTGAACACGGCGAGCGAGGCGGAGCTGCAACGCCTGCCGCGGGTGGGGCCGGTGCTGGCGGCGGCGATCACGGCTGCACGGCGGGAGAAGCGGTTCGAGACGGTGGACGACCTGCGGCGGGTGAAGGGCATCGGGGCGAAGACGCTCGACGCCCTGCGGCCGTTCGTCACGGTGGGGCCGAGTAGGTGCCGTCCGGTCACGGAGGTGAACGTGTGGAGATCGCCACGCGGATGACCGAAGTATTGTCCCTCCACCGCGAACGGCTCCGCTCGCTGGTCGGGATGGCTGTCGAATCGATCCGGGTGGTGTGGTACGACCCGTGGGACACGCTGCACGCTGCTTCGCCGGTGGCCTTCCGTGTAGACGGACGCAACCTGGAATTGTGGTCAATCTACGTCGCCGAGTTCGGGTTCACCTGGGGCGAGATCAACTTTGCCTTGCCCCCATTTCATTGGATCGGTAGACCGGATCTCGAATCTCGATGGGTGGAGGCGCCACAGCCGGCGTTGCGGCGTGCGTGCGGACAAGTCATTCGGTCCGCTCGCCTGATTGCAGCCGACGACACGTTGTGCGCCGGGGTCGAATTCGGGTTCGACGGATGGGCGTTGGTGCTGTATACGGGGATGGACGAACTCATCATCACCGATCAGCCGTTGCGGTTCGAGCCGGACTGGGTCGCGGTGTGAGCGGCGTTGAACAACTCATTCGTCGCAGTTGACGAGATGGTAGGGTGTGTCTGGTCTTCACCGGACCAGACCCACCCTACCATCTCACACCGCCGTTCGCCTCGTCCCCCACCGAAAGTAGCAGGCACACTCCGTGTGCCGTCTGCGGACGGCACACGGAGTGTGCCTGCTACTTTGTCTGCTGTGAGCTAAGGTTGCCCGTCGTTCCCGCGGGCCGCCGTCATGCTCCGTCCGTTCTTCGAAGTCGCCATGCTCGCCCCCGGCCGGCAGCTCACCTTCCGCCGGGTGGTGGTCGGGCACGTGCTGTTCGTGGCCGCCGCCGCGTGGGTGCTGGTCGGGTCCGGGGCGGCCGGCGGGCTGACCACTCTCGGGTATGTGCTGCTGTCCCTGGCGATGGTGGAGGGGGCGGCGGTCATCGGCTGGCGGCTGACGCAGTTGCCCAAGAGCCAGGCGCTGGAGTTCCTGCTCGTGTCGCCGGTGCAGCCGCGGCGGGTGTTCGCCGCCGAAGCACTGGTCGGCCTCGGCCGGTTCGCGCTGGCGTGGCTGGCCGCCCTGCCGGTGTTCCTGGCGATGCTGCTGTTCGGGTTCGTCGCCCCGCCGGACTTCCTGCCGCTGTTCGTGCTGCCGTTCGTGTGGGGGACGGCCACCGCCGCGGCCCTCACCGCCTGGGTGTACGAGCCGGTGCTGGTCCGTCGCCTGGGCGAGTTGCTCGGGCTGCTCGGCGTGCTGATTTACCTGGTGGTCGGCGTGCTGGCCGGCGAACACCTCGTGCAGTGGCTCCAGGTGCTGCCCGACTGGCTGGGCCGGTTCGTGTACGACGCGGTGCTGTTCGGCCACAACATGAACCCGTTCGGGGTGATGCGGTACTGGTTCGCCCCGGACGCGGTGGAGTGGATCGCCGTCGAGCGGCTGACGTGGGTGACGGGGGTGGGCCTCGGGCTGCTCGCCGTCGCCGGGGTGCGGGCGGCGTTCCGGCTGAAGGGGCACTTTCACGACCGGCATTACGGCGGGAAAAGTAGCAAGGGACAAGGGACAAGGGACAAAGAAGCCACGTCGTTCGATGTCTCCGTCTTCCCTTGCTCCTTGTCCCTTTTCCCTTCTTACTTGGCCGACCGGCCGTTGAGCTGGTGGGCGGTGCGGCGGGTGATGGAGTACAGCGGGCGGGTGAACGTGTACCTGGCCGGCGGGTTCGCGGTGGTGTACTCGGCGTACTTGGTGGCCGGGGATGCGTGGCCGGCGTGGATGGGCCGGCTGGTGTTCCAGCTGTTCGACCAGTGGGGCGGCCCGCCGACGGTCGCCACCGCCATGAGCGTGCTGGCCGCCGTGCCCGCCGTGTTCCAGTTCGGGCTGTGGGACTCGACCGCCCAGAACCGCTGCAAGCGGCTGGAGCTGCTGCTGCTCACCCACCTGACCGGGCGGGACTACTGGCACGCCTCGCTGGCGGCGGCGTGGAAGCGGGGGCGGGCGTACCTGCTGGTGGCCGGGCTGCTGTGGGCGGCGGTGGCGATCAGCGGGCGAGTGATGTGGTGGGAAGCTCTGGCCGCGGCGGGCGGGGCCGGGGTGCTGTGGGCGGTCGGGTTCGCCGTCGGGTTCCGGTCGTTCGCCACCGGCTACCAGACGAGCGGGCTGGCGTCGCTGTTCACCCTGGGTATGCCGCTGCTGCTGTACGGACTGCTGAAGGCCGGATGGACGACCGCCGCCGGGCTGGTGCCGGCCGGCCTGTGCCACCTGCCCGTTTCAAGCGGGGTGAACTGGGGCTGGGCGGCGGGGATGCTCGGCTGGCTGGCCCTCGCGGTGTGGCTCACCCGCACCGGCCTGGCGAACTGCGACGCCGACCTGCGGGCGTGGTACGACGCCAACCAGGGGAAGAAGGCGGAGGGGTGAGCACCGCCGACCGGCTGTGCGGACGGGTCGGGTGTCATCGCCCGTGACGAGCAGGAGTCGCAGGTGTACGAGGGCGGGGCGCTAGGCAACGAGGTGCAGACCCGGCTGGCCCCGCCGGCGTCCGATCAAGAAGCTGTTCCCGTTCACCGAATAGCACCGCCCGGTGCCGCCCGGCATCAGATCGGAGCATGCACCCCGTCACCCGACTGCTGGACTCGGCCGCGGCCGGCGACCGACGGGCACGAACTCCCGGCGTCCGCTCACCGCCGGGCCAGGTGGACGGCGATGAGGCCGCAGCAGGTGGCCATGTACAGCCCGTACCACACGCCGGCGAGCGGCGCGAACAGGCCGACCACGACCGACACCCCCACCCAGCCGAGCCCGAGCGGGAGCAGGCGGCCGGTGTACGCTGCCCCGAGGGCGAAGAACGCCAGCGCGTTCAGCCCGCCGCACCCGGCGTACCCGGCGGCGATGGCGTGGGCGAAGTCCGGGTGCGGCAGCAGGCGGGCGGCGGCGAACACCCCGGCGGTCGCCGCCAGGTGCCCGACCCACACCGCCCACACCAGCCGCTCGCGGGGGTTCTGAACCACCTGCCGCAGGGTCTTGCCGCGGGCCAGCGCGAGGAGCAGCGGGATGTACGACGCGAACAGGACGAGCCACACCCACAACTCGTGGCCCCCGACCGCGATCAGCCCGGCCACCCCCGCGTTCGTGACCGCCACCACCGCCCCCTGCACCCACACCGCCCGCCCGATCCGCCGGTAGTCGGCCAGGTCTTCCACCGCCGACACCACCCGCCCGAGCAGGGCGGCGGTCCGCAGCAGTTCGACCAGCGGGGCGAGCGCCGACGACCCGCCGCGGGCGTACTCGTCCAGGGCGTCGGCCAGCGCCGCCGCCGACTCGAAGCGGTGTTCCGGCCGCTTCTCCAGGCACCGCAGGCAGATCTCGGACAGGGTGCGGTCCACCCGCGGGTTGACCGCTTCCGGCGGGTCCGGGGCGGTGGTCCGCACCGCCGCCAGCAGGTCGGGGGTGCCGTCGGGGAAACACGGCCGGCCGGTGAGCAGCTCGTACAGGATGGTGCCCAGCCCGTACACGTCCGTCCGCACGGTCGCCGGCTCGCTGCCGGTGGTCTGCTCCGGGGCCATGTTCCGCAGGGTGCCGACCACGCTCGCCGCCGACTCCCCGGCCGCCGGGTCGTCCACCAGCTTGGCCAGCCCGAAGTCGGTGACGTGCGGCCCCCCGTCGCGGTCGAGCAGCACGTTCGCCGGCTTCAGGTCGCGGTGCAGCACCCCGCGGTCGTGCGCGTGCTGCACGGCCCGCGCCACCGCCGCTACCACGCGGGCCGCGGCCACCGGGTCGGCCGTGTACCGCCTGGGCGCGGCCTTCAGCGTGCCGCCCGCCACCCAGTCCATCACCTGGTACAGTCGCCCCGCGTGTTCCCCGGTCGCCCGCACCGGCACCACGTTCGGGTGAACCAGCCGGGCCACCGCTTCCGATTCCACCACGAACCGCGCCCGCTGCCGCGGGTCCGCGGACAGGTGCGCGTGGAGCAGCTTGACCGCCACCCACCGCTTATCCGCCGTCTGCCAGCCGACGTACACTTCCCCCTGCCCGCCGGAGCCGAGGAACGCGCACAGTTCGATCTCCCCGATGCGGCGGCCGATCAGGGTCGGGGTGGCGGGGCGGGTCATCGACAGCCGGGGGAACAGGTCGTCCAGGCCCGAGTCGGCCCGGACCAGACTGGGGATGAGGTCGGCGAGCTCCGGGAACTCGGCCCGTAGGGCGTTCGGGTCGGCGGGCGTTCCCCGTTCGCGGGCGGTCAGCAGCCGCAGGGCGAGCTCGTTGAACCGGCTCTCGGACGGCTCGGGTGGGCCCGATGTCGGCGTCATGTCGGTCCCCCGGCCAGGAGTTCCCGCACCCGCTCTTTGCCCCGCAGGATCAGCCCGGCGACCGCCTTCGGCGTTTCCCCGCGGTGCTTCGCAACCTCTTCGACCGGCTGACCGAGCAGGTAGTGGGCGACGAACGCCTCCCGCTGGCGGACGGGCAGCTGCTCGACGGCGACGGCCAGCCGGACCAGCTCCTCCCGCCGGTCGGCGAGCCGGCTGGGCGAGTCGGCGGACGGGGCGGCGGCCAGTTCGAGCCGCTGGGAGGAGTCGTCCGCCACGGACGCGATCAGGGCGATCACCGGACCCGGCGGCGTCCGCTTTTGAGCGTGTTCGCGGCGGAACAGCTCGACCGCCACCGTCTTCAGGATTTCGGTCAGCCACACCACCATCTCCCCGTCGGTCGTGCCGCGGAACCGATCCAGGCTGGCGACCGCTTTCAGGCACGCTTCCTGAGCCAGGTCGGACCCGTCGAGCAGCGCCCGGCACCGCGGGTCGAGCCGGAACTGCAACGCCTTTACCCGCAGCACCGGGAGGAAGCGGGCCAGGAGCGCGTTCACGCCGGTCATCGTTCGGACTCCTGTTGACCCGCCGTTTCCACCGACCACGCCACCCGCCCGCCGACGAGGACCGCCCGCACCGCCCGCGTGTGCCGGATGTCGTCCGCCGGGTTGCGGTCGAGCAGCACGAGGTCCGCGAGCAGCCCCTCGCAGATGCTCCCAACCCGGTCGGCCTGACGCAAGCACTCGGCCGCGGAAACCGTCGCCGCCCGGATCGCTTCCAGCGGGGTCATGCCCGCCTGCACCAGCAGTTCGAGTTCGGCGTGGAGCGATTCGCCGGGGAGCACGCCGGGGTACGGGGCGTCGGTGCCGGCCAGGATTTTGACCCCGGCCCGGTGCATCCGGCCGACCAGTTCCAGATCCTTGCGGAACAGGTGCCCGCGGTCTCGCAACTCGGCCCCGCTCATCTTGAGCGACAGAACCGGCACCTCCACCCCGCCGTCCGCCAGGAGTTTCCGCTGCCAGGCGAGCCGGAGCAACGGCGGCAGCCGGCTTTCATCCCACTCGGCGGCTCGCAGCTCCGCCGCCGCCCGCGTCTGCACAAGTGTGGGCACGTGGTAGGTGTCGTTCCGCACGAACGCCGCGAACAGGTCGGCCGCCTGCCGCTCGTCGAAGTCGTCGTGGGCCGCCAACTGCACCCGCCAGCCGGTGAAGTCGTCCAGCCCCCGACCGGGCTGGGGTGGCCGGGTCCGCATCGCCGTCCAGCGGTCGGGGTGGGCGGAGCAGCCGATCGCCACGCCGTCGAGGTGTTCGATGCTCCGCTGCCCGGCGGCACTGGCCGCGGCGGCGGTGACGCCCTTCGGCAGATGCCCGACCACATCGACGTTGTGGCCCCGAGCGGCGGACACGATCGCGGAGTAGGCGGGCGCCGAGAGCATCGGGTAGACCTTGATCTGGTCGTTCCCCGCTCGCACGGCCTGGCGGACCGCCCCGTCGGCCTCCGCCGGTTCGGTCACGCGGATCACGTTCCGCTTCACCGGCCAACCGTACGGGTTGCCCGCGCCGTCGAGCATGTGGGTCGAGCCGACGGTCCGCGGGTGGGCGGGGTGGGTCGGGTCGAACGCCAGCTTGTCCGGGAAGAACGGGTTGGTCGAGAACATGTGCCGCACGCCGGTGACGCCGTGCCGGGTGTGCAGGGGGAGTACGCCCGGATCGGTCAGGTGAGCGTGCATGTCCCACAGGCCGGGGATCAGGTAGCGGCCCCGGCCGGCGGTGACCTGAACGTCCGGCCCCAGGTTCACCTCGTCGGCCGGCCGCACGGCGACGATCCGACTCCCCTGCACCACGACCGTCTGGTCCGCCCGCGGGGGGCCGCCGGTGCCGTCGATGACGGTGACGCGGGTGACGGCGAGGCCGGAGTCGTACCGGACGACTTCCGCCCGAGCTGGCGGCGCCGCGCCGCCTTCCGGGGCGAGGGGCCACCAGCGGGCCAGTGTGGTGACGAGGAACGCCAGCGCCAACAAGCCGATCGTCGCGAGGTGGGTGCGCATCGCCGACTCCGCCCGGGGTGCGACCTCGCCACGAGGCCATACCGTCGAGGACGGAAACGGCGCGGGATCACCCCGCGGGAATCAGGAAAAGCGTGCGGCCGGGCCGGCGGGAAACGAACAACCCCCGCGGGGTCGCGGGGGTTGTGTCGGATGGGCGCTACTGGGCTCGAACCAGTGACCCCCACAATGTCAATGTGGTACTCTAGCCAACTGAGCTAAGCGCCCGACACCCCCATTGATAAGCCGAAACCTGCGGCGGTCAAGTCGAATCCGACCGCTCAGGGTGGGTCGCTCTCGCCGAGAGCGACTTCCGAACCGACTGTCGGAGACAGTCGGCCACCCTGAGTGCCGCTCGGCTCGCGGCACCTACTTCCGTCAGTCCCGCAGGCCGCGGCCGGTGAGCGTCAGGAACACCCGCTCCAGCGTCGGCTGCTCGATCTCCAGGGCCGTCACCTCGCCGGCCGCGGCCAGCAGCTTCGGCAGCAGCGGCGGCAGATCGGCGGTGGTCACGTCCAGCCGCGAACCGGCCATCGAAACACCCTTCACCCCCGGTAGACCCTGCACCCGGTCGAGTACCCCGTCCGGGTTTGCCAGCGTCAGTCGGGCGGTCGAGTCGAGTCGACTCAGCAGGTGGGGCAGGGTGTCGCACGCCCGCAGCAGCCCGTTGTCGAGGATGGCGAGCCGCGGGCACAGCGCCTGCACCTCCTCCATGTAGTGGCTGGTGTAAATCACCGTCATGCCGGCGGCGTTCTGCGCCCGCACCTGGTCGAAGATGTGGTTGCGGCTCTGCGGGTCCACCCCGGTGGTCGGCTCGTCCAGCAGCAGCAGGTCCGGGCGGTGGACGACCGCCGCCGCCAGGTTCAGCCGCCGCTTCATCCCCCCGCTGAACGTGCCCGCCCGGTCGTCCGCCCGGTCGGTCAGGCCGACGGCGGCGAGCAACTCGTCCACCCGACCGGGCAGGTCGGCCGCGGTCATGCCGTACAGCTTGCCGAAGAAGCGGAGGTTCTCGCGGGCGGTCAGGTCGGGGTAAATAGACAGATCTTGCGTGGCGATGCCGATCCGCTTCCGCACCTCGCGGTCGGCCGGGGTGAACCGGGCGCCGAACAGCCGCACCTCGCCGGAGGTGGCGGCGGTCAGCCCGGCCAGGATGGACATGAGCGTCGTCTTGCCCGCCCCGTTCGGACCGAGCAGGCCGAACAGTTCGCCCGCCTGTACGTCGAACGATACCCCGTTCAGGGCGGGGAACTTGCCGTAGGTCTTGCGGACGTCGGCGACGGCGAGAACCGGCGGGGTCATGCCGTCTATGTATAGGGCATGACCACGTTCAACGACGCCCGCGTCCGCCACGCCAACGACCGCCCGCCGAACAGGTCCGGCAAGTACGTCCTGTACTGGTGCCAGATGTTCCGCCGGCTGACGCACAACCACGCCCTCGACTACGCCATCGGCCTGGCCCGGCACTACCAGACGCCGCTGGTGGTGTACGAGGGGCTGAAGCTGAACTCCCCGTGGGCGTGTGCCCGGTTCCACCAGTTCATGCTGGAGGGGATGGCGGACACGCACGCGGCGGCGAAGTGGATGGGGGTGACGTACTGGCCGTTCGTGGAAACGCCGGACGACGCCGGCCGCGGGCTGGTGCGGAAGCTGGCCGCCGACGCCGTGTCGGTTGTCACGGATGATTACCCGCAGTTCATCATCCCGGCGCAGATCCGGGCGGTGGCTAATTCGGTTGACGTGCCGGTGGTCGCGGTGGACGGCAACAGCATGGTCCCGCTGTCGCTGCTCGGCCCGCCGGTCGGGGCGGCGGCGCACCTGCGGCCGCGGATTCACAAGCTGTTCGCCGAGGCGTGGGGGCACCGGGCGAGCGCGGAGCCGAACTTCGACAAGTTGAGCGGGAAGAGTCTGAAGCCGCCGTTCACGCCGTGGACCCCGCCGAAGGACCTGTCCGCGTTCGTGAAGGGGTTGCCCATCGACCAGACGGTGCCGGTGGTGCCGGCGGGCGTTGGCGGGGCGACGGCCGGGGCGAAGGTACTGGACACGTTCATCGCCGACCGGCTGGATCGGTACGCCGACGAGCGGAACCTGCCGGACGACCCGGCGAACTCGTCCGCCAGCGGGCTGAGCTGGTGGCTGCACTACGGGCACCTGTCGATCCAACAAGTGGTGGAGGCGACGCTCGGCGACGACTGGACGACCGACATCCTGAACATGAAGACCCGCAACAAGGACGACTTCTTCGACCGCGACCCGAACACCAACAGCTTCCTGGACGAGGCCATCACCTGGCGGGACGTGGGGTACCAGTGGCACTTCACCCGACGCGGTCAGCGGTCAGCGGTCAGCGGTCAGCCGGGCACCCGAAGTTGGCAGGAGCCGGGGGAGTGGCCGGCGTTCAACTTCGAGACCGAAGATTTCAGCCCGCTGTCGAAGCAGGGCACGCTCGCCGGGGTGCTGCCGGAGTGGGCGCGGACCACCCTGCACAAGCATGAGAAGGATACACGCAGCCACCTGTACTCGCTCGATCAGTTCGAGTACGCCGACACGCACGACCCGCTGTGGAACGCCGCCCAGACGGAACTGGTGGCCACCGGGCGGATGCACAACTACCTGCGGATGCTGTGGGCGAAGAAGGTGCTGGAGTGGTCGCCGACGGCGGAGGAGGCGTACCGGGTGCTGGAACACCTGAACAACAGGTACGCGATCGACGGCCGCGACCCGAACAGCTACACCGGCATCCTGTGGTGCTTCGGCCTGTTCGACCGCCCGTGGCCGCCGGAGCGGGAGGTGTTCGGCAACATCCGGTACATGTCGAGCGAGAACACCGCGCGGAAGTTCGACCTGGACGGGTACCACGAGTACGTCCGCCGGCTGCCGAAGCCGGCCGACGTACGGGCCGGCAACACGGCGGTCGCCAAGGCCGGCACGCTGTTCGATTGAAGTGTGAACACCCGGCGGATCCGCAACGTACCGGCGGCATGGCGAAATGGTCCGCTCGCGCCGCCCTCTCACTCATGTCGGTCGTCTTGATCGGCTGGCTCATCCACTCGACCCTTCGGCATCAAGGGCGAATGGACGAGCAGAACCAAGCGCGTCAGGCCGAACTCGGACGAACGGAGAAGGTGTACGCCCTCATCGACGTGCCCACTTCCACCGCTTGGTGTCAGGAATTGATGGGGGAAGACTTCGAATTGTCAGTCGGTGAACCCGGTTGGCCGAAACGCCTGGGCGACATCGAAGGGCTGGAGCGCGGGTGTGACGCCCGTGAACTCGGTTCATTCGGACCGGACACACCCGTTTACTGGCTTCGTTGGAGGTATCCGGTCGCGGGCCGCTGGATCGCCGTCGCCGTTCCGGGCGGCGACACGCGAGTGTGCTGCAAGAGCTTCATCGTCGTCGCCAAGCGGAAGAACTTCTGACCCGGTTTTCGCTGGTGTCCCGCCTTCAGGCGGTCTTCGATGGTGAACCGCGTGCGTCAGCCCGTCGGGTGTGAGCCCACCCAGGCGGCTCACCCAAGACCGGCTGAAGCCGGGACACCAACACCGCCGGCCGAAATATTTGACAACGGCACGACGGCACGGGTATCATCCCGACGACATGAGCGTCGCCCACAGCGCTCGGATCGCGCTCGCCCTGCTGTTGCTCACGGCCTTCGGGCTGACGGTGCGCGCCATCGCCCGCCAGCGGGACGACGCGGCCGGGCGGCTGGGTGAAGAGCAGCAGGCCGACGCCGTATACGACCGCATCGCCGTGGGCGACCCGGATACGCGGGTGGACGAACTGGCCGGGTTCAAGGGGAAGGTGATCCGCGAGGCCGGGTGGCCGGCGGTGGTGGGCGAACTGGACGGGTACGAGAACGGCGGGGACGTCGACCTGAACTTCTCCGGCCCGCCGCACCAGCGGCTGCGGGTCGGCCCGCGGGACAAGATCACCTGGGTGGTGTGGGAGTTCCCGCGGTCCGGCCGGTGGATCGCCGTCGCCACCCTGGGCGAGCGGTTCGTGCGGGGGTTCCAGTCCGCCGTCATCGTCGCCCGGCGGAAGAACTTCTGACTCAGCCGAACAGCAGCAGCACGTTCCACGGCGGGGTCTTCTCGAACTCGCACCCCAGTTCGAAGTGCTCGCCGGTGTTCTTGCAGTTCCGCACGATCACCGTCACCCACGGGATGTTGTCCGGGGCGTGCTTGGCCTTCACCTGCAGCGAACTGCCCGCCGCCATGCCGGCCGCCACCGCCAGCCGCAGCCCGCCGGTCGAGCGGTCGATCACGTACCCCTGGTTCGCCCCGGTGTTGAGCGCCGGCGAGGTGAACACCACCTCCACCGGCGGGCCGTCCCGGCGGATGGATTCGCGGCGGTCGGACGCCGACGCCCCGTGGTCCGGGATGGTGCCGGACCCCTTCGACGATGTTTTCGGCGGCTTCAGGCCGGCGTTCGCCTTCCGCCCGACCAGCAGCAACACGACGATCAGCCCGGTGGCCAGCAGGATGAGCGCGGGCAGCGAGTACGGCAGGTACTCGGCCGAGAACAGTTGGCTCAAGTTGAAATTCATGGCGGCACGGGAATCCGAGGCGGACGGCCCGGCCGGTCCAATGGCCGGGTCCGCACAACCCTAGCACACGGAATCCCCGCCCCGGCCGGCCGCGCTCCGATTCGGCAACAGTTCCGACCGGCGGATCACTTCTTCAGCGGCGGCGTGTCCGCCCCCAGGCGGAACGTCATCTTGTCGGCGGTGGCGGTGGTCTCCGCCTTGCCCCAGTTGGACGTGACCGCCACCCGCCCGCTCACCACCACCTCGCCGGTGCCGGGGATCACCCGCAGCTCGTCGCAGGTGCCGTTCCCGCCCAGGGTGCGGAACGACACCCCGCCGCTCGCCTTCAGCACGCTGGCCGCGTCCCCGTTGTCCGCCGGCGCCTTCACCTCCACCGCGTCCGACACCACCTTCAGCACCAGCTCCTCCCCGTCCCGCACCTCGAAGTACGGCTTGCCCGCCCCCAGGTGCAGTTGCACCTTCAGCTTCCGCTCGGCCGGCACGGTTGTGGTGGCCGACACCCGCACCGGCTCGGACGGGACCACCGGGGGTGGCGACGTGTCGAAGTTGAATTTCGGGGCCGGCTTGGTCGGCTGCGGGTCGTGTGTCGGGGCCGGGGCGAACGTGATGACCGGCGGCGGCAGGGCCGCGTCCGGCTTCGGCAGTTCGAGCTTCGGCGGCGGCAGCGTCTCGGGCTTCTTGTCAGTCAGCGTGGGCAGCGGCACCTGGGCCAGGTTCTGCTTCGCCAGGTCGGTGAACGCCTTCTCGTTCAGCCCGCCGGCGGGCGGGATCGACGGCACCGTCGGGGGCGGCAGGTCCGACCCCTTCGTCACCTCGGCCGGTCCGGGCAGCGTCGGTAGCGTCGGCAGGGCGGGCGGCACCTCGGTGGCCGGCGGGGGCGAGGTGTCCGACTTGGGCAGCGTGGCCGGCGGCGGGAGCGAAGGCAGGTTCCCCGCGACCGGCGGCAGGGTGGACGGGGCCGGCGGCGGCACGTGGACCGGCGGCGGCAGCGGCTTGCTGCCGGCGTCGGCCACCGGCTGCGGCACGTCCGGCGTGTGGCGGTGCGTGTACCCGACGGTGCGGCAGGCCGGCTCGGCCAGCGCCGCCAGCCCGCACATGGACAGTCCGAGGACGCCGGCCATCAACTTCCAGCGGGTCAGGGTCATCGCGGGATTCCTGCGGGGGGACAGGGGTAAGTCAGGACCGCGGGCTATACCACGCCGAAATTGCCGCGCCTGCGCCAGTTCCCGCGCCCGGATTGAGGTGAACCGGCGGCGTCAGCCGCCTGGGTGGGAACACACCCAGG
>JALHQU010000107.1 GCA_022841795.1 Fimbriiglobus sp.
GGTGGTCAAAGCGCGGGACGGGGGAGTTCTGAGCCGCGTTCGGTGAACCGCGGGCGTCAGCCCGTCGGGTGATTTTTACCCGACGGGCTGACGCCCGCGGTTCACCCCGTCACTTCTGAAGGATGAGCTTGTTCCGGCGGGTGATGCGGAGGCGGTACCGCTCGCCGTCGTGTTCGATCCAGATTTCGCGGAGGTCGCCGAACAGCTCCTCGGTGCGAACGACGCGATCCCCGGCACGCGATTCCGGGGCTTCGTCTTCGTTCGAAGCTGCTCGCGAGGTCGGGTCGTCTGGCATATCGCACCGAAATTGTTCGAGATCGATACCGTATCGAATCCCTGCTACGGCAGGTAGTTGCACCGAATCAGCAGCGAATTACACCTGTTTTTTCCGCCGCACCGTTGACTGTATCACCCGCCGCCGTAACGTAAAGGCGTCTTGTCGAGATTCAATCTCAACAAGCATTGCCGAGCCTGCTCCGCCTCCGTTCGGGACGCGACCGAGTTCACCGCACACGGCGTGCGCGGACCACACTCCGGTCGCTCACCCTCCGTCGCAACGCGGCTCCTCCCACAGTCCCGGACACCGGAGGTGCGCTCATGCGCCGAAGTGCCTTCACGCTCATCGAGTTGCTCGTCGTCATCGCCATCATCGCGATTCTGATCGGCCTGCTCCTGCCGGCCGTGCAGAAGGTCCGCGAGGCCGCCGCCCGCATCAGTTGCCAGAACAACCTGAAGCAGGTCGCCCTCGCCACGCACAACTTCCACGACAGCACCGGCCGCTTCCCAGTGGCGAACACCCCCGCCTTCGGCTCGGCGTTCACCCAGATCCTGCCGTACCTGGAGCAGGAGACCATCGGCCGGCGGTACAACCCCGCCCTCACCCCGACGGACAGCACCGACGCGGACGGCGACGGGTTCACCAACCTGTCGCTCGGGTCGAGCCGGCTGAAGACGTTCGAGTGCCCGAGCATGAAGCCGCCGGCGGTGCCGGCCGCGTTCCCCGGCTGGTCGAGCTACGCCTTCTGCATCGGCAGCCAGCCGAACCCGTTCTTCGCCCCCGCCGCCGGCGGCAACCCGGCCTACGACAACGGGGTGATCGTCCGCGTCATCGGCGGCGGCAGCGGCGGGGCGACGAACCAGGTCGGGGTGCAAATCCCGGCCATCACCGATGGCACGTCGAACACCATCCTGGCGGGCGAGATGGGGTACCAACTGAAGGACTACATGTTCTCGTCCGGCCCTTACGCCGGCTCGCCCCGCGGCGGGAACACGCAGTGGGTGTGGGGGTACGCCTCGTACAGCTTCGGCAGCACCGGGGTGATGTTCAATACCGTCGTCGGTACGCCGGCCGACGTGACCGCCCGGCTCGGCGCGTTCCGCAGCGACCACACCGCCGGGGCGTGCTTCGCGTACACCGACGGCAGCGTGCGGTTCATCGGCAACGGGCGGATGGACCTGCCGACGTACCGGGCGCTCGGCACCCGCGACGGCGGCGAAGTAACGTCCGATCTGCCCTGACCTGCCCCCGCTAACATACCCCTGACCCACCCCGTGAGGACATCCGATGCGCCGCTTCCTGCTCAGCCTGCTCGCGTCCGCCGCCGCCGTCGCCACCGGGTTCGCCCACTTCGTCTACCTCGTCCCGGCGAAGGACGGGCAGACGGTGACGGTGGTGTTCAGCGACTCGCTCGACCCGGACGAGAACGTGGCGATCGACAAGATCGCTTCGTTGAAGCTGACCGCCCGCGTCGGCGGCACCGACACCCCGGTCGAATGCAAGACCGGCAAGCACGAACTGACCGCCGCGCTCGCAGCCGACGCGAAGGTCGCTTTCGGCACCGTCACTTACGGGCTGAGTACCCGTGGGGACAAGCCGAGCCTGCTGGTGTACCACCCGAAGGCGGTGCGGGCCGGAGCGACGGGGAAGGAGGCGACCGTCGGCGAGAAGGCGGCCGTGGAGGTGGTGCCGGTGTCGGCGGACGGGAAGACCAGGTTCCGCCTGCTGGCCGGCGGCAAGCCGGTGGCCGACGCCGAGGGCAGCGTGCTGCTGCCGGACGGCAAGAAGGAGAAGCTGACGACGGACGCCGACGGGTTCACCGCCGCGTTCGCCGGGGCCGGGCGGTACGCCGTGTGGCTGCGGCACACGGAGGCGAAGGCGGGCGAGGCCGACGGCAAGAAGTACGACGAGGTGAAGCACTACGCCACCCTCGTCGCGGACGTGAAGTGACGCCGACTCCGTTAGCCCGACGCGCGAGCGAGGGGCGGGGCGTTCAACCTCGCTCGCGCGTCGGGCTAGCAGAATCCGGCGAACTGAGACGCCCCCCACCGAGTTCCCCCGTGACCCCGCTCACCGACCTGATGACCGTTGCCCCGCCGGAACCGACGCCTACGGTGCGGCGAGCGGGCCGCCCGCTGCACAAGCGGGTCATGCACCTGATCCGCCGCGGGCACCTGTACCTCGGGCTGTTCCTGTTCCCGTGGGCCATCCTGTACGGCGTCACCGCGTTCCTGTTCAACCACCCGACCGCGTTCAGCGAGCAGCCCACCACCACGTTCGGCAAGGACGTGCTGGCCGGCACGCCGATGGAGTCGGTGCCTAGCCCGACCGAACAGGCCGAGCGGGTGGTAAAGCTGCTGAACGAGAAGCAGCAGCCGGCCACGCCGTACACCCTGGGTGTCGGGGCGGTGAAGTACAACCGCGAGTTCGCGTTCGCCACGGTGAAGGCGGACGGGCGGACGGTGAGCGTGCTGATCGACGTGAAGAACGGCGGCGGGACGGTGCGGAGTGCGGCGGACAAGCCGAAGGCCGATCCGCCGCCGAAGGCGCCGTTCGCCGTCGGCAACGCTAGTCCCAATGGCGGCCGCGGCGGACGCGGCGGTGGTCCGCGTGAGGGAGGGTCGCCTCGCAGCGGCGACAGCCTCAAGCTGGACGACCCGCTGCACGAGCGGGTGAAGGCGGCGGTACCGCAGATCCTCGAACGCACCGGCTATCCGACCGGCGACGTGACCGTCACCTCGGTGCCCGAGCTGGTATTCCCCATCGAAGCGGACGGCAAGACGTGGACGGCGACGTACAACCCGATGACCGGCGCCGTCGGCGGCACCCCGGCCGACGCCAAACCGGAAACCGAACTCGGCTGGCGGCGGTTCCTGCTGCGGCTGCACACCGCCCACGGCTACCCCGGCGAACAGAACGCCCGCTGGTTCTGGGCCGTCATCGTGGACGTGATGGCCGGGGTGATGTGCTTCTGGGGGCTGTCCGGGCTGCTCATGTGGTGGCAGATCAAGGCGACGCGGAAGGTCGGGGCGGTGGTGCTGGTGCTGAGCGCGATCGCCGCCATCGCCCTCGGGTTCGCCATGCACGCCGCCATGACCACCTAACTTATCCATACACCCACGGAGGCCGACCATGTCGTTCCTGCTCTGCTCGCTCCTGCTGCTCGCCCCGCCGACGGCCGACGGGCCGGCCGCCAAAACCCCGAAGATCCCCGACCTGCCGGAGTCGATCACCAGCTTCGGCGCGTGTGCGGCCGACGGCTACGTGTACGTCTACGGCGGGCACTCCGGGAAGACGCACACCTACTCGCACGACACCACCCTGGGCAAGTTCCGCCGCCTGCGGCCGGGAACGGACACGAGTTGGCAGGAGTTGCCCGAAAGTTTGCACCTCCAGGGGCTGGCGCTGGTGGCCCACCAGGGCAAGGTGATCCGCGTCGGCGGGATGGAGCCGCGGAACAAGCCGGGCGAGACGTCGGACAACCACTCGACCGCCTCGGTGCAGGTGTTCGACCCGGCCAGCCCCAACAAGTGGGCCGACCTGCCCCCGCTGCCGGCCCCGCGGTCGTCGCACGACGCGGTGGTGGTCGGCGACACGCTGGTGGTGGCCGGCGGGTGGAACATGAAGGGGAAAGAGAAACCGGAGTGGCACGACACGTTCCACACCCTGAACCTGGCCGACCCGAAGGCCAAGTGGACGAGCGAGAAGCAGCCGTTCGAGCGGCGGGCGCTCACGGCGGCGGCGTTCGACGGAAAGGTGTACGTCCTCGGCGGGATGGGCACAGACTCGCAGGCCGACACGGCGGTGAACGTGTTCGACCCGAAGACCGGCAAGTGGGGCGACGGCCCGGACTTCCCGTCCGGCACCATGAACGGGTTTACGCCGGCGGCGGTGGTGGTCGGGAAGAGCTTGTACCTGAGTCCGTACGACGGGGTGGTGTACAAGCTGGACGGCGACAAGTGGGCGGACGTGGGCAAGCTGACCACCCCGCGGTTCGTTCACCGGGCGGTGCCGCACGGCGAGAACGGGTTCCTGGCGATCGGCGGGGCGGCGAAGGGCGGCAACCGGGCCGACGTGGAAGTCATCAGCGTGAAGTAGGTAAGGCCGGCCATTTCGTTAGCCCGACGCGCGAGCGAGGGTCGCGTCGCACACCCCCGCTCGCGCGTCGGGCTAACAGGCATCATCTCCGAGTCAAGTTGGGGGACATTTGCCGTCGATAACGGATGTGCCGGGTTCTCCGTCTGCTGCCACGGAACGGATGCCGTCCATGCCGCGATTGACTCAACTTGCCCTCGTATCAGCCGTTGCCGTCGTCGCCACCGGCGGGTGTTCGCGGCAGTCGTTCCGCGAGCGGACGGACAAAGACGTCGAGGCCATTATCAGCCAGAAGAACGTCGTCCCGCAGTGGCAGGTGCAGAACTGGCACGTGTACCCGGACCCGCGGTCCCGGTTCGCCGACCCGTCCAACCCCGACTTCCCGCCGTACCCGCCGGATGACTACGCGGCCAAGGTGCTGTCCCCCAACCCGCAGCGGCCGGGCCGGGGCGGGGTCGGGCGGCACGAGGGCGACGGGTACATCCAGCAGATCACCGAGTGGGACGCGCAGAACCGGGCGGAGGACGCGGCCGGACAATCCGCCACGGCACAACCTCCGACCGCCGGCACCGGCACCGCCGGGTCGGCGTACCAGAACGCCCTACTGTCGAACGAGCGGACGTACCGCATCCGGCTGGATCAGGCGGTGGAACTCGGGCTGTACAACAGCCGCGAGTTCCAGGACCGCCGCGAAGACCTGTATCTGGCCGCCCTGCCGGTGTCGCTCGAACGGTTCGGGTTCTCCGCCCAGGCGTTCGCCGCCGAGCAGGTGATCCTGTCGCTCGGCGGACGGGAGACGAACCCGGCCGGCCAGCAGTGGCAGATCGGCACGTCCGTCGGGTTCGGCCGGCAGTTCAGCACCGGGGCGTCGCTGCTGGTGCAACTGGCGAACCAGGTGGTGGTGGACCTGAGCAGCGGCCGGCCGACGGTCAGCGTCGGCACCCTCGGGCTGACCCTCACCCAGCCGTTCCTGCGGGGCGGCGGGTTCGCCGTCACGCTGGAAGCGCTCACCCAGGCGGAACGGAGCCTGGTGTACGCCATCCGCTCGTTCGCCCGCTTCCGCTCGCTGTTCTTCGTCGCCCTCGCCGGCCAGGGGGACTACACGAACAACCCTTACGGGCTGCAGGGGTTGGCGGCGAACCTGGGCCGCGGCATCGGGGCCAACCTGACGGCCAACCCGGTCGGATACATGCCCACCATCCTGCGGTCGGCCGTCCTGGCGAACGAGCGGAACAACGTGGCCGCGTTCGAGCAGTACCTGCGGCAGTTCCAGAACCTGGAGGAAGGCGGGGCGGTCACCAAGCTGCAGGTCGGGCGGATCGAGCAGCAGTTGCTGCAGGGGCGGGCGACGGTGCTGCTGCGGACACAGGAGTACATCGACAACATCGACAACTTCAAGCTGCAGCTCGGGCTGCCGGCCACCTTCCCGCTCGAACTGGACGAGACCCCGCTGCGGCCGATCCGCGACCAACTCGGGCGGATCGAGCAGGTGTACTCCCAGTTCCGCCAGTTCGAGGCGGCGGCCGGCCTGTTCGACGTGAACGAGCCGCCCGCGAACCTCCGCGACCGCTGGCGGAAGTTGTTCGGCGACTCCGACCTGACCCGCGGCACGAAGCTTGCAAAGGAGTACCCGGAGGCGGCCGACCGGCTGAAGGGAAAGACGAACGACGAGCTGAACCAGTTGGCGAAGGGGCTGCGGGAGCGGCGGCGGCAACTGCTCGACGCGCGGGCGGAGAAGCTGAAGGCCGGGCAAAATGCCGACGCGGATGACCGCGAGCTGGAACAGGGGGCGATCGAGCTGGACCGGGCCGAGTTCGAGTTGGCCCTGCGGCGGTACGAGGCCCGCCCGTGGGCCGGTGAGCAGGACGTGAGAAAGCGGGAGATCCTGCAAGCGACGGTGTTCCGCGAGGTACTCAACATCGGGATGCTGGTGGCCGTGCCCGCCCGCAACCAGCGGCTGGACGAACTCCGCACCCGCTGGCCGGACGCCCCGGCCCTGACGGTGGACGACAAGGATTTGGTCCGCGTACCCCTGGACGACGCCTATCAATCCGTTGCGGCGGCCGCGCTGAACAATCGGTACGACCTGATGAACGCGCGGGCGCAGGTGGTGGACGCGTGGCGGCAGGTGGCGGTGACGGCGAATGCGTTGCAAGGGGTGTTCGACGTCGAGTATGATCTGAGCACGAACTCGCCGGCCGGCGGCAGCCGGCCGTTCGCCCTGGGCGGGTCGCGGCTGCTCCAGCAGGTGCGGCTGCGGATCGAGCCGCCGTTCGTCCGCCGGGCCGAGCGGAACCAGTACCGGGCGGCGCTGGTGGCGTACCAGCGGCAGCGGCGGAACCTGATGGCGTTCGAGGACAACATCGTTACCGAGGTGCGGACGGACCTGCGGGCGCTGCGGCAACTGGCCCAGACGTTCCTGGTGCAGCAGCGGGCGGTGGAGTTGGCCTACGCCCAGGTGGACAACGCCCGGCTGACCATCAACGCTCCGCCCGACCCGCGGGCGGACGCCTCGGCCGGGGCCGCCGCCCAGACGGAGCAACTGCTCCAGGTGCAGGCGGCACTGGTGCGGGCCCAGAACGACCTGTATACCAGTTGGATACGATACCTGAACGGCCGGATGACCCTGTACCTCGACCTGGAGTTGCTGCCGCTCGACCCGCGGGGGATCTGGGCCGACGCCGCCCCTGCCGCCGCAACGCCCGCGGCCGAACAACCGGCCACCCCCGCCCCGGTCACGCCCACCCCGCCGGAGCGCCTGCCCCAACCCGTGCCCCTCACCCAAGATCGGGACCGTCCCGTCGGCGTCCCGCTCTTAAGCCTCCCCGACCCCGATGTCGCACGACCACTCCCAACCAGCACCGACCGACCCCCCGACCCCTTCCCCCCGATCCGACTCCCCGGCGGACCGTCGGGGCCGTGAGCCGGTCGCCCGCCGCCGGCGGTGGTGGCTGATCCCGGCCCTGATCGGCGTGCTGGTGGTGATCGCCGGCGGGGCGACGTTCGCCCTCCTGCCGTCGCTCGGGTTCTTCCAGTCGGCCCGCCCGGACCTGCTCACCCACACCGTCCAGTTCGAGTTCCTGCCGGTGACGGTGGTCGAGCGGGGGACGCTCGAATCCGCCGAGAACCGCGAGGTGGTGTGCCAGGTGAAGGCCGGCGCCCGCGGCACGTTCGCCAGCTCCATCAAGGACGTCATCCCGGACGGCACCCCGGTCATCAAGGGCCAGTGGCTGATGGACCTGGACGACTCCGCCCTGCGGGAGCAGGAGCAGCAGCAGACCATCACCCTGCTGAAGGCGAAGTCGGCGAAGGTGAAAGCGCGGGAGGACCTGGAGATCCAGTTCAAGATGAACTCGTCCGACATCGCGTCCAAGCGGGCCGCGCTGGAAGTGGCCGAGATCGCGCTGGAGAAATACCTGGGTGTGCTGCGGTCGCCGACCCGCGACCCGCTCGGGGCGGTGGCCGGCGGCACGGCCACGCTGGCCGAGAAGGGCGAGTTCCGGATGAAGCTGGACGACCTGTCCGCCCAGCTCAAGCTGGCCGAGTCCGACCTGGAGGCGTACCGCGACCGCAGCAGTTGGGCCGAGCGGGCGTCCCGCTCCGGGTACCTCACCCCGAGCCAGGCGAAGGTCGAACTGTCCAAGCTGGAAAGCTCGCTGGACAAGGTGGAGAAGCTGCAGAAGGAGAAGTTCGCGCTCGAGACGTATACACGTCGGATGGAACTCACCGATCTACAGAGCAAGGTGAAGGTGGCGCTGGCCGGGTTCGAGCAGGCCATCCTGCAAGCGGATGCCAAGAACGTTCAGCTGCAGGCCGAGTTGGAGACGGCCGACGCGGTGTACGCGGCCGAGATGAAGAAGATGGAGGACATCCAGAAGCAGTTGGACGCCTGCACCATCAAGGCCCCGCAGAACGGGCTGGTGGTGTACTACAAGGACCAGAACAACCGGTTCGGGTCGAGCAACGAGGGGATGATCCAGATCGGCGCGCAGGTGAAGGAGGGGCAGAAGCTGCTCCGCATCCCGAACCTGCAGAAGATGCAGGTGACGGCCAAGATCCACGAGGCGCTGGTGTCCCGCATCCGGGCGGACGTGCGGGTGCCGACCGGGGCGTTCGACTCGCTGCGGGCCGGGCTGCTGGCCAACCCGCACGCGTTCAGCCGGCTGGTGTCCCAGTCCGAGTGGTCGCTCGAACACCTCCGCACCGAGGTGCGGGACCAGGAGTACCGGGTGGCCCTGGAGGGCCAGCCGGCCACCGTGCGGGTGGACGCCTTTCCGGAGCGGGTGTTCAAGGGGCGGGTGCGGTCGCGGGCGGCGGTGGCCGCCCAGGCGGACTGGTCGTCCAGCGACGTGAAGCTGTTCCCGACGGTGGTGAGCATCGACGACACGGACGTGACCGGGCTGATGCCGGACATGAGCGCCGAGGTGACCATCCATGTGGACGCCGCCCCGGAGAAGGTGCTCACCATCCCCATGCAGGCGGTGATCGGCGGGGCGGACATGGGCAGCAAGCGGAAGGTGTACGTGCTGGCCGGCGGGCAGCCGCAGGAGCGGGAGGTGACGCTCGGCTCGTTCAACGACAAGAAGGTGGAGGTGAAGGACGGGCTGAAGGAGAACGACGTGGTGGTCGTCAACCCGAAGGTGCTGATGGGGGACAAGGCGAAGGGCACGCGGGAGGAGGGCGACCCGAGCGGCCGCGGGGCCGGCGGCAGCAACAAGGCCGGCATGCCCGGCGGCGGGATGAAGGGCAAAGGCGGTGGTGCGGGCGGGGCCGGCGGCGGGGGCGGGAATAAGGCCGGCCCCCCCGGTGGGGCGGGCGGCGGTGGCGGTCGCCCGCAGAGCGGCGGGGGAGGCGGCGGCGGGCTGCCGCAGAAGTGACGGACGGTTCGTCGCCCGGAGGTATGCCATGACCGCGTTGAACCTGACTCGACTCGAAAGCCGCGACACCCCGTCCGGCGGGTTCGTCGCCTCCGGTGTCGGCGTCGGCAGCCGCCCGCTGGTGCAACTGTACCGCCCGGACGGGTCCATCCGCTCCGAGTTCCTGGCGTTCGACGCGGCGTTCACCGGCGGGGTGAACGTGGCCCTGGCGGACGTGAACGCCGACGGGGTGGACGACGTGATTGCCGCCGCCGGGCCGGGCGGCGGGCCGCACGTCAAGGTGTTCGACGGGGCGTCGGTGGACCGGCTGTTCGACCCCACACCGCCCACCCCGAAGATCGCGTTCCCGCCGACCGAGTTGTTCTCGTTCTTCGCCTACGACGCCGGGTTCAGCGGCGGGGTGAGCGTGGCCGCCGGGGACGTGGACGCGGACGGGCGGGCGGACGTCGTCACCGGGGCCGGGCCGGGCGGTGGGCCGCACGTGAAGGCGTTCGGCGGGGCAACCGGCGCCCTCATCCGCAACTTCTTCGCGTTCGACCCCAATTTCCGCGGCGGGGTGAACGTGGCCGCCGGGCGGGTGAACGCGGACGGGTTCGCCGACATCGTCGTCGGCTCCGGCCCCGGCACCCGGACGACGGTGAACGGGTTCGACGGGCAGACCGGGGTGCAGTTCTTCACCCTCACCCCGTTCGGCGAGTTCACCGGCGGGGCGAGCGTGGCGACGGCCAAACTCGGCACCAGCGCGTTCGAGAGCGTGGTGGTCGGGGCCGGGCGGGGCGGCGGGCCGCGGGTGGCGGCGTTCGACGGGGCCGTGCTGTCGTCCCTTCCGGTGTTCGCTCTGCCGGTCGGCGGGCTGGCGCCGAGCCGCTCGTTCTTCGCGTTCGACCCGAGCTTCAGCGGCGGGGTGAACGTGGCCGCGGCCGACGTGACCGGCGACGGCATCGAGGACATCATCACCGGCGCCGGGCCGGGCGGCGACCCGCGGCTGCGGGCGTTCAACGGCGGGTTCTTCGGCGGCGTGCCGATCTACGACGTGCTCAAGTTCGGGTTCGACGCCGG
Source organism: Fimbriiglobus sp. (assembly GCA_022841795.1). GTDB lineage: Bacteria > Planctomycetota > Planctomycetia > Gemmatales > Gemmataceae > JALHQU01. The sequence goes on from JALHQU010000107.1 coordinate 10,309, forward strand.
TACCCCGCAGTACACCGCCGGCGTGACCGTTGGGGCCTGATGATTCACCCGTTGGCGGTGGCGTTCTCGGCGGCGCCGGCGGTTCGCTTCCCGCTCGCCCACCGTAGTGCCGCCGCCACCAGCCCCTTCGCCGACCGCACCGGCTCGCCGCCCCACGCCAGCCCGCGGGCGTACCACCGCAGGGCCGTCCGCGGCTCGCTCGGCCGCAGGACGTACCCGAGCGTGTTGCAGGTGGACGAGTACCCCTCGGCGACCACAGCCGACGGCAGTTCCCCCCCGCCCCGCCGCACCGCCCGCGTCATGATCGCCAGCGCCGTGTCCACCCGGTCCCACAGCTTCTTCGACAGGTTGCCGTGCCCGGTGCGGTACAGCACCAGCGGCTCGGGCACGTTCGCTAATTCCCAGTACCGGGCCACCCGCAGCCACAGGTCGTAGTCGATGGACAGGTCGAACTCGGGGTCGAACCCGCCGACCTGATCGAACACCGCCCGCCGGACGACGACGGACGAGAAGCAGATCCTGTTGCTGAGGAAGACGGATTGCAGGTTCAGGGGCTGAACGCCGTCGGACAGCTGTCCGTCGGCCTGGGTAACGGTCCCGTGTTCATCCATCAGCAACCGTCCGGTGAAGCACACCCCCACCTCCGGCCGCTCCCGCAGCACCGCCAGTTGCTTCGCCAGCTTGGTCGGCTCCCAGGCGTCATCCGCATCCAGGTACGCGACGAACTCCCCGCGACTGAGCCGCAGACCGAGGTTCTTCGCCCGCGGCTGGCCCAGCTTGTCCGACCGCACATACCGCACGCGGGCATCGCCCAGGAACGGTTTCACCGCCTGCGGCGTGTGGTCGGTGCTGCCGTCGTCGATGACGACCAGTTCCCAGTTGGCGAACGTCTGGGCGAACACCGACCGCACCGCCTGGCCGATGAACCGGGCGTAGTTCTTCGCCGCCATGACGACGGACACGGTCGGCTTCACGCGCTCAGCCCCTTCAGGTACTCGGCGGACACCTTCGACACGCAGAAGCGGTACTTCCCGCTCGGCTCCTGCGGGATCAGGTCCACGAACTCCAGGTCGTAGGTCATCGTCGGGCCGAACGTCCGGAGGACCAACTCGCGGATCTGCCGCTCGCTCTCGGCGTCGAAGATCGGGTCGCGGACCATCCGCACGCGGAGGTGCGTCACCGTCTCCTGGATGATCTGCACCTGTGCCGCCCCCTTGATGAGCACGGCGAAATTCTCGGTGAGTGAAATGCCGCTGATGAGCGACCCGGCCGGCGTGACGACGTAATCGGCGTCGCGGCCTTCGACCTTCTCCAGCACCGGCAGCCCACGGCCGCACTCGCACGGCGAATCGCTCAGCGTCGCCACGTCGCCGATCTGGTAGCGGATGAGCGGCATGGCGAAGTTGACGAGGTCGGTGACGAGCAACGGACCCGTCGATCCCGCCCCCTTCACCTCCACATACACCGACTCCGCCGCGACGTGTAGCCCGCGGTGCCGCTCGCACTGGCAGGCAATCAGGCTCACCTCCTCGCACCCGTAACGGTTGGTGACGGGCACGCCGAACGCCTGCTCGATCGCCCTCCGCTGGTAGTCGTGCAGCGGCATGGCGGTGCTGATGATGCCGTTCGGCCGGATGTCGGCGATGCCAGCCTTATTCAGCGCGCACGCCAGCATGTACAGCGAGTGGGCGTGGCCGAACACCAGCCCCGGCCGGTGCCGCCGCACCGCTGCGACGAACTCGCGGATGCGGCCTTCGGTCAGGTTGATGGTGTCGAGGTAAACGGCCCGGTCCACGAAGTGGTTCGTCAGCCGACCTCTCACCCCGAAGTGCCGGTACTCCGGGTTGCCCCACACCTTCGCCACCCGCTGCCCCAGCCGCCACCCGCTCCACTCGTCGGCCCGCAGGGTGCAAGCGGCCTTCCACTGGGCACCGCGCTCGTCCAGTTTGATGACGAGCGGCACGCCGGTGCTGCCGCTGGTGGTCTTGGTGCGGAGCTTCGCCCCGCGGTACGCCTCGGATAGCATCTCCGCGGCGTGCTTGCGGATGTCGGTCTTGGTGACGACGGGGAAGTGGCGGAAGTCGTCGAGCGACTTCACGTCGTCCGGGTGAACGCCGGCGGCGGCCCAGGTGCGACGATAGAACGGCACGGTGGCATAAGCGTGCCGGAGCTGCGCCTTCAGCATGGCAAGCTGCCGCGCCCGCACCACCTCCGGCGGGTCGAACTGCGTGCGTTCGAGCTGCTTCAGGTGGCGGAACACGCGGCTCCGCCGCCGGGCCGCGATCAGCGGCTGAACGAGATGACGGTTCAAGGTGTCGAGCATCCGTGCCCCTCAGTGTTGAATTCGGTCGCTGTCAGCGAATCGAAGCCCGACGCGCACGCAGTTCATCCAACTGCTGCTGAACGGATGCAACGACTTCTGGGCTGTTTCCCCACATTTCCAGGTAATCCCAACTTGTATCCGGTGGGTGAAGCATTTTGTCCAGGTGCTCGATCCCCTTCTCTAGCAGCGCTTTGAGTGCATCGAGGTGTTCGGCAGGCCACACATATACCCGGCCTAGCGTCTGCAAGACGTAGCATGCTGCACGGATCTCGTCCCAGGCATCGTAGTTCTTGAACGCCGCCCAAAGCGCACCGATGTCGAGATCCGCGAAGAATCCGGCGTTCCAGTCCGCCGCATGATCGTTTTCCCACGGCTGCACACCCCATGCGCCCATTGTTACCTCGGAGGCCTTGTGCGGCGGGGCTTGTTCACCTGACGGCGAACGGCGGCCCGCCCTACAAGATTGTCCTCTGCCACTCGATCTGTTTCGTCAGCCCGGCGTCGAGGCCGGTCGTGGGCTTCCAGCCCAGGTGCCGCCAGAGCTTGCCCACGTCGGCGGCGGTCGCGAGTTGGTCGCCCTTGCGGTCGGGCCGTCGCTCGATGGTCGCCGTCTTGCCGCTGATCCGCTCGATCTTGCGGATCATGTCCAGCACGGTGGCGATCTCCCCGCCGCCCAGGTTGAACGTCTCGCCCGGCATGGCGTGCAGCCCGGCCCGCACCGTCGCCTCCACGCAGTCGTCGATGTACGTCGCCCCCCGCACCTGCAACCCGTCGCCGGTCAGTTGGATCGGCGTGCCGGACAGCACCCACTTGATGAACAGGTGCAGGCCCATCTCCGGCCGTTGTCGCGGGCCGTACACGCTGAAGAACCGCAGCACCACCGCCGGGAGACCGAACTCCTCCTGGTACACCCGCGTCAGGTGTTCGCCGGCCAGCTTGGTGATGCCGTAGGGCGAACTCGGCTTCGTCGGCAGCGTCTCGTCCCCGCTGGCGTACCGGCCGTACACGCTGCTCGTGCTGGCGTACACGAACTTCTTCAGCGTCGGCACCGCCTTCAGCGCTTCCAGCAGCCGGTGCGTGGCGGTCAGGTTGCAGCGGTTGTACACGTCGAAGTCTACCCAACTCCGCGTCAGGCCGGGCATCGCCGCGAGGTGGAAGACGTACTCCGCTCCGGCCACCGCGTCAGCCAGCTTTCCGTCGGCGAGGTCGGCTTCCACGAACCGGAACTTCGGGTGCGCTTTCGCCCCGCTCAGGTTCCGCTCCTTCACCGGCCGGGCGTAGTAGTCGGTGAAGCAGTCGATGCCGACGACCGCGTGCCCGTCGGCGAGCAACCGCTCGGTGAGGTGGGAGCCGATGAACCCGGCGCAGCCGGTGACCACACAATGCATGTCGCGGACGTCCTTCCCGGGTCGGAGGTGAAACTGTAGCAGTTCGAAACGGCGGGTCGCAATGCGAAGTGGGGGCCGAAATGAGCCGCGGGTGACGGGGGTTCGGACACCCCGTCACCCGCTTGGAAAACCACTCGCGGAGACTACGCATCCGTCCCCAACTCCACCCGCAGCTTGCGGATGGCCTTGTACTTCTCGTCGCTCACCCGCTCGGTGGTGGTGCCCAGCTCGCTGGCGATGTCCGGCACCGTCCACCCGTTCGCGGTCAAGCTCACGATCCGCCGCTGGCGGTTGCTCAGCACCTTGTCGGCGGCGGTGTTCACCGCTTCCCACTCGTCGCGGCGGGTGGTGCCGGCCACCGACACGTCGGCGGACAGTTCGCCGAACTTCTTCGCCCGCTGCGTTCGCTTCTTCACCGCGTCGATGGCCCGCAGGAACTCCCGCTTGTCCTCGCCCTCCGAGGCCAGCATGCCGGCCCACTGGCTGCTCGGCACCCGCTCCAACAGGCGGACGAACACCTGCTGGGTGCAGTCCGTCCAGCGGTCGATCGGCAGGCGGGCGTTCCGCCAGCACGTCTGGCAGTACCGGCTGACGGCGTTCACCGCCGCCGGGTCGGCCGCGGTCGCGGCGTTGCGGTCCGCCGGCTTCGTTCCCGCACCGCCGGTGCCGGCGGACAGGACGGTGCCCAGCACCATCGCCGCCATCACCGTGCGAGACCGGCCGCCGGTCGAAAACATCTGGCCCATCGGATACTCCTCCGAACGACTCCCGCCATTCTACGGACCGGGGGTGGGTATTTTCTCGCCCAATCGGGCGCTAACCCCGTGTCGGAGTTTTACCCCGGTTTGCGGCGGGACTTGCAACGAATCGCCGAAACCCGTTTGCGGCCCGGAACGGTTGCACTAGAGTTGCCGCGCGAGCGCTGCCGTCCGATCCGGTTCTGCGAGTGGCAACGGTCTGACATGCCCACCCCCGCCGAAGAAACGCTCCCCGAATTGCTGTCGGGGTTACAGAATTCCCGCTCCAGCGTGAGAGCGAGGTCCGCCCGCGAGTTGGGCAAGCTGCCCCGCCCGCCGCGGGAGGCCATGTCCGTCCTCATCACCGCCACCGACGACCCCGAACAGGCGGTGCGGGAGGCGGCGGTGCAGGCGATCGGGGCGTTCGGCCTGCACGCCCTGCCCGTGCTCATGCAGTTGCTCGGGCACGGGTGCAAGTATGTTCGACGGAACGCGGTGTGGGCCATCACCAAACTCGGCCCGTCCGCCACGACCGCGATCCCGGCGCTGTGCAACTCGCTGAAAGACCCGGACCCGCGGACCGGCGGGGGTGCGGCCCAGGCGCTCGGGGCGATCGGCCCGGCGGCGGCGGACGCCATCCCGGCGCTGGCCGAGACCATGCGGGGCACGAACGTGGTACTGTGCCGGCTGGCGAGTAAGGCGCTCAGCCAGATCGGCCCGGCGGCGCTCGACACCCTGGTGTCGCACCTGAAGCATTATGACCCGTTCGTCCGCGGCGAGGCGGCGGTGGCCCTCGGGTGGATGGGCCGGGCGGCGGTGGCGGCCGCGCAGGCGCTCGTCCAGTTGCTCGCCGCCCGTGCGGCGCCGGCCGGCCCGAGCCGCACGTCCAAGTTCGGCGGCAGCGGGGCGGTGACGCCGGTGGCCCTGGCCCAGCCGGAGGCGAGCGGGGCCGAGGAGACGACGCTGGTTCAGGTGATCCAGGCGCTCGGACGGATCGGCGGGTCAGCCGACGCCGAGCCGCACCTGCTCGACCTGCTCACCGACAAGCGGGAGTCCGTCCGCCAGGCGGCGGCCGACGCCCTGCGGCAAATCCGCGAGGAATAAGTAGTAGGCACACTCCGTGTGCCGTTCGGAATGACGACCCACGGCGTGGGCCGACTACTTCCGCCGCCGGCCGCTCGTACACTACCCGTCCATGACCCCGACCGCCCCTCCCAGCCCGGTCGCCCCGCACGTCGGCGGGCTGACCTCCCGCACGTTCGTCGGCCTGCTCGTCGCCCAGTTCTTCGCCGCGTTCAACGACCAGGCGATCCACGCGGCGGCCATGTTCTTCGCCATCAACAAGCAGCTGATGACGGAGAAGTCGGCCATCTCCCTGATGCCGATTCTGTTCTACAGCCCGTGGGCCATCTTCTGCACCGTCGCCGGCCACCTGGCGGACAAGTACCCGAAGCGGAACACGCTGATCGCGTGGAAGGTCGTCGAGGTGCTGGTGGCGGCGGTGGTGGTGCTCGGGTTCCACCTCGGCCGGGTCGGGTTCGACACCCTCGGCCCGGCGATCGTACTCGGGTGCGTGTTCCTGATGGGCACGCACTCGGCGTTCTTCGTGCCGGCCAAGTACGGGGTGATGCCCGAGATCCTGCCCCCGCACCTGCTGAGCAAGGGGAACGGGCTGCTCGAATCGCTGTCGTTCCTGGCGGTGATTCTGGGGACGGTGTGCGGCGGGGTGCTGTCGTACCTGTTCCTCGGGCAGGAGGTGTACGTCGGCTGGGTGCTGTTCGCGCTGGCGGTGGTCGGGGCGGCGGCCAGCTTCCTCATCCGCCCGATGCCCGCGGCCGACCCGCACCGCAAACTGCCGCTGAACATCTACGCCCCGGTCGTCCGCAGCGTGAAGACGCTGCTGAGTACCAAGCCGCTGCGGGTGGCGCTCATGGGCATCGCCTTCTTCACCTTCGTGGTGGCGTTCATGCGGGCGGCGGTGTACATGCTCGGCGAGAGCCAGAACCCGCGGTGGGACGAGCTGAAGACGAGCGTGATCGTCGGCACGGTGGCGTTCGGCATCGGGCTGGGCAGCCCGCTGGCCGGCTTACTGAGCGGGCGGCGGGTGGAGTTGCGGTTCGTGCTGTTCGGGGCGGCGGGGATGATCCTGGCGCTGGTGAGCGCGGCCGTGTTCATGCAGGACACCGGGGTGCTGGTGGCCAGCACCGTCGCCGTCGGGTTCTTCACCGGGTTCTACATCGTCCCGCTGTACACCCTGCTCCAGCACCGGGCGCCGAAGTCGAGCAAGGGGGAGATGATCGCCACCAGCAACTTCATCAATGTGACCGGGGCGATCGCCTCGTCGCTGTTGTTCTTCGGGGTAGTGACGGCCGCCCACATGTCCGGGCTGGCGCCGGAGATGAAGGATCGCCAGCAGTTGGGCGACGGTGAGTTGAAGGAATTGGTACTGCACCGCGGCCGGCCGGTGTACTTCGAGGTGGTGCGGAACGACGGGACCACGATCACCCCGGGCGAACGGCCGGAAGACCTCAAGCCGCTGACGTTCCGCGAGATCGTGAACGACGTGATCGGCAAAACGAAGCCGGAGGCGATCGTCGAGGTGGCGACGCGGGTGAAGGAGGGCACTCGGGTGAGCGTCACCCGGTTCGACCTGGACGGGGTGCCGCACTTCGAGCTGGTGCCGGCGGGACAGCCGCCGACGCCGGACTTCGACAACAAGCGGCTGCCCACGTTCCTGTTCCTCGGGGCGGCGGGCATGACGCTGCTCATCGCCCTGGTGCTCGCCCGCCCGCTCCTGCAGGTGCAGCGGGACGAGAGCAAGCCGGCCGTTACACACGGGGCGGAATCCGCGCCGGCCGGTGCCGCGTCGGAGAAGTAACGCCGGATGTCCGGATCTGTAGCCGGCCTCTGCGAGGCCGGGCCGGGGTCACAGACCCCGGCTACAGATGGGGGGCCCATGATCGCCGCCGTCGCCGCCTGCCTGCTCGTCACCGAGTTCACCACGGACTACGCTTCCGCCCCGCTGCCGAAACTGGCCGACATCCGGTCGCTGTTGAACGGGTATTACGAGCAGAACGGCCGCCCGCTGTGGCACGCCGTTCGGGTCGCCACCCTACGGCTCGGGTCGAACGACGCGAAGGAAGCCGCCGAATTCCTGGTGGCCGTACTGGATCAGGCGGCGAAGGACGAAACGTCCGACTCGGCCTCGTGGCAGGCAACACCGTTCTGGAGCGCCGGCGGGGAGAACCCGGCCCGTAGTTTGCGGCGATACCCGGCCCAGTGGCTCGCCTCCGGCCACCCATCGCCTACTTCGTTGCCGGTGCTGCGGTGGTATCTGGAACACGACCCGCACCCGCCGCACCAACTGCTGACCGCCCAGGCACTGGCAAAGCTGAGCGGGCCGGACGCGGCGAAGGTGCGGGCCGCAGCGCTCACGTCGCCGAATCTGATGCTCGTGGCCGACATCCTAATGCAGATGAATGCGCACGGCGAGCGGCCGACGCCGGAGCAACTGGAGGCGTTGTGCCAACATCACCGGCCCAGCGTGCGGGATGCGGCCCGTCAGTTGAACCGCAAGCTCGGCTACCCCGAACCCCCGCCGTTCGACCCCGTCGCCGCGGCCAAGTCGAAGCCGATCACCGACCTGATGGCCGAGATCGGGAAGCTGTGGCTCGACCCACCGCCGGCCGATGCCGAGTTCATCATCGCCACCGAGCAGACAACCTTGCGGACCCCGCCGGAAACCGTCGTCTCCCGCGGCTGGCTGCTGGCCGACGACGGCGACGAGGTGAAGGTGTACACCGAGTTCGGCCGCGTCCGCACGATGAGGCGGTCCGGCCGGGACGACGGCTACGGGTTGAAGCTGAGCGGTCTTGAAGAACTGTCCCTGGCGTTCCGGGTGAAGGCGATCGAAATCACCCGTGCGAACGGCGACCGGAAGTTCGAGTTCTCCGAGCGCGGCGGGTTGCGGGGGCAGTTCCGCGGCCAGGGGGCGAGCATGCCGGAAACGCTCGTCGCCTACCGGCTGTATTCGACCGGGCAGTTTGACCTCGCCGCCCGCGTGCTGTTCCCGGCCCTCGACACCCTGCACCGCGACGCCGACTTGATCGACCGCCTCCGGTACGAGTTGGGCATCGTGGCCGGGCACCGGATGCTGGTGGCGTTCGCCGGCGACCGGGATTACAGCGTCACGCTGCACCACGCCGAACAGATCGCCAAGCACTACCCGAACACCCTGTTCCACAGGTACGCCGTGCGGCTGATCGACGAACTGCCCCGCCGCCGCGACGACTTCACCGCCTTCACCCTGCCGACGTTGGACGAGTGGGAGCGGTTCCGCAAGACGGCCACGCGGGAGCTGCAGATCGACTACCTGTGCGAGCGGCTGCGGCTGCTGAACGGCTTCCAGGTCGGGCAGCCCGGCGGGGCGAACCTGCACGCCGCCCAGTACACCGAGCCGTGCGGGATGTCGGACGACGCGGCGTGGGGACTACGCCGCGGCCAGTCGAAGCTGGTGAACCCGCTGAACGCGCTGGTCGGGGCGAAGCCGTACAACCGACGGAACGAGTGGGCGCCGGCCGGCCTGCGACCGACGGCGGCGGACATCCCGACGCTGAGTAAGCACCTGCGAGCCGACTGGCTGATGCCGTCGGTGTCGTTCCACCGCGACTTCAGCCCGCCCCGCACCGTCCATTCCACCCGCGAGCAGATCGGCGGCATCATCAACCGCACCGCCGGGTTCGACTTGTGCGAGCTGAAACGGTGGGACAAGCTGACGCCGGCCGAGGTGGACCGGGAAATCGAGCGGATCGACAGGTGGGCGAAGGAACACGCCGACCACGAACCCCCGCCGCCGGACGCCCAGCCCCGTGACACCGCGGACGAACTGCTCGGCGACGGGCCAGGCCACGCCGCCAAGCCACCGCGGACCGCCCCGAGCGCGTGGTGGTTCGTGGCCATCGGCGTACCGACGCTGGTGCTGATCCTGCTCATCCGCCGGCGGATGGGGCTGCGGGCGGGGCGTTGACCCGCAGAAATTCTGGTCTGGCGTTGCCAGACCAGCGGGCCGCCACAGAGGGCGGCCCCTACAATCGAGCGCCTTGTTAGGGGCCACCCTCTGTGGCGGCCCGCCGACCGCCGAACATCGGTCGGCCTCACCCGATCACCTGTCGCACGATCACGTCCCCGCCCGGTTGCCAGTCGAACAGCACGAACGGCCCGGAACTTCCCTCCTCCACCGCCGGCACCGGCAGGCCGAGCAGTTGCCGGGGGCGAACGCTCGCCATGTCGATCGCCTCGGCCAGACTCACCCCGGCCGCACGCATCACATGCCCGACGCAGGTGTCGGTGAACGCCCCGGACCCGGCCAGGAACGGCGTGCCCGGCACCACGATCTTCCCGCCCGGCAGCACCTCCACCTCGGTGCCCCAGTCGCGGTAGCGGCCGGGGCCGCACCCGGCGAACGTGCCGGCGTCGCACGTCAGGATCACCCGCCCCGGCGTCTTCCCGCGGACGACGCTCTTCAGCACCGCCGGCGGCAGGTGGTGCCCGTCGGCGATCACGCTGGCGATGAGGTCGTCGCACGCCAGTTGTTCCCACAGGTAGCTGTCGTGCCGCGGCAGCACCACGTGGCAGCCGTTGCCCAGGTGCGTACTCAGCTTCGCCCCGGCCGCCACCGCATCGCGGATTTGCGGCCCCGTCGCCGCCGTGTGCCCGATCGCCACAACTACCCCGTCGGCGGTCAGCCGTTCGATCAGCCGAAGTGCCCCCGGCCGCTCCGGGGCGAGCGTGACCAGGCGAATCCGCCCGCCGGCCCGAACCTGGAGGCGGCGGAACTCGTCGTAATCGGGGTCGCGGACGGCGTCCCGCGGGTGGGCACCCCGCGGCCCGTCGTCCGGGCAGATGAACGGCCCTTCGAGGTGGAACCCCGGAACGGCACGGGCCAGTTCCGTGTCCGCTTCCAACGCTTGGTGGAGGGCGTCGAAGGCGTGGCTTAGCGTCTCCACGGGTGACGTGATGACCGTCGGCAGCAGCGTGCCGATGCCGTGGGTCCGGCACCGGCCCACCACCTCGGCCACCTGTTCCGGAGTCAGGTGCGGGCTGGTGAACCCGACGCCGTGGCAGCCGTTGATCTGCACGTCGAAAAACGCCGGGGCGATCCACCCGGCCGGGTTCCGGTCCGAAGGCGTGACGGCGGTCACCGTTCCGGCATCGAACGTGACGGCCAGCGGTTCCCCGGAGGCGAAATGGCGCGCGTGAACTGGCACGGTCCCCTCCGTCGGACTGGCAATTCGATCTCGCCCCACGATAATACTATTTCGTCGAGCCGCACGCCGCCCAACCCGACTGGGAACGTAAGCCGCATGGCGGAAGCACCCGCAACCCGGATCACCCTGCTGAACCGCATCCGGGACGGGGCGGATTCGGATGCGTGGGCGGAGTTCGCCCGGCTGTACGGCCCGGTCATCTACGGGTTCTCCCGCAAGCGGGGCCTTCAGGACGCGGACGCCGCCGACCTGGTGCAGGATGTGTTGCGCAGCGTCGCCCGCAACGCTCCCAAGCTGGACTACGACCCGAAACGGGGCACCTTCCGCGGCTGGCTGTACACCATCACCCGGAACAAGATTTACAACTTTCTGTCGGCCAACAAGAACCGCCCGAAGGCGAGCGGGGACAGCGGCACCCACGAGCAGTTGGACAACACCGCCGAAACGCGGGACAACCCGGAAGAGGCGTGGGAGTTGGAGTACCAGCGGCGGCTGGCGGCGAAGGCCATGGAGCGGGTGAAACACGAGTTCCAGCCGAACACCTGGAAGGCGTTCTGGGGGACGGCGGTGGAGGGCCGGTCCGCCGCCGAAGTCGGTTCCGAGTTAAAGATGTCCCCGGGCGCGGTATACGTTGCTAAGAGCCGTGTGACGGCGCGGCTCCGCGAGGAAGTGCAGTCGATCACCGCCGAAACCGAGGCGTGGTAAACTCCCCAGTATGTCCCAGAACATTGCCACCCAGACCCCGCCCGACGCCGTCGGCACCCCGTGCCCGTCGAAGGGCGAGCTGCAAGGGCTGATCCACGGCGACCTGTCCCCGGACGAGACCGACCGGCTGTGCGACCACGTCGGCGGGTGCCCCGGCTGCCAGGACAAGATGGACACCCTGGCGACGGCCGAAACCCCGCAACTGCCCGAAGCCGTGTTGCACATCGACCGCCACGCCCCGCCGAAACAGTCCCAGTTGTGGAAGGCCATCGACCGGGTGGTGGTGGAGGTCACCCGCACCAGCACGGTGAAGGTGCTCGACCCGGCCCTGGACGACGACCTACGGTTCCTCAGTCCGACGGACAAACCGGACCGCATCGGCGAGTTCGGCGAGTTCGAGATCGTGCGGTTCATCGGCCGCGGCGGCATGGGGGTGGTGCTGCACGGGTTCGACCCGCACCTCCAGCGGGACGTGGCCATCAAGGTGCTGGACCCGGATCTGTCGAGCAACAAGACCGCCCGCCAGCGGTTCTGCCGGGAGGCGCGGGCGGCGGCGGCGGTCACGCACGAGAACATCGTCACCGTCCACCAGGTGAACGAGGACGAGCGGAGCGGGCTGCCGTACATCGTGATGCAGCTGGTGAACGGCGAGTCGCTGGACCAGCGGCTGCGGCGACAGTCGAAGCTGAGCGTGCCGGAAGCGGTACGGCTGGGGGCGCAGGCGGCGGCCGGGCTGGCCGCGGCCCACGCGAGCGGCCTCATCCACCGGGACGTGAAGCCGGGGAACATGCTCATCGAGAGCGGCGACCGGCTGAAGCTGACCGACTTCGGCCTGGCCCGCGCCGCCGAGGACATGAAGCTGACCCGCACCGGGTACGTGTCCGGCACCCCGCTGTACATGGCCCCGGAGCAGGCCCGCGGGGACGAGGCCGACGCCCGCGCCGACCTGTTCAGCCTCGGCGTGGTGCTGTACGAGGCGCTGGCCGGCAAGCCGCCGTTCGAGGGGAACACCCCGCTGGCCGTCCTCCGCCGGGTGGCCGACGACCCGCACGCGCGGCTCCGCCGGCTGAACCCGGACGTGCCCGAGTGGCTGGAAGACGTGGTGGACGGGCTGCTGGCGAAGGAGCCGAAGGACCGGGTGCAGACGGCCGCCGAGGTGGCCGAGGTGCTGGCCGCCCACGCCCCGCACGCGGCCGCCGGCGAGTGCGACCCGGCCGCCGCCGAGCCGTGCCCGCTGGCCGGCCCGAAGTCGCTGTCGGGCATCGCCCGCCGCCGCCACCGCCGCAAGATGGTCGCGCTCATCACCCTGCCGTTCGTCACCGGCCTCGC
>JALHQU010000108.1 GCA_022841795.1 Fimbriiglobus sp.
GATCGCGGCGGTGACGGCGGGCGGGACCGGGCGGGTGGCCCGGCCCGTCGCACTCGGGCGGCGAGGCCGCCTGGGCGGGCCACGTCCGCCCGAGTTCCCTCCGGACGACGGTGGCGAGCAGGTCCTCGCCCCCAACAAAGTCGAAAATCCGCGTCCGACCCTGTCGGGCTTCCCCAGTTAGATGGTGTGGGGTGGCGCATCCCCCCCGGAGGGCCGTCCGTGTCCACGAGCGCTGACATCCCGGCGGCGGGATTCCCGTCGTCCGTGGGCGAGTTGGCCGAACTCGCCCACCTGTTTCAGCAGCACCGCGAGCGGCTGGTGAGCATCGTCCGCCGGCGGATCGACCCGCCGGTCGTGCGGCGGATCGACCCGGAGGGGGTGGTGAGCGACGCGTTCGTGGTCGCCGGCCGGCGGTGGCTGGTGTTCAAGGCGGGCTGCGGGGGGGTGTCCGAGTTCGTCTGGCTGTACCGGATCGTGATCGACGAGTTCCTGGACCAGCGGGAGAAGGCCACCGCCGGCCTCCGCGACGTGTACCGGGAGGAGTCGGTGCGGAGTGCGGTCGGGGGGTGGGGATTCCTGGTCGCCGACGGGCCGGGGCCGGCGACCGAGGCCGAGCGGAACGACCAGGCGGCGAAGCTGGCCGAGGCGCTGGGGGCACTCTCGCGGGACGAGCAGCAGGTGCTCCTGTTGCGGAGCCGGGACGACCTGACCCACGCGGAGGTCGGCCAGTACCTGGGGGTGAGCGAGGGGGCGGCGGCCAAGCGGTACTTCCGGGCGCTCCAGGTGCTGAAACGGGAGTACGCGAAGTTGACCGGGGAGAGCCTCCCATGAGTTCGGCCGCCCCGCCCGACCCGGCCGACCCGCCGAGCGACCTGCTCGTCGCCATCGATCAGGCCGTCGCCGGACTGACAGGCGATGACCGGGGGCGGGCGGTGCGAGACCACGCCGCGCGGCACCCCCAGTTCCGGGCCGCCATCCTCGACCTGTTCACCCTGGCGGCCGCCCTCGGTGCGGCTCCGCCCCCGCCCCCGCCTCCTTCACCGTCCGGGGTCCCGGCTCCGCCCCCGCCGCCACGCTTCCGTCCCGGCGACGTGCTCGGTCGCTACCAGATCGTCCGGTTCGTCGCCCGCGGCGGGATGGGGGAGGTGTACGAGGCGTGGGAGGAGCTGCTCGGTCGGGTGGTCGCCCTGAAGGTGCTGCGGCCGGGTCCGACGGAACCCGCCGCGGCCGCCCGGTTCGATCAGGAGGCGCGGGTGCAGGCCGAGGTGCACCACGCCAACGTGGTGCCCGTCTACCACACCGGCGAGCACGGTGGGCTGCGGTACACAGTCATGCAGTTCGTCGGCGGGGTGTCCCTGCACGCGGTGCTGGGCGAACTCGCCCGCACCGGCGGCACCCCCGGCGGCGGGTCGGCGTCCCTCCGCGGGGCGGCGTCCGACCTGCTCCGCACCCGGGCGATCGACGCGCCCCCGCCCGCCGCCCGCCCGCCGGCCGCCCCCGTCCGCCCGAAGCCGGCCTACTATCGTTCCCTGGCCGCCGCCCTCGCCCAGGCCGGCGACGGCCTGCACCACACCCACCGGCAGGGGTACTGCCACCGGGACGTGAAGCCGTCCAACCTGATGATCGACGCCGGCGGCGGCTGCCGGGTGATCGACTTCGGGCTGGCGGAGCGGACCCCGGCCGCCGGTCCGCCCGCCGGCACCCCGGCGTACATGGCCCCGGAGCAGCACGGCGGGCTGGCGGACGCGCGGTCGGACGTGTGGGGCCTCGGGGTGACGCTGTACCAGATGCTCACCGGCGAGCTGCCATTCCGGCAGCTCGGCCCGGCCCTCCGGGCGGAGGTGCGGACCGCGCCCCCCCGCCCGCCGCGGGCGGTCACCCCCGCCGTCCCCCGCGACCTCCAGGCCATCTGCCTGAAGGCGCTGGCCAAGTCGCCGGACCGCCGCTACCAGTCGGCGGCGGACATGGCCGACGACCTCCGCCGCTGGCAGACGTGGCGACCCACCCGCGCGCGGCCGGGGTGGTGGACCCTCCGCCCGCTCCGACTGTGGGTGTGGCGGAACAAGGGGTTCACCGCGGCCCTGGTATTGGCGGCCGCGCTGGTCTGGGCGGTCACCGGGTGGCAGATGCATTCGGCCGATCAGCGGGCGGCAGCCGCAACGGAGCGGGCTGAATTGGACCGGCGACAGGTGGAGTTCCGACAGTTGCAGGACGAGTTGGCCACCCTGCGGCCGAACGGCCGCGGGCGAATCGCCTGGTCGGAACGGTGGTTGTCGAAAGTGAACGAAATGCAGGCGCGACAGCCGGGCGCACGGCTGGATGACCTGCGGGCGGTCGCACTGACCGGGCTCGACGCCACCACACAGGTGCGATACTCCGTGCCACAACGGCCCGACGAGCGGCGGGGGTTCTCGTCGGTGGCGTTCAGCCCGAACGGCAAACGGGTGGCCGCCGGCGGGGTGCGGGCCATCCGGGAACGGGCCGACGGGCAACAGGTCGGCGAGTACACCCCCGGCATGGTGTGGGAGGGCAACGCTGAACAGCCGTCCGCCCAGGCGACCGAACCCGGCTCCGGGCCGGTGGCGTTCCTGGACGACGACACCCCGGTGCAACTGCTCGGGGCCGTCCGCGGGCAGTCGGCCGTGCGGGTGTGGAACCTGACCACCGACCGACAGGTGCTCGACCTGCCGACCAAAGGACGGACACAGACCGCCGCCCTCGCCCCGCACGCCCGGTTCGTCGCCGTCAGCACCCACCCGGACGACAAGCCTTACACGGTGCTGTGGGCGACCGACCCGACCGGCGCGACGGCCCCGAGGGTGGTGGGCGAGTGGGCCGAGTCGGCGACCGCACTCGCCTTCTCCGCCGACGGCAGGCACCTGGCTGTGGGGATGAAGGACGGGCGGGTGGCGGTGCACACCACCGCCGACGGGGCGAAGGCACTCGACCTGCCGCCGGTGCGGCTACAGGTGCAGTCCCTCGCCTTCGGGCGGACGTTCAGCCGCCGCGAGGTAGGCGGCAAGCCCGGCGGCGGCATCCCCGGCCTGCAACTGGCCGTCGGCACCAGCGGCGGGCTGCTCCAGTTGCACGACCTGGAGGCGGACGCCCCGACGCACACCGTCCGCGAGTTCTCCCACTTCCTGAACGCCCTCGCCTTCTCCCCGGACGGCACCCGGCTGGTCGTGGCCGGGCATCGGTCCCCGTTGCTGATCGACGTCGCCACCGGGCGGGTGGTGTTCGAGTTCTACCGGAGCGGGCCCCCGTTCGGCCTGCGGTCGTACTTCACCGGGGTGGCGTTCTCCCCGGACGGCCGGCGGGTGGCGGTGAGCAGTTTCAACCAGTACGGGGGCGTGGAGAGCGGGCTGGACGTGTTCGAGCTGGACGACGCCCGCGGGGTCCGCACCTACCACGGGCTGGGCGGTCGGGTGGAGAAGGTGTGGCTGTCCCCGTCCCGCGAGTGGGTGGCGGCGGTCAACCAGCAGTTCGAGGTGGGCGTGTGGCACCGGGCGAGCGGCCGGCTGCGGCACGTGTGGCAGGTGCCGGCCGGCCAGTGGGTGGACAATACCGATTTGGCGTTCGCGACCGACGAGAAGTCGTTCTACTTCGCCGGGGGGGGGCACATCACGCAGTACGCCGTGGAGACCGGCGACCGGCAGGACGGCTGGAAGGTGAGCGACGACGGCCTGAACGACAACCTGTTCACCAAGCCGGACGGCAGCGCCTGGTCACTCCGACGCGAGGGGTGGAAGGCGAACGACAGCGGGCGGTTCGTACTCCGGCAGTTGTTTCCCCACAGCAAGGCGGTCCAGAAGTACACGCAGCCCGCCCCTTCCGGCCCGGTGCATTTGGCCCAGGTGTACGCCGGCGGTTCTCACCTGGTCGTGACTTCCGGCCTGGGTCCGCACTACCGGGTCGCACTCTATGACCCCGACACCGGCACGCCGAGCGCCGCGCCACCGACGTTCCCGATGAAGAATCTGGGCGGCATGTTCGTCACCGAGGGCGGTCGGCTGCTGGTCGCGAACAGCCGTGAGGATCGACCCGAGCGGTCGAAGTCGTTCGCGTGCCGCCTGGCCGACCGCGCGACGGAGGAGTTGCCCCATCCCGGACTGGTCGCGCACACGCTGGACGACGCGGGCGAGCTGTTTGTGACGGAGTCTGTCGACCCGGAGGTCACGTTCGGGGTGATGCTGTGGCGGGTGGGCGGCACGGTCCCGCTCGTCACCTTCGACCTGGGCGAACGGGCGACCACCAGCCGACCGAACATGCTCACCGGCGACGGCCGATTCGTGTACTGGGGGCGGGGGGACGGGGCGGTGCTGGTGGCCGACGTGGACCGCTGCCTCGCCGCCCTGGGTAAATCCCGGCGGAAATAATCCAGAAAATCCGCGTCCGACTTCTTCGCGTGGACCGGGTCTCTCGGTAGGGGCGTCCCGCCCCACCCGCCCGACCGAGGTCCGCCATGCCCCGCCCCCCCCGCCCGGCGTTCACCCTGATCGAGTTGCTGGTGGTGATCGCCATCATCGCGATTCTCATCGGTCTGCTCCTGCCGGCCGTGCAGAAGGTGCGCGAGGCCGCCGCCCGCACCCAGTGCCAGAACAACCTGAAGCAGATCGCCCTAGCCGCCCACACCGCCCACGACGCGCACGGGACGTTGCCGCCGCTGTGCGGGTACTACGACGGCCGGCCGAACCCGGCGTGGCTGAACTACAACAGCCCGCTGCACGCCCACCACGCGGAGACCAACGTCTTCTACCACCTGCTGCCGTACCTGGAACAGCAGAACCTGCACGCGTACGCCCTCGACACCGACGGCCGGTACAGCATCACCGGCCGATACCGCCTCGATGGCCAGCCGCCGGCCGGACTCACGGCGGTCAAGACGTACGTGTGCCCGTCGGACCCCACCGTCTCGGCGGACGGGCACGTGAGCGTGTGGGGCGCAGGCTGCTACGGGGCGAACTACCAGGTGTTCGGCCTCCCCGCCGCCGGGGACAACGTGAATCGGAACATGCTGGGGCGGTCCCGGTTCGAGTCGTCGTTCGGCGACGGCACCAGCAGCACCATCCTGTTCGGCGAGAAACTGGCGTCCTGTCCGGGCGGGTACGGCGTCAACTCGGTGTGCGTCTGGGGGCAGACGGCCGCCTACGCGTTCCAGATGCCGCTGTTCGCCTACGGCACCCCCCAGGGCATCGGCTACACGTCCCTCGGATTCGCCGGCCGCGGGCCGGGGGTCGTCGGCCCGGCGTCACGCTTCCAGGTCCGCCCGACCCCGGCCCAGTGCAACCCGCACCTGTCGCAGACCAGTCACACATCCGGGATGACGGTGGCACTCGCCGACGGCAGCGTCCGCACCCTGTCCGCTTCGCTGGACGGCAACCGGTGGTGGGCGCTCTGCACCCCGGCGGGCGGCGAGGTCGTCGGATCGGACTGGTAGTCGAGATGCGTGGTTCCCACGATCTCTCCAAGAGCCAAGTGTCAACCGCGGGATACTATCCCCTCCAAATTGCCGATTCGGCTTCGATTCCCCCACCGAGTGCCGCCCATGCTCCCCCTCATGCCCCGCCTTCAGTCCTGGTTGAACTCAGCCGGCACACGGCCCTCCCGGTCTGACCGGTCGCGGCAGGGGCACCGATCCCGCCTGGGCTGCGAACCGCTCGAAGACCGCGTCACCCCGGACGCCGGGCCGCGTGTGACGACCGTCACCCCCCTGGAGGTGCGGAACGCCACCTTCGACCACGTCGACGTCACCTTCAGCCGACCGCTCGACTTCTCGGCGTTCGCCCCCGCCGATGTCACACTCGTTGGGGCGGCCGGGGCCGTCTCGGTCACCGGTGTCGCGTCACTGGCGGCGGACCGGGCGCGGGTGACGTTCACCCCGGTCACCACCCGCGGGGTGTACGCCCTGACCGTCGGCCCGGACGTGCGGGACACGCTCGGCAACCCGATGGACCAGAACCAGAATAACGTCGCCGGGGAGGCGGCGGACACCTACTCGGGGTCGGCCCTCGTCATCCAGGCGGACGTGACGCTCACGACCCCGACGACGATTAGCGAGTCGAACACCACCTACGAGAACCAGGCGCTGCTCGTCGAAGGAACCACGGTCACGATCGACGGCGCCCACCGCTTCAAGGCAATCCATCTCATCAACGGGGCCGTCCTGACCCACTCGGCCAACACCACGACAGCCACGCACAAGCTCGACCTGACGGTGGACGAGCAGGTCATCGTCAGCGCCACCTCCCGCATCGACGTGTCGGGGCGCGGCTACCTGCTGGGGCGGACGACGGGGAACACCACCGTCGGCGGGGCGGTCAACAGCGGCGGCAGTTATGGGGGGCGCGGCGGATCGACGGGCGGACCGACGAACGCGGTGTACGGCGACTACGCGAATCCGAACGACTGGGGGAGCGGGGGTCACACCAGTTTCAGCGTCTCGTCCTCTCCCGGCGGAGGCCTGGTCCGCATCTCGGCGGGAGAGGTGTCGCTCGATGGCCAGATCGTTGCCAACGGGACGCCCGCTGACGTGTCGGGGGCCGGTGGCGGGATCGCCATCTTCACCACCACCCTGCGCGGTACGGGCAGCGTGCAGGCGGCGGGGGGGGGCGGGGGGAGCAACGCCGGCGGCGGGGGTGGGCGGGTCGCGGTCCACGCGTCGGACGTCACCGGCTTCGACCTCACCAAGATCACCGCCTTCGGCGGGCACTCCAACTCGCCGGGCGGGCCGGGGACGGTCTACCTCCGAAACCCGAACGAGTCGCACGGCACCTTGATCCTCGACGGCCGCTACCGGCAGGGCGGCGGGGTCACCCCGCTCGGGCTGCCCGGACAGACCGCCTTCTCGATCCCGGACG
The DNA here is from genome assembly GCA_022841795.1 of Fimbriiglobus sp. Taxonomy (GTDB): domain Bacteria; phylum Planctomycetota; class Planctomycetia; order Gemmatales; family Gemmataceae; genus JALHQU01. The sequence continues at coordinate 6,858 of JALHQU010000108.1, forward strand.
CAGTGGTGATCCGCGGGGACCGCGAGGTCGGGTACGTCACCGTCGTGCCGGAGCACGCCGGACTGGTCCTCGAATTCCGGCGGGGGCTGACGATCGAAAACTACGGGCGGTTGACCGCCGCGGCCGGCGACCTGGCGTTCGGAGCGCCCGTGACCGTCACGGGCGGCGGCGTCCTCCAACTGACGGGAGCGTTCGCGCCGACCGCCGCGCTCGGGGTGGTCGCCGGCGGGCGGGTGGAGGTGACCGGCAGCCTCACCCTGACCGCCCCGCTCACCCTGACCAACGGCCACCTGCAAGTCGACGGGGCGGTGGTTTCGTCGCTCCCCGTCACCCTCACGGGCGGGACGCTCGCGGCGGACCGGGTGGTGGCACCGGGCCTGTCCGTCCTCGGGGGCGGCGTCCTCACCCACCTGCCCGCGACCACCACCCGGATGTATCGGCTGGAGATCGACGTGGCCGGTACGGTCTTCGTGTCGGCTGACAGCCGGATCGACGTGACGGGTAAGGGCTACCTGCCGGGGCGGACGACGGGCAACACGCCGTACACGGTCGGCGTCAACGCGAGCGGCAGTCACGGCGGTCGGGGCGGTGTGTCGGCGGTCCCGCTCTACGGCGATCCGCTCGACCCCGACGACGCCGGCAGCGGCGGGACCACGAACCCGTTCTTCGCCGGCGACTCCGCCGGCGGCGGGGTGGTGCGGATCGCCGCCGGGGTTCTGACCCTGAACGGCAGCATCCTGGCGGACGGGCAGACGCCGTCCTTCGCGGGCGGGGCGGCGGGCGGAAGCGTTCTGATCGTGGTGAACCGGTTACAGGGCACCGGCCTGGTCCGGGCCGCCGGCGGCGGGAGCAACGCCGGCGGCGGCGGGGGGAGGGTCGCGGTCTACGCGGCCGACGCCTCCGGGTTCGATCTCACCCGAGTCACCGCTCCGGGTGGCCACTCCGGCACTCCCGGCGGGCCGGGGAGTGTGTACCTCTCGCCGGCGCGACCGCACACGCACGTCCGCTCCCACCAGCCGGCCGGCCTCGACGTCGGCTTCGTCGGCCGGGGCAACGGCTATCTCGCCGGGCCGATCCCCTTCCTCACCCTCAAGACGAACAAGCCCCTCGACCTCGCGACGGTTCCGCCGGCGGCGTTCGAGATCACCGGCCCGCTCGGCCGCGTCACGCCGACCGGGATCTCGCTCGTCGGCGACCGCACGTACCGCATCGACTTGCCGTCCCCGCTGACGGAGAACGGCACCTACCACTTCCGCCTGCTGCCCACGGTCAAGGACGTGGAGGGGTTCTTCCTCGACCAGGACGCCGACGGCATCCCCGGCGAGCCGCTGCAAGACGGGTACGCATTTGACCTGACCGTGGACACGGTCGGCCCTCGCATCGCCCGGCATGCCCCGGCCGGCGACATCAGCGGCACGATCAGCAGCATCGACGTGTTCTTCAGCGAGCGGATTGACCCGGCCCAGTTCACCACCGCCGACATCACCGTCACCCGGCCGGACGGCTTGCCCCTGGCCGTGTCGTCGCTGACGCACATCGGGCTGAATCGCTACCGCATCGGGTTCGCCCCGCAGACGCTCACCGGCCGGTACACCCTGCGGGTCGGGCCGGACGTCCGGGATCTGGCCGGCAACAAGCTCGACCTCGACCGCGACGGCGTGTTCGGCGAGCCGACCGACGACCTGTACACCGGCGGGTTCAACCTGGTGCCGGTGGACCTCGGGCTGACCAACCTCGTCACCCCGACCGCCCTCGTGGCCGGCGTCCCGGTCACGGTGTCGTGGCAGGGCCGCAACGAGACCGGGGTGGAACTGGTGGGCGACTGGCTGGACGCGGTGTACCTGTCCGCCGACGACCGCTGGGACTTCTCGGACGTGCTGCTCGGCACCGTGCGGCACACCGGCGGGCTGGCCGCCGGGCAGCCGTACACCGGGTCCGGGACTTTCAACATCCCCGGCCGGTTGCCGGGCCACTACCGCATCCTCGTGTGGTCCGACCTGGCCAACCAGGAGCGGGAGACGAACGAGGCGAACAACCAGATCGTCAGCGCGGCGCTGCCGCTGACGGTCCGCCCGCTCACCGCCGGCCCGCCGGCAGTTGGCACTCTCACAACGGGCGACCGCGCGGACTACTACGCCATCACCCTCGCCAGCAGGGAGAGCCTCAAACTGCGGCTGCACACCTCAACGACGGGTGCGGTGGCGGAGTTGGCGGTCAGTTACGCGGGCATCCCGACGCGAACGGTCTTCGACCACCGCTCCGCGACCCCGACGCCGGACCAGGAGATCTCGCTCACCGGCATCAACGGCGGCGGGACGTACTACGTCCTCGTCCACGGCAACAGCCTCTCTGGCCCGGCCGCGTACACGCTGACCGCCGAGCGGGCCCCGTTCTTCGCCACCGGCATCACGCCGGACCACTACGCCTTCGGCTCGCCCGCGTCGGTGACGATCACCGGGGCGGGGTTCGACGAATCCACCACGGTCGAGTTCTTCAACGACACAGGGTTCCGTCAGACCGTTCCCGTGCGGTTCGTGTCACCGACCACCCTGGTTGCGACCGTCGGCTTGCACACGACGACGGCGGGCACGTTCTCCGTCCGCGTGACCAAGGGCGGGGTGGCCGTGGTGCTGGCGGACGCGTTTCGGCTGGAAGTGCCGACCACCGCCAAGCTGGAGACCAACCTGGTCGTGCCGGGCACGGTCAGCCCCACGTTCCCGATCAAGCAGACGCTGTGGGTCGAGTACCGCAACACCGGTAACGTCGCCATGCCGGCCCCGCTGCTGCAAGTCGCGGCGGACGGGAACGGCCTGCTCACCACCGACGAGAATCTGGCCAACGCGGTGCAGACCTCGCGCACCCTCCCGAACGGTCTCGGTGGGTCGGTGCAACTGCTCGGCGTCGGCTCGTCCGCGACGCCCGGCTTCCTCCAGCCGGGCGAATCCGCCAGACTCCCGGTCTACTTCGTCGGGCTGTCGCGGGACATCGGCGCCCGGCAGGTCAACTTCACGCTCGGCAGCCTGACGGCGATGGACACGAGCGAGTACGTCGTGTACTCCTTCAACCCGATCACGAACACCACCGAGCGGGTCGTCACCTTCCGCCCGCGGCACGGGAGAACGGGGTTCAGCGCCACCGCACCGATCTCGTTCAGCCCGCTCGCGTACGAAGAGTACGTCGTCGTCGATTGGAATGGCATCCGGGTGAATGGTCGCCCGGAGTCGATCCCCGAGGACGCCTGGAACGCGATCGTCCTGAACCTCCAGCCGACCTTCGGCAACCTGTGGGCGGAATACATCACTCGAATGTCGGGGAACGCGAACTACCTCGCGTCGATCGGGCAGGCGACGAGTTCAGTCGCCGCGCTGTGGGGGTTCGGCGTCGCCGAGGCGTCCGCCGCCCTCAACCCGGTCCGCTACCTAGCCGGCGCGGTCGATGCGTCGGTCGCGGCTCCGGGTTTGCCCCTCACCTTCAGCCGCGTCTACGGCCAGGACATCGTGTCGCGGTTCCGCACGGGCGTGATGGGCCGGGGCTGGACCCACAACTGGGACGTCACCGCCCTCGTGCAGGCCAACGGCGACGTGGTCCTCCGCGGCCCCGGCGGGGTGGACCGCTTCTTCACGAAGAACGCCAACGGCACCTTTACCGCCTCGGCCGGCGACTACGGCCGGCTCACGCTCGCCGCCGGCGTGCTCCGGCTGGTCGAGTCCGACCAGACCCTCTGGCAGTTCCGCACCGACGGCCGGCTCGACTTCGTCCAGGACACGAACGGCAACCGGATCACCCTCGGGTACGCGGTCGGGTTGCTCACCAGCGTCACGCACTCGAACGGACGGCAACTGCTGCTCGGCTATTCCGGCACGCCCGCTCGCCTCATCTCCCTCACCGACATGATGGGGCCGGGCGCCGGCGACGACCGGGTCACCACCTACGAGTACGACGCGGCACGCGATCACCTCGTCCGCGTCGTGGCCCCCGGCAGCCGCGTGACGGCGTACACCTACGCCCCGCGCACGCACCGCCCGTTCGTCGTGATGAACTCCAGGAACAGCTCGGACCTGATCGGCGACCTGCCGGAGCCGACGAGCCACGCCCTCCTGTCCGTCACCCACGCCGACGGCACGCACGACTACTTCGCCTACGACGCCCGCGGCCGGCTGACCGAGACCAAGAAGGACGGCAACACCGAGCGCGTCACCTTCGCCTACGGCACCGCCGGCGAGGTGACGGTGACCGACGCCACCAACCGGCCGACGAAGCTGTTCTTCGGAGTCGGCGGGCAGCTTGCCCAGGTCCGCGACGCCGCAGGCCGAGTCGTCGGGTTCGGGTACGACTCGCAGTTCCAGTTCAGCGGCCTGGGCGGCCCCGGCGGGGAGCAGTACCGCTACGCCTACGACAGCAGAGGCAACCTGACCGGCATCCGCGATGCGCTCAACCTGGAAACGTCCTTCTCCTACGAGCCGGACTTCAACCGGCTGTCCGGGTTCACCGACGCCCGCGGCAACGGCATCGGCTACCAGTACGACACCCGCGGCAACCTCACCCGCATCACCTACGCGGACGGCTCGCACGAGGACTTCACCTACGACGCCGTGGGCAACGTCCTGACCGCGACGAACCGCCGCGGGCAGGTGGTGGCGTACAGCTACAACCCGGCCGGGCAGGTGCTCACGAAAGACTACCTCACCACCACCTTCCTCGACTACGAGTACCAGTACGACACGGCCGGGAACCTGACCGCGGCCGTGGACCAGACCGGGACGGCGGTCCAGATCACGTCGATGACCTACCAGCCGCTCACCGACCGGCTGACGCGGATCGACTACCCCGACGGGAAGTGGTTCGCGTTCGAGTACGACTCGGCCGGGCGACGGACGAGGCGGACCGACCAGGACGGCCACGTCGAGAACTACGAGTACGACGGCATCGGCCGGCTCAACATCATGACCGACGGGGCGAGCAACCTGATCGTCAACTACGACTACGACGCGGCGGGGCGGCTGTTCCAGAAGACGCTCGGCAACGGCGTGTACACCACCTACGCCTACGACCCGGCCGGCAACGTGCTGACCCTGGTCAACTCCAGGCCGGACGGCTCGGTCCTGTCGCGGTTCGACTACACCTACGACGTGTCCGGCCGCCGCACCTCGATGACCACCCTCGCCGGCCGGTTCGACTACGGGTACGACGCGCTCGGCCAGCTCACCACCGTCCGGCACCCGGACGGGCGGGTGGTGGTGTACGACTACGACGCGGCGGGCAACCGCCGGCAGGTGATCGACGACGGCACGGCGACCGCCTACACGACGAACGACCTGAACCAGTACACGCAGGTCGGCGGGGTGACCTACGCCTTCGACGCCGACGGCAACCTGGTCAGCCAGACCGCGGGCGGAGTCACGACGACCTACACCTACGACGTGGAGAACCGGCTCGTCGGGGTGAGCAGGCCGGACGGCACCTGGGCGTACGCCTACGACGCCCTCGGCAACCGGGTGGCGACGACGCACGACGGCCAGACCACGCGGTACGTCATCGACCCGACCGGGCTGGGCAACGTGGCCGCCGAGTACGACGGCACAGGCGCCCTGATCGCCCGGTACAACCACGGGTACGGGCTGCTGTCGCGGACGGATGGGAGCGGGTCGGCGTACTACACGTTCCAGGCGATCGGTCACACGAGCGAGTTGACCGGCACCGGCGGGGTGGTGCTGAACAGCTACGCCTACGACCCGTTCGGCGTGTCGCTGGGTAAGTCCGAGACCGTGGCCAACCCGTTCGAGTACGTCGGCGAGTACGGCGTGATGAACGAGGCCAACGGCTTGGAGTTCATGCGGGCGAGGTACTACTCATCCGTGCATGGCAGGTTTACACAACATGATCCAATCGGGTCTCTTGGTGGCATCTTGCTCTACGGCTATACGAACAATTCGCCTGTAACCCGCATTGACGCCACTGGTCTATTTTCATGGGACGAGTTGACAGACGGCCAGAAAGTCGGGTTGATCACCGGGGGTAGTGTAGCTGCCGTGGTCGGTGTCGGAGTAGTCGCGGCCACCGCATTCTACACATTCCCTGTCTGGGTTCCCGCAGTTGCCGCAGCTTCAACGACTTTACTGGGATTCTCTATCCCGTTACTTGAGGGGTTACCTCCCTCATTTCCAAACAACTTACCTGGCGAAGATATCGGTGAGGTCGTCGATTTGCTCTTGGGAAATTGGCCTGAGCCACCGTTACCATTAGACCCATTCTACTGGAAGTACATTTACATTAAGCATGTGGTGCCACCATTTTGGAATGCTTACCAATATTTTGCAGATCTTGCCCGCCGGTCCTGGGATCCGAACGACAAACTCGCCCCGGCGGGGTCCGGGGACGCGGCCTTCGTTCAGGCCAATGGAACACTCGCCTATACCGTCCGCTTCGAGAACCTGTCCGACGCCACCGGCCCGGCCCGCGAGATCCTCGTCACCGACATCCTGGACGACGACCTCGACCTCGACACGTTTGAACTCGACGAGATCGTCTTCGCCAACCAGCGGATCCGCATCCCGCGGGGGCTGAGCCACTACGAGACCAGTTACGCGATGGTGATGAACGGCTCGACCGTCGTCGTCACCGTGCTGGCCGACCTGGACCGTGACACGCGGACGTTCACGCTGAGGCTGCGAGCCATCGACCCGGCCACCGGCTGGCTGCCCGAGAACCAACTCCTCGGCATCCTCGCGCCCGAAGACGGCACCGGCCGCGGCCAGGGGTCGGTCAGCTTCCGCGTCAGACCGCGGGCCGGCCTACCCTCCGGCACCGCGATCACCAACCGGGCGAAGATTTACTTCGACGACAACGACCCGATCGACACGCCGCAGGTGCTGAACACCCTGGATGTTGCCGGGCCGACGAGTCAGGTGACGGCCCTGCCGCCGACCACCCCGTCCGGCACCTTCACCGTCTCCTGGACCGGGGCGGACGACGCGAACGGCTCCGGCATCGCCGGGTACGACCTGTTCGTCTCGCAGGACGGCGGGGCGTGGGTGCCCATCCTGTCCGACACCACCGCCACCACCCACACGGTGACGGTGATCCGCGGCCACACCTACGCCTTCTACACCGTCGCCACCGACCACGTCGGCCACGTCGAGGACGCCCCGGCGACCCCGGACACGGTGATCGTGGTGCCGGCCCCGCTGGCCGTGGACGCCGGCCCTGACCGCACCGCCGCCGAGGGTGCCCTGACCGGCCTGCCCGACGTCCGCATCACCTACAGCGGCGACCCGTCCACGCTGACGGTCACGATCGACTGGGGCGACGGCTCCGCCCCGGAGGCGGGCCAACTCCAGTTGGTGGACGGGACGTACCGCCTGACGAACACCCACCGCTACGCCGACAACGGGGTGTACACGGTGCGGGTGACCGCCACGGCCAGCACCACCACCTTGTGGGACGAGTTGACGGTGACGGTGTCGAACGTCGCCCCGACAGCGACATTCGGGCACGGCGGCGGGGTGAGCGAGGGTGGCAGCGGGAGTGTGAGTTTCACCGGGGCGTCCGACCCGTCCGCCGCCGACACGGTCGCCGGCCTGCGGTACGCCTACGACTTCGACGACGACGGCACCATCGACGTGGGCAGCCTGACCTACTCCGCGGCCAGCACCCGCGCGACCGCCAGCGTGCCGGCGCTCGACAACCCGTCGCGGGTCGTTCGCGGCTACATCATCGACAAGGACGGTAGTTTCACCTCGTGCCTGACCACCCTGCCGGTGAGCAACCTGGCCCCGACCGCCACCGGCGTCACCGGGCCGACCGTGGCGATCATCGGGCAGCCGCTCACCTTCACCCTGACGGCGGCCGACCCGTCGGCGGTGGACCAGGCGGCCGGGTTCACCTTCCTCATCGACTGGGACAACGACGGCGTGTTCGACCAGGTGGTGTCCGGCCCGTCCGGGGTGCAGGTGACCCGCACCTTCTCCGCCGCGGGGTTCCACACCCTACGGGTGGTGGCCGAGGACAAGGACGGAGCGGCCGGCCCGGCGGCAACGCTCACCGTCCGGGTCGGGAACCTGTTCGTCCACAACGGCGACCTGTATGTGTTCGGCACGGCCGGCAACGACGAGATCAAAGTCGAACAGTCCGGCTCCAGCATTGAGGTCGAGTTGAACGGCGTGGAGTATCGCCTGCTGGTGCCGACGGGGCGGGTGCTGGTGTTCGCGGGTGACGGGGCCGACGAGGTAGAGATCGACGTGTCGTCCCGCCCGGTGGAGGTGTACGGCGAGGGCGGCAACGACGAACTGGAGGGTGGGAACGGGAACGAGTTGCTCGACGGCGGGGCGGGCAACGATCGGCTGGACGGCGGGAACGGGAACGACACCCTCCGGGGCGGTAGTGGGAATGACACTCTCCTGGGAGGGAATGGGAACGATACGCTTCAGGGCGGCGACGGGAATGACGAGTTGGAAGGGGGCAACGGGAACGATGCGATCGACGGCGGAACTGGATTCCTCGATCGGTTGGACGGCGGAAACGGGAACGACGAACTGAACGATTCGGACGGGGTGTCCTGCGCCTGGGGCGGGAACGGCGACGACCAGTTCAGCCTGTCGTTCGCCGCGGGCTGGAACGACGGCGGGAGTACGGTGCTGCCGGCCGGGGCGATCAGCGGCGGGAACGGGAACGACACCATTCGCGTCACGTCGGCCGCCTCTGCCCTCCGGCTGGATGTGGAGGGGGACAACGGCGACGATCGGATCGAGTTGCACGGGGTGTTCGACCGGGTGCGGGTGTTCGGCGGAAACGGCCGGGATACGGTCCGCATCCGGGCCGCCGGGCTGTTCGAGCTGTGGGGGGTCGAGGTGGAGGAGTGAATGAGTCCGGGTTCGCCGACGGCGGCGGACCCGGCTCACCCCCGATTGCGGTGCCACATGCTGGCCCGGCCGAGTGACAGACTCCCCTCGCGCCAGGTTCGGGTGCACGAGCCCGTACAGCAACAGTAGACCGGTGGACATGTCGCCCGACAAGTACTCCCCTGACCACCGGGAGGCTGGGCGGTTCTATGCGACGATCGGCCCGGGCTGCGACGCGACCGAGGGCTAAAAGAGGTCGGGTACTGGTCCGGGCCGCCGGGGCGGCCCGGACCAGGGAAGGTCAGTCTGATGCGATCAACAGTTGACGGGCGGTGCGGCGGAGCCACACCCCCAGGTGGAGGGCGGCGGCGATCAGCCCGGTGCCGGCGGCGGCCAGGGCGGAAGCGGCGGCGTGGCTGAACTGGCAGGCGACGAGCACCGCCGTCGCCACCCCCAGCCCGACCACAGCGGCCCGCTTCACCCGCCAACCCAGCTCGAACACCCGGCGAGCGGTGCCGACCAGTTCACGGACCCGCCGCACGCGGGCGGTCACGTGCGCCTCGCCGCGGGCGAGCATGACCGAGCGCTGAATGAAATCCGGGCAGCGATCGGGCGATGGTCTCAAAGCAGTTTCCACGTCCAGCATCACAACGCGCTTCACGCTGAGGTGCTGACACACCTTTACCGCTCTGACGGTACGGCCGCATGGGACTGCATCCGTGATCGGGAGGCGATCTACCGACGGGTCATGCTGTGGCGGGTTCAGCAGGTCAGGATTGACTTCCTCCAACTCCGCGCCCGCAGCGCCGTCAAAGCGGCTTGTACGGCGGATCATGCCGGGCTGTTGCGGTCGGCGGAGCGGGACGGACGCATGTTGGGAGGGGAAACGGCACCCTGGGGTCAAGCTCTCGGGGCGATGGTCAGAGCCTGTGTTCAGGCATCACGTACCGCGGCGAACAGTGCGAAACTGTTCGCCGCGGCCGCGGATCGTTTGCAGGCCGCAGATCTCGGGGCATTCGCCGCCGCAGTTCGGTATCGACAAGGCGAATTCACCGACGGAGAAGAGGGAAGGCGGCTGCGAGAGGTTGCAATCGATTGGCTCTCGGAACGAGGGGTGGTGAACCCCCTCCGGATGATTCGCTCGCACGCGCCGCTCGCCACCGACCCACTGGGGTGAGGCGAGTCGGCTGTGATCAGACGCGCGTGCGGGGCCGCACCCGAGTCACGTCACAATCCCGGCGTCACTTCTTCTCCACCACCAACGACGACACGATGCCGTGGAAGTTATGGTCGGCCAGGTTGTACAACCCCGGCCGGTCCAGCACCAATTCCCGCCCGCCCCGGTCGGCGTGTTCGTACAGCCGGACCCGCACCCCTGCTTTCGGGATGCCGACGCAGGCGATCTTGTCCTCCCACCCGGCGAGCGACTTGAAGTCCTTCACCCCGTCTCCGGCGAGGTAGCCGAGGCAACGGCCCTGTGCGTGCTCGGCGTCGAACACCTCTACGTCTGGCGGCAGCAGTTTCACCCGTAGGTATGCCTGGTAGCTGTTCGGCAAGTATTTCTTCACCGGCTTTGGGGTGGGGCGCACGCGGTCCATGGGGGTAGGGAATGAGCGCGGCGTCACTACGAACTCCGTCTCCCAGTGGTGGTACTCGGCGACCCCCAGTTGCACCTTCGCCCAGCCGAGGTCGTACTCGCCGCCGAGGAGCAGATACCGGGTCAGCTTTGGAGACACCGACTTGCCGTATCGCCCGGCGATTGTGGTCACGAGTTCTTGAGTCGATTGCGGCATTTCGCCGCCCGCGATCAGTCGGCTGACAGTCTCGTACTCTTCGCGGCTCCACTCCCGAGCCGCCCAGTAGACGTTTCCGCCCGTCGACTCCACCGCGGACTTGACCGAGGATCGGTCGGTCTCGGGCTTCGGTTTGGGCGGGGTCGCCTTCGGCACCGGCACCAGGAAACTCTTGTCGGGGGTTTCGTCGTCTGCCCGCACGGCCGCGACGGGGGAGGCCATAGACACGAACGCCGCGGCCAGTGACGCGGCGAGAAAGGTTCGCAGGTTCATGATCATCCTCCGAGGGGTGAGCCGGCGTGTTGGACCGAGCCTGGGTCGCATGGGCAATTGCCCCGCTTATCCCTCTCTGCGGCTGAGGACGGACGACGCGATATGCGAAGTGCGGAAATACCCGATGACCGCGGCGGGATGAAAAACCCGCGGGCGGAGCAACCTGCTCCGCCCGCGGCTGGACCCCGGATCACCGGGACGAGTACTTCACCTGCACGCGGGCGTACGGCTGGTACGTGTTCGGCAGCGGGATCCGACCACCCCCATCCTTCATCCGGATTTCGTACAGTTGGACCCCGAGGATTTGCCGGGTGGGTACCAATTCGGGCCACTTGAAACGGATATCGCACCAGTGGTTGTACGTGGCCAGGCCGACGGTGAGCGACACCCCCTCGAACCGCAGCTCCAGCGGCTGCCCCTTGTTCACCGCCTTGTCCAGCGCGGCGACCAGCATCTTCTCGAACTCCGCCTCCACCTTCTTCCGCACCTGCTGCGGGGCATTCTTCAGGTTGTCCAGCACCGTCTTCTTCGACTCCGCCGCGAACTGCTTCACGTACGTGAGCGCCGGCCCCGGGTTCCCACTCGCCACCGACGCAGCCAATGCGGTAGCGAACTTCTGCTGTTCGACGTGATCGAAGTGGCTCGACCAGATGACGAGCGCGAGGCCCCGCGTCATGTTCGCCTGCACGTCCCGCTGGTTGCTCCCCATCACCCCCATGTTCTGGAGTTGCCGGTACGCCTCGGCCCGCAGGCGGGCGTCATCCCCTTTGGCCAGCCGTTCGTATTTCTGGTACTCGCTCATCAGGTTGTCGACGTCTCGCCGGAGTTGGTTGAAGCGGTCGATCGCCTCCTGAGCCTGCCGACGGTACTTTTCCGCCTGATCGACGGCCTGGTCTCGCACCTCTCGGCCGTCGCGAGCGAGGTCGTTGACACCCTGCCCCGTCCGTTTCACTCCCTCTTTGAAGCCGCCCGAGATCTTGCCGCCGACAGTACCGGCGACGCCACCGATACCGTCGGCGCGTGCCGACTGGCTGAACCCAAAGGCGGCAGTCGCGGCGATGGTGGTCAGGATGTGTTTGCGGAACATGGTCGTATCCTCCGGTGGTGGCCGAGCGGTGTCGGCCGTTCTGGGTTGCGGGGGCGACTGGCCCCCTGTCACCCTCCTCTGCGGCAGGTGGCGGCTGAAGCGATACGCCTTATCCCGGAATTTCGCTTGCACCCCGTGGATGGCCCCGTACACTCGGGCGATCGTGAGTCGAACCCGTGTTGGGCGAGTGACATCGTGGACCTGGATTCGCTGGTAGCCGGTCGGGTGGCGCGGTGGGAGGAGGCCCGGGAACGGGGCCGGCGGCTCAGCGTTGAGGAGGTGTGCGCCGACGCCCCCCATCTGGCCGACGGAGTCCGGGCTGCCCTCCGCCGCCTGCGGTACGACCCGGACGAAACGTCCACACCCGCCCGGAGCGGGGACACGTCCGCCGACACGCCGGCGTCCACCGCCGACGACCCCGCCCCGCCCGCCGCCGTCGGCGGGATGCGGGTGGTCCGCGAACTCGGCCGCGGCGGGATGGGGTGGGTGCTGGAGGCCGAGGACCCGGCCCTGCACCGGCGGGTGGCGGTGAAGGTGATGCTGCCGGGGGTGGCGGCCAGCCCGGTCGCCCGCGGGCGGTTTGTGCGGGAGGCACGGGCGCAAGCGGCGGTCGAGCACGAACACGTCGCCGTCATCCACGCGGTCGGGGAGGACGCCGGCGCCCCGTACCTGGTCATGCCGCTGCTCAAAGGGGAATCACTCGCGACCCGCCTCGCCCGCGAAAACGGAAGGCCGCTGCCCGTGCCCGAGGTGCTGCGGATCGGCCAGCAGGTGGCCGAGGGGCTTGCGGCGGCGCACGCGGTGGGGCTGATGCACCGGGACGTGAAGCCGGGGAACGTGTGGCTGGCGGGGGAGCAGGGCACGGTGAAGGTGCTCGACTTCGGGCTGGCACGGGCGGTGGACGTGCCGGACGACGGGAAGCTGTCGCACAGCGGCGCGGTACTCGGCACGCCGGCGTACATGGCCCCGGAGCAGGCGGCCGGCGACCCGGTGGACCACCGGGCGGACCTGTTCAGCCTGGGGTGCGTGCTGTACGAGTTGACCACCGGCAGCAAGCCGTTCGCCGGCGGGTCCATCATGGCAATACTCCACGCCCTGGCCACCGCCACCCCGAAGCCGGTGCGGGAACTGAACCCGACCGTGCCGGTTCCGCTCGCCGACCTGATCTCACGCCTGTTGACCAAGAACCCGGCCGAGCGGACGCCGCGCACCGCCGCGGAGGTGGCCGCGGCCCTGCGAGCGATCGAGGCCGCCGGAGCGACGACGGCCACGCCCCAACCGCCTCCCCCCAAGCCGGCCCGCCGCCGTCGGCTGCTCGTCGCCAGCGGGGTGGGGGTCGTCGCCCTCGTCGCGGCCCTGCTGGTGTCGGTCCGCACCTGTAACCCGGTCATGGCCCCGACGACACCCACCGCGCCAGGGCAAGCCACTCCTCCGGTGAAGTACACCGGCAGCGTGGACATCCTCGTGCGCCGGGATCTCGATGACGGAGGAATAGAAACGCTTCGACTGCACGACCCCCGTGCCATGCCGCTCAAGCCGGGCGCAATGTTTGTCATCGAAGCGACGATTCAGCCCGCGGCCTACCTGTACCTGTTCTGGTTCGACGAGACCGGCCAGTTGCACCCGATGTACCCGTGGAAGCCGTTGAGTTGGGACACCCGCCCGGCGACCGAACAGACGCGGACCGAACTCACACTGTACGATCCGGACGGGAATCGCTGGAAGGTAGGCGGAACGACGGCCGGCATGGAGACGATCCTGATGATCGCCCGCCCGGACCCGCTGCCGAACACGGACGGCCAGATCCGCGAGTGGTTCGCCGGCCTGAAACCGCTCCCGTTCCGCGGCGAGAAGGCCCGCATCTGGTTCGAGGACTTCGACATACTGAAGGCGGACGCCAAACGCGCGCCGGAGTTCGGTGGGCCGCTCGCCGACAGTGACCCCGCGGCCCAACAGCAACTACTCCGCAAGCGGATCGGCCACTCGGCGACGTTTAGCCGCGCCATCACCTTCGCCCGCCTAGGAAATCAACCGGCTGACACCAACAAGTGAGGCAACCGTTCCCGTCCCTCGTCCGAGGAGTGGATTCATGGGCCTTCTCCTGCTCGCCGCCGCGCTCGCCGTCTCCGCCGACCCGCCCAAGCCGCTCACTGCCGACGAGCGGAAAACTCTGACCCAGGAGCGGGCCAAGCTCAATTTGTCCGCCGAGTTCCTGCTGCCGACCAAGCCGGACAAGGCGATCAACGCGTTGGAGCAATCGCTGGCCATCGCCCGCCGACTGCACCCGATCGAAGACCACGATGACGTGCTGGACGCGCACTTCCTGCTCGCCTACGCGAACAAGCAGGCGAACCGGTTCGCCGCCGCCGTCCCGCACTACCGGGACGCCCTGGCCATGTTGAACCGCATGAACAAGGACAAGTACCACCTCGACACGGCGAACTGCCTGTGCAACCTCGGTAGCGTGTTGCACAGCGCGGGAAAACCGAAGGAGGCGGTGAAGCCCCTCCGGGACAGCGTGGCCATGCACGAGCGGCTGTCGCCCGGCAAGGGCACCGCCGGCTTGGCGAACGCAGTGAGCAACTTGGCTGTCGTGCTCAAAGACCTCGGGGAGATGAAGGAGGCAGAGGAGTGCTACGCCCGGGCCGTCGTCGTGTGCCAGGAGGTACACGGGAAGCGGGACCACTCCGACACCGCCAAGGCGCTGGACAACTACGGCATCTTCCGGATGGATCGGGGGGACTACGCCGAGGCCGAGCGGTTGCACCAGCAGGCCTACGACATGCGGAAGCGGCTGTCGAAACGGGACCCGGACCCGGAACTGGCGCACAGCCTGAACAGTATGGCTGTCGTTTACCAGCGGGCGGGCAGACTGGCCGACGCCGAGAAGTCGTTCGCCGAAGTGGTCGATACCTACCGTCGATCTCACCCCAAGCTGGCCCATCCGGACATGGCCATCGCGCTGTGCAACCTCGCGAACGTGGTTGCCGCACAAAGCCGGTTCGCCGAGGCCGAGCGGCACCTGAGCGAGGCGCTGAACATCTGGAAGCAGTTGCACGCCGGCCGGGACCACCAGGACGTGGCGAACGGGCTGGATATGCAGGTGCAGCTCCTCCGCACCGCCGGGAAACTGGCCGAGGCGGAGACGGTCGCCCGCGCCGCACTCGCGATGAAGAAACGAGTCATCGGTGAGCGAGATCATTCGGACATCGTCATCGGGCTCAACAATTTGGCCGACGTGCTGTGGCAGCGGGGGCAACTGTCCCAGGCCGACCCTACGTTCCGGGAAGCTCGGGACATGCAGGCGCGGCTGGCGAACGGCCGAGACACGTTCCCGGCCGTTGTGATGGCGGGGAACCACTCACAGGTGCTGACGCAGTTGGGTAGGGCGGCGGACGCGGAACAGATACTGTCCGACGCCATCAAAGCGGCGGACCGGCTGCTGAAGGGGGACCACCTGGCCAAGGCCCGGTTGCTGAACAACCTGGCCGTCGCCGTGCGGACGCAGGGGCGGGCGGCGGAGGGGGAGAAGTTGTACCGCGACAGCCTGGACATGACCCGGCGGGTGGTGGGCGACAAGGACCGGATCGAGGTGGCGGACGGGCTGAACAACCTGGGGTCGGCGGTCAAAGCTCGCGGAGACCTGGCCGAGGCGAAGAAGCTGTACCAACAGTCGTTCGACATGCGGAAGCGGTTGCTCGGAGCCGGGGAGACGGTCGCCCTCGCCAACACGCTCACCAGCCTGGCGTCCGTCGCCCATGCGTGCGGCGACCTGGCGGAGGCGGAGCGGCTGCTGCTGGACGCGCTGCGGATGTTCCGGCGGCTGGGCGAGGCGTACGCCGCCGCCGGGGCGGACGGGGCGGCGCTCACCCTCGTGGCCACCTTCCCCGGGGTGCGGGAGGCGTACCTGGACGTGGCCCTTGGGCGGGGCGGCAAGCCGGCCGAGGTGTACGCCCACGTGTGGGACACGAAGGCGGCGCTAGCCCAGGTGGCCGCCCGGCGGGGGCTGGCGGCGCGGGCGGCGGCGGCCGACCCGAAGGCGGCCGGCCTGCTGGCCGACCT